>JAFMJY010000096.1 GCA_017853245.1 Burkholderiales bacterium | reverse complement strand
GCCGGCATCCGGGAGATTCTGGTGATCTCCACGCCCCAGGACACGCCGCGGTTCGCGGAGCTCCTGGGCGATGGGAAGGCTTGGGGGCTATCCCTCTCCTACGCCGTACAGCCCAAGCCCGAGGGCCTCGCGCAGGCCTTCATCATCGGGCGGGAGTTCGTGGGCCGCGATGACTCCTGCCTCGTTCTTGGCGACAACATCTTCTACGGCCATGATCTCGCCACCGGCCTCACGCGAGCGTTCGAGCGCCGGGATGGCGCGACCGTCTTCGCCTACCCCGTCAAGGACCCCGAGCGCTACGGCGTGGCGGCGTTCGACGCGGCTGGCCGCGTGATCTCGCTCGAGGAAAAGCCCAAGGCGCCGAAATCCCGCTACGCGGTGACCGGCCTCTACTTCTACGACAACCGGGTGCTGGACATCGCCGCCACCATGAAGCCCTCGGCGCGCGGGGAGCTCGAGATCACGGACGTGAATCGGCAGTACCTGGCCGAGGGCCGGCTCTCCGTTGAGGTGATGGGGCGCGGAACGGCGTGGCTGGACACCGGCACACACGAAAGTTTGCTCGAGGCGGCCCAGTTCATCGAGACCATTGAGCGCCGCCAGGGCCTCAAGGTGTGTTGCCCGGAGGAGATCGCCTGGCGGCAGGGCTGGATCGATGGCGAGCAACTTGCACGCTTGGCGGACCCGATGAAAAAGAACGCCTACGGGCAATACCTCCTCGAGATCCTGCGCGACACGATTTACTGACCCATGCTCGTCACCCCCACCGCCATCCCCGATGTGTTGATCCTGGAGCCCCAGGTCTTTGGCGACGACCGCGGCTTCTTCTTCGAGAGCTACAACCGGCGCGCCTTCCGCGAGGCGACGGGGCGGAACGTGGACTTCGTGCAGGACAACCACTCGCGCTCGGCGCGCCATGTGTTGCGGGGCATGCACTACCAGATCCGCCAGCCGCAGGGAAAGCTGGTGCGGGTGACCGCGGGTGAGGTCTTCGATGCGGTCGTGGACCTGCGCAAGTCTTCGCCCACCTTTGGAAAATGGGCGGGCGTAATGCTCTCGGCCGCCAACCGCCGCATGCTCTGGGTGCCCGAGGGCTTTGCTCACGGCTTCCTCGTCACCAGCGAGTCGGCCGAGTTCCTCTACAAGACCACCGACTACTACGCCCCCGAGCACGAGCGATCGCTCCTCTGGAGCGACCCGACCGTGGGCATCGATTGGCCGCTTGGTGGCGCGCAACCGCTCCTGAAGCCCAAGGATGCAGCGGGCTCGCCGTTGGCCGAGGCCACGGCTTTCCCCTGATGCGCATTTTGCTCACGGGCCTCAATGGCCAGGTCGGCCAGGCGCTGCGCGAGCCGCTCTCGACAATCGGGCACGTGCATGCCTTCGATCGCACGGGGCTGGACCTTGCGGATTCCGGGGCGATCCGGCGAGCCTGCCGGGAGGTCGCCCCATCCCTGATCGTGAACGCTGCGGCCTACACGGCGGTGGACCGGGCGGAATCGGAGCCCGAGCTCGCCCTCGCGGTCAATGGCGTCGCGCCGGGGGTTTTCGCCGAGGAGGCGCGCCGGCTGGACGCCACCCTCGTTCACTACTCGACGGACTACGTGTTCGATGGCGCCAAGCGCTCACCCTACCTCGAGGGCGATGAGCCGGCGCCGATCAATGCCTACGGGCGCTCGAAATGGGAAGGCGAGCGGCGCATCGCCGCGGCGCAGTGCAAGCACCTGGTGTTCCGGACTTCCTGGGTCTACGGGCCGCGCGGCAAGAACTTCCTGCTGACCATGCTCAAGCTCGCGGAGGCGAGGGATGAGTTGCGCATCGTCGATGACCAGCGCGGGTCGCCGACCTCCAGCTTGTTTCTGGCCAGCGCGACGCTGCGTGCGCTCCGATCCATTCCGCCTCGGGGCGTGGCCTCCGGCATCTACCACCTGACCTCATCGGGCACCACCACCTGGGCGCGGTTCGCCGAGGCCATTTTTGCGCGCACTGCGGCCCGGGGGGCTGCTCGAGCCCCGAGGGTGGTTCGCATCGGCACTTCGGCGTATCCCACGCCCGCGCGCCGTCCGGCTTACTCGGTGCTCTCCTGCAAGCGGTTCAGCGCGACTTTTGGGTTTTCCCCTCCACCGTGGCAGAGCCAACTCGAGGAATGCCTTCGGCAGTTGCCCCCGCCCGACGCCGTCAATTGAGGAACCAGGCGCGTCGCCCGAGCGTCGGAGGGGTATCCCCTCTATAATTTAGGGCTCATGTCCGCCCTGCTGCAGCCAAGTGCTTCCCCCCGATTGGGCGAGATTCTCGTCGCCCGGGGCAAGCTCGACCCTGCGAACCTTGAACGGGCGCTGCGCCTGCAGGAGGGGGAGAGCCGAGACCGGCTGGGCGTCATTCTTTCGCGCCTGGGGTTGGTGTCGGCGCGAGACCTGGCCGACGCGCTGAGCGAGGTGCTGGGCGTGGCAATCGCGGCGCCCTCGGACTATCCGGAACTGCCCGTGCTGGACGAGCAGGTGTCGTACCGCTTCCTGCGTGAGGCCAAGGCCGTGCCGCTTGCGGAAACGGAGGACGGGTTGGTGGTGGCGATGGCCGATCCCACGGACGCCTTCACCCTGCGCTCGCTCGCTTTGGTCGCCGGCCGGCCCATCGTGCCCAAGCTTGCGGTGGAGACCGAACTGGAGGCGGCGCTCGAGCGCCTCTACGGCGCCGGCAAGTCGTCCATGGGACAGATCGTGGACAACATTTCGTCCCGGGACGATGAGCAAGACCTGGGCGATGTCGAGCAGCTCAAGGACCTCGCCTCCGAGGCGCCGGTCATCCGCCTCGTAAACCTTCTCATCAGCCACGCGCTGGAAAGCCGCGCGTCGGACATTCATATCGAACCGTTCGAGAACCGCCTGATCGTGCGTTACCGCATCGACGGCGTGCTGAAGGAAGTCGAGAGCCCGCCCCGTCGACTGTCGGCGGCCGTGATCTCGCGGGTCAAGATCATGGCGAACCTGGACATCGCCGAACGGCGCCTGCCGCAGGATGGGCGCATCAAACTGCGAATCCAGGGCAAAGAAATCGACCTTCGCGTGTCGACGGTTCCCACCATGCACGGCGAGAGCGTCGTGCTGCGAATCCTCGACAAAGGGGGCGTCAACCTCGACTTTGCGGCCCTGGGGTTCGACGGCAAGGCCCTCGAGATTTTCCTCGAGGCGTTGAGCCAGCCCCACGGCGTGTTGCTGGTCACCGGCCCCACAGGCTCCGGCAAGACCACGACGCTCTACACCGCGCTCGACCGCCTGAACCAGCCCGATGTGAAGATCCTCACAGTCGAGGACCCGGTCGAGTACCAGATGCCTGGCATCAACCAGATCCAGGTCAAGCCGCAGATCAACCTCACGTTTGCCAACGCCCTTCGCTCGATCGTGCGCCAGGACCCCGACGTGATCATGATCGGGGAAATTCGCGACCTGGAAACGGCCGAGATCGCCGTCCAGTCGGCGCTCACCGGCCACCTGGTGCTCTCCACGGTTCACACGAACGATGCGCCCTCCACCGTCAACCGCCTGCTCGACATGGGCGTGGAGGACTATCTGCTCACGTCGACGGTCGTGGGCATCCTGGCGCAGCGCCTGGTGCGCAAGCTTTGCTCTCACTGCCGGGAGCCCTACGCTGCGCTGCCGGAAGTGGTGGAGCAAATGGGCCTTCGGCGGTTCGTGCCCGTGGGCGAGGTGCGCCTCTATCACCCCAAGGGGTGCAGCCACTGCAGCGGCACCGGGTACCGCGGGCGCCTGAGCATCATGGAAATGCTGCCGATGACGGACCGACTGCGTTCGTTGGTGATGCGACACGCCAACTCCGCCGATTTGAGAGCCGCGGCGATTGAGGAGGGCATGGAGCCCATGTTCGACAACGGCATTCGCAAGGCTGCCGCTGGCGTCACCACCGTCGAGGAAGTCCTGCGCGTGACCCGCGAGGACTGAGGCGGCTTGGCGCTCTACCAGTACAAGGCGGTAACGCCTGCCGGCGAGGTGCTCGAGGGGGCGATGGATGCCGCCTCCCAGAAGGGCGTGATCGAACGGCTGCGCGACATGGGCTATACGCCCCTCAGGGCCGCGCTGGCCGGGTCGGCCGACGTGTCGGGCCCCGCCCGTCGGGCCCCCTTTCGGCTTCCCTTTCGGGCGAAGGGGGTGACGCAGGACGAGGTGACGGTCTTTACCCGGGAGGTCGCCACGCTGCTCAATGCGGGCCTGCCGCTGGACCGCAGTCTCGAGATCCTGGTGGGGCTCGCCGAGACGGATCGCGTCGGGGCGGTACTGCGCGCCGTTCGCAACGACGTTCGCGGCGGCGCCGCCCTCTCGAAGGCG
Source organism: Burkholderiales bacterium (assembly GCA_017853245.1). Taxonomy (GTDB): domain Bacteria; phylum Pseudomonadota; class Gammaproteobacteria; order Burkholderiales; family Usitatibacteraceae; genus FEB-7. The sequence goes on along the minus strand of JAFMJY010000096.1, from coordinate 5,593 downwards.
CTGGATAACCAGGCCGGCGTCTTCTCCCGCTTCTACGTGAACATGGTGCGCGCAGGCGAAGCGGGTGGCTCGTTGGGGGACGTGCTTCAACGCCTGGCCGAGTTCATGGAGCGCGCCAAGGAACTGCGCGAGAGCGTGAAATCAGCCCTCATCTATCCGGTCATCCTGCTGGCGGTCGCCTTCGTGTCCGTGGTCGTTCTTCTCGCGGTCGTGGTGCCGCAGTTTGAGCCGATCTTCGAGCAGAGCGGCAAGGCCTTGCCTTGGATCACGTCGGTGGTCCTTGGTGCGGGGGCCATCATGCGCGCGTACTGGTGGGCCCTGATCCTCGGCGCCGTGGCTGCGGCCTATCTCGTCGCCAAGCGCCTCGAATCGCCGTCGGCAAAGCTCGCTTGGGATCGACACGTCCTGCGGCTGCCGATCGTCGGCGATCTGGCGGGCAAGGTCGAGACCGCCCGCCTCGCCCGCACGCTGGGGACGCTGCTTCGCAATGGGGTGTCGCTCGTGAACGCGCTGCCCATTGCGCGAGAAACCATGAGCAACACGTACCTTGCCGCCGGCCTGTCGGACGCCGGCCGCGAGCTCAAGACGGGTCGCGGGTTTGCCCGGCCCCTGCAGGAAGCCCGGCGCTTTCCGCCGTTCGCGGTCCACATGATCCAGGTGGGCGAGGAGACCGGGCGGCTCGACCGCATGCTGCTGGATGTGGCGGAGGTTTACGACCGCGAGGTGGCGCGGGCGGTCAAGCGGGCGCTCGCGCTGCTCGAGCCCGTCATGATCCTGTTTCTCACGGCCGTCGTGGGCACGGTGATCCTGTCCATTTTGGCTGCCATGCTGTCGGTCTACGATCTGCCGCTCTGAACCGTTTCACCCAGGAGACGCCATGCCCTTCGCCCGCACGCCTTCCCCCTTTCGACCCCAGCGCGGATTCACGCTCCTTGAGTTGGTCATGGTGCTCGTGATCATCGGCGTCATCCTGGCGATGGTCGGGCCTCGCGTGTTCAACAGCCTCGGCCGCGCGAGCGGCGAGCGGGCCAAGGTCCAGATCGAGCAGATCGGCAGCGCCCTGGAGCTCTACAAACTCGACGTGGGCCGCTTTCCCAACACCCAGGAAGGCCTCAACGCCTTGCTGACCGCTCCTGGCGGGGCCGCCAACTGGAACGGGCCGTACCTGAAGGACGCCAAGACACTGAAGGATCCGTGGTCGCGCGACTTCATCTACCGCGCGCCCGCCGAGCGCGGCGGCTACGACCTTGTCTCGCTCGGCGCCGACGGGCGCGAGGGTGGCGACGGCGAGAATCGCGACATACGCAATTGATGAGGCTGCGCCCATTTCGCTCGGGGTTCACCCTGCTGGAGGTGTTGCTGGTCCTCGTCATCGCAGCGGGTGGCTACCTGCTGGTGCTGAGGCTTTCGGGGAGCGGCGTATCGGGGGCCCAGCTGAAGAGCGCCGCGCGCGCCGTCGCCGCCGGGCTGCGTGACGCCCGGGGCACGGCCATTGCCCGGCAGGAGCCCACAGCGCTCTTGGTCGATCTCGAGAGACGCCGGATCGAGGTGGAGGGGCGCGGCCGGCCCCATGCCCTTCCTGAGCGATTGAGCCTCAAGCTCTATACGGCGCAATCGGAGATCGTCGACGAGCAGCGCGGATCCATCCGCTTCTACCCCGATGGCAGCTCCACGGGAGGGCGGGTCACGCTGCAGGGTGCTGGCGACAGCCAACTGCTGGTCGACGTGGATTGGTTGACCGGGCGCGTGACCATCCGTGATGGCGCGTAGCGGGGCCTCGGGCCTGTGTGCACCAGGGCGCTCGGGGGGCTTCACCCTCCTCGAGGTGCTGACGGCCTTCGTGTTGTTCGCGGTGACCTTGGCGGCCCTGCTGCAGATTTTCTCGGCGGGGCTTCGGGACGCGCAGCTCGCCGATGAGTATGCGAGGGCGGTCATGATCGCCCAGTCCCGGCTGGACGACGCTACGGCCGTCGAGAAGCTCACTGAGGGCCGGTCGGGCGGCGATGCAGCCCCGTTTCAATGGGCGCTCGAAGTGACGCCCTACGATGAGCGGCAGGAATCCGATGAGGCGCGGGCGGCCCCCGAGTTTTTTACCCCCGTTCGCCTGGTGCGGCTGGAGTCCACCGTGAGCTGGCGGGCTGCGGACGGCAGGGACCGAAACGTCCGGCTCGTCACCCTTCAGTTCGCGCCCCGCCCATGAGGAAACGCGACCCCGCCGGGTTCACGCTCGTGGAGGTCACTCTCGCCCTGACGCTGCTTGCCGTGATGCTCGCGATGCTGTTCGCCGGGCTTCGGACGGCGGCGCGTGCTTGGGATGCGGGCTCGGCGCGCGGAGATCGCGCTGACCAAGTCTCCCTGACGGCGACGTTTCTGCGCCGCGAGCTGGCCTCTGCATTTCCCTGGCGGTTCAAGGACTCCACCGTGATGCGCCTGGCTTTCGAGGGTGACGCGGAAGGTGTTCGCTTCGTATCGATGCGTCCTGCCCATCTGGGTGGGGGTGGCCTCGCGTTCGTTTCATTTCTGTATGAGCGCGGCTCGGGGCGCGAGTTGGGCAGGGTAGTCATGCGCCGGACCCTTGCTGCCGCGGCGGAGGCTGACTTCGGCCCACTGGATGGATCCAAGCCTTTCACGGTGCTGGAGGGGGTGGAGTCTGTGCGATTCAGCTACTTTGGCGCAGAGAATGACGCGGCGGCCCCGGCGTGGGCGGACGTGTGGCGTTTCCCACAGCGCCTGCCGACCCACGTGCGCCTGTCGGCCACCTTGGACTCGATGGCCTTGCCCGACATGGTTGTGGCCTTGCGCATTGCCGAAGAGGGCGGCTGCATCGAGGCCAACTTTCAGCGCAACTGCGTCCCGAGGCGGTGAGCGTGGGCCTGCGCCGGCAATCGGGAATCGCCCTGGTCCTGGTGGTCTGGGTCGTCACCCTGCTTCTGGCAATCAGTGGCAGCTTTCTTTATTCGACGCGAACCGATGCCCGGGCCATGCGCAACGCGTCGGACCTTGCGCGAATCGAGGCCGTGGCGCGGGCTGCGGTCGTTCGCGCGCTCATTGACATCTTGAAGCCGCAGGGCCAGCCCGGCGTGTGGCGGCGCGGCGTGCAACAACAGGCCTGGTCGTTCGATGGCCACGACGTGAAGGTCAGCGTGGCGGACGAGTCTGCTAGGATTGACCTTAATGCGGGCAATGACGCGTTGATCCAAGGGCTTCTGCGCCGTGCGGGGCTTGAGGAGGCAGACGCAGCCCGGGTGCTCGACGCCATTCTGGATTGGCGTGACGCGGATGGCCTTCGCCGCCCCAATGGCGCCGAGGAGCCCGATTACGCGGCAGCGGGCCTGCCGGGGAGGCCGGCCAATCAACTGTTTCAGTCGGTCGAGGAGCTCCAACTGGTGCTGGGAATGCGCGCGGAAACTTATCAGCGTTTGGCGAACTTGATCACGGTTTACTCCCGCCAGCCTGGAGTCAACCCGCACTTCGCGTCGCGTGAGGCCTTGCTTGCGATCCCCTCGGTATCGGAGGAGGCGGTGGACGAGTACCTCTCCCAGCGGGACGCTGCGCTCAAAGAGAATCGCCCTCCTCCCCCGTTTGCGGCGGCTGGGGCTTTCGCCAACTACGCTCGCATGGCCGCCGTGACTGTCCGGGTGGATGTGACGAACCCCGAGGGGCTGACCGTCTCTCGTGAGGCCGTTGCCATCCCTACGCCACAGGCGCCCAGGCGGCCTTTCGCTGTCTTGGCTTGGCGAGAGGTGCCGCGTCGCACCGTGGCAGTTGCGCAGTCGCCCGCGAGTGCCGGAGCCGCCAGTGCCCGCTGAAGCAGTCATGTCGCCTGGGGCGAAGGTGCCGCCCGCAGTTCCGATCGCGACGGCTCGGGAGTTTTTTCGTTGGTGGCGTGAGGAGCTGCTCGGGATGCTCCCGGAGGGCTTGCGTGCTCGGATGCGCACCGGATTGGAAACACCGGTATCCCTGGTCGAAGGCCGGTGGAAAACATTCGCGATAACCCGGGACGGTTTGACAGCTTCCGGTGAGCTGGCTCCAGCGGTCGGCAAGCAAACCGGCACACCCCTTAACCACGCAAACCTGTGGGTCTTGCTCGGTCCGTCGGAGTCGGTCGTGCGAGAGGCGGTGCTACCGCTCGCCGCAGAGGAGTCGCTTGACGAAGCGGTCGGCTACGAGCTCGACCGCCTGACGCCCCTGACGGCCGAGAAGGCGTGGTTCGGATATCGCGTCACTGGCCGAGACGAAGCAGAGAAGCAGTTGAGGTTACGGCTCGCCGTTGCGCCGCGGGAGTTGGTCGAGGCGAGGGTGGCCGACCTGCGCGCCGGGGGCGCCCACGTGCTCGGGGTTGGCTTGCTGGACGAATTCGCTGGTGGCGCCAGCTCCTTGAATCTCATGCCCCGGGATCAGCGTGACCGGCCCGTGCTCAGCAGGGAGGTGCTCGCCACGCGCGCTTTGGCGGGGCTGGCAGCGTTCATGGCGGTCGCGGCACTGGTTTATCCCGTGTGGCTCAAGCGGGAATCGGTGAGCGCTCTGTTGCCGCGTGTCGAGAAGGCCAAGGCGGCAGCAGACGTGTCGTCTCGGGTAGCTGCCGAAATCGAGACGCTTGCCAAGGAGCACAACTTGCTTCTCGCCAAGAAGCTCGCGCAGACGCCGATGGCGCAACTTGTCGAGGAGCTCGCAAAGCAGCTTCCGGACAACACTTGGGTACAGCAACTGGACGTCAAGCCAGGCCCCAAGACTCGCGAGGTGCAGATTGCTGGTGAAACGGGGTCGTCGTCGGCGCTTGTCGAGGTTCTCGAGCGGTCGGGGCTGTTCGCCAATGCCACCTTCAAATCCCCGCTCACCAAGGGAGCAACACCCAACACTGAACGGTACCTGCTGGCGGCAGAACTGAAGCTGCGGGACCTGCCATCGCCAATTCCCGAGGAGTCGCTCGTTGCGCCTGCGACGGCCGCTCCGGGCCAGCAGCCGTCGCAGCAAGCCCCTGCACAACCACCAGCACCGGGGGCGCGTCAGTGACCGCTCTCGTATTCACGATTCCGGGTGGGGCGCGTCGACGGGTGGCGCTGAGCCTGTTGGCCGCGGCGGTGATCGGGGTTGCCCTGTTGATCATGGTGCCGCTTTGGGCGGCCCATCACCACTACGACACCGCCCTCGATGACTTGGGCCAGCGGCTGGAGCGATACGAACGCCTGTCGGAAGCGCGTCCGGCTCTGGAGCGCAAGCTGGAGGGGGTCAAGGCACAGGGCAGCCGAAAGTTTTATTTGAAGGCCACGGCGCCCTCGCTTGCGGCTGCCGAGGTTCAGGAGCAAGTGCGTCGCATCATCGAGGCGGGAGGTGCTCGCGTGACGAGCGTTCAGGTTGCGCAGCCCAAGGACGATGGCGCCGTTCGGCAACTTGCTGTCTCGGCGCAGCTCAGCGCCAACGCCAACGCGCTGCGCCGGGTGTTGTTGGCGATAGACTCGGCCGAACCCTTCCTGCTGGTGGATACCCTCAGCATTCGGTCTCAGGTTCCGCCGAACTTCAAGGCGCCCCCGGGTTTCGAGCCGGAGATGTATGTTCAGCTGGATGTCGTGGGATTCGCGGTCAAGGGGGCTGC
>JAFMJY010000095.1 GCA_017853245.1 Burkholderiales bacterium | reverse complement strand
TGGCGGAGAGGGTGGGATTCGAACCCACGGTACGGACAAGCCGTACTTCAGATTTCGAGTCTGACGCGATCGACCACTCTGCCACCTCTCCGTGGGCCTGGTAACCGTTCAGCTGCCGCGAATTATAGCGGAGTGGAGGCTTCACCCAATTTCCGAAGGGGTACAAGCATTGCCCCGACCCCGGCACGGGGAATGCGCGCCACCCACGCCTCGCTGTCACTGACCCCGAAGGAGACGACCAGCTCCGGCTCCGCAGGATCGGGGCCCTCTGCCAGCCCGGCGGCGAACTCGATCCCCGGCCTGAGAAACACAAACGCAAGCGACGCCTCAATCGGTAACCCAAGCGCGTCGAAGCGAACGAAGCGATGCACATACTCCCGCCCAGCTTCCGTATCGCGGGCCTCATGAACCAGGGCGAGATACCCATCCTCCCAGGGCATCAGTGGTGTGCCGCCGCGCCAGTGGGACAACTCGCAGCCCGGATCGGCCCTTGAGGCGACCTCAACCCGGGCGCTTGCCTCATTCCAGCGCAGCACGACTGAGGGGGAGCACCCGTAGACAAAGGTTGGCACCGGCCCAGGAACCGGCATCCAGTTCTTCTGATGAAGGCCATCACCGTAGCCGATCATCTGGCGAACATCCATGAAGTCGCCCCGATCGTCGAGCGCCAGCAGCACCATTCGAGCCAGTGAATCGGCACCGAGGTCGCGAGCCGTAGCCGAGCACTGCCAGCGATCCCCCCACCGCATCAGGCGACAGTCCTCAAACCCCTGAATGGCCGAGCCCTCGTACCGCGACGCTTGCTCGGGTTCACCGATTTCCCGCAGAGCGAACACACTGAAGTCTGCGCCAAGGCGTGCCAGGAAGTTTCGTGTCCGCACCACGCCACGCTCGTCGTGGATGACGTATCGGCCCTGCTGGATGCGGTAATTGACACCCCTGATCACCGCGAGATAGGCATCTCCCTCCCGCGCTATCGAAGGATTCATCGCCACGAACGGCGGGGGCAAGTCGATGGCAAGCCTTTGACAAACGGCGCCTGGGCAAACCTGCTCGATGCGCGGCGCGTACCAGAACAGGTTGCTCCGGGCCGTGGACCGCATCAGGGGTGGCAGGCCCGCGTCGATCGCCAGGCTCTCGGCCGTTGCCCTTCCCCTCGCCCGTCGGGATGCGAGGTTGCTGTAGAACCCCGATATGGAAATCAGCTCACGAACACTGTCACCGTAGGCATCCGACTCCACGAACAGGATGTCCTGCGCCGGGTAAGGGATCGCCTGCGCTTGCTCGAGGAGAAGCAGGGCTGCGTCATGACGCTGTGTGGCGGCATAGTGACGAGCGAGGCTCGCCAGGGGCTCGCTGCGATGAGGACGCATTGCGTAAGCGTCGAGACAGCCCGCGACGAACGCATCCCCGTCGCCTTCGGCGAGGCGCTCCTGCGCCGCACGGTACTGCGCGTGCCAGCGTTCCTCCTCCCACCCTCCCGCGGCAACCCGGCGCTCGTACCACTCCGCCGCCTCGGCATGACGCCCGGCATCACGAAGCGTCTGCGCGAGGTAGTACATCGCACGGGTGTCAGCCGGGTCATTCGAAAGGGCGCCACGCAGCAGGCGCTCGTCCCGGCTGAGCTTCTCAGGCCGGTTGGCCCCATCGGCATGGTCGACGAAGTGCGCGCTGTCCAGGCGCTGGGTGTAGCCGTCCACCACCAGCACCTCATGAGTGGCGCCTACGTAACGCGCCGCCGCGTGCCGCCGAAGCATCCGCACATTCGCGTAGGCAAGGCAGCCGCTCTGCTGAATCAGCTGTGCCGCGTCGCAGTTGAGCGCTTCCAGCCAACCCACATCCTTCACGACCAGCTGCATGTCGGCATCCAGCAGAAGGAGGTAATCGAACGCGAGCGCCGACGCACGTGCGTGCGTCAAGGCATCGTTTCGCGCCTGAGAAAAATCGACGAACGGAAAGCGGTGCAGCTCCAGGGGAATACCTCGCCCCTGGCAAAACCGCTCGATTATCTCGGGAGTGCCATCGGTCGATCCCGTATCGCAGATGACCATGCAATCGGCAACGGAAGCCACCGACGCCAGTGCCCGCTCGATGATGGCCGCCTCGTTGCGGACGATCATATTGACGCAAACCCGTGGCGTCGATCCGGGCCGCTGCTCCGCGGAGTGTTGCATGAGTCGGCGGGGTATCATCAATCCTGCGTGTCGTGACCGACGGTCCGGCCGTCAAAACCCTTGAGATGCTTCGAATGATGCCACGCGCCTCCGTTGTATCTGCCCTCGCCGCGATGCTCCTCGCGAGCCTCGCCATGCCGGCTCAAGCGACAAACACAGTGGCAAAGCTAAAGGAGACTCGCAGCATCACACTTGGCTACAGGGAAGCTGCCCTGCCCTTTTCCTATGTCGACGCGCGGGGGAAGCCCACTGGCTATGCCGTCGAGCTGTGCACCCGGGCCGTGGCGCTCATGAAGTCCCGGCTCGGGCTTCCCGAACTCACCATCAAGTGGCAGCCCGTGACGTCGGCAAACCGGTTCCCTCTTGTCACCAAAGGCAGCGTGGACCTCGAGTGCGGCAGCACCTCCAACACTGCGGATCGCCAAAAGCGCGTCGCCTTCGGCCCGACCTATTTCGTCAGCCATATTGCAGTGCTTGTCAGCGCCCAGACGCCCTGGAACAGCCTCGCGCAAGCCGGCGCACAACCGATTGCGACTGCCGCGGGCACCACCTCTGCCCTTGCGCTCAAGCGCTATGAGGAAAGCCGCGGGGTCGAGCTCAACGACTTCGTCGTCCGCGATCACCAGCATGCCTTCGACGCGCTGACAAACGGGCGGGCAGTGGCAGTGGTGCTCGACGACGTCCTGCTCAGGAGCTTCGTGGCCGCATCTGGCACGCCCGAGAAGTTCCGCTTCCTCGAGGAAACGCTGGGCGCAGAGGGTTATGCCGCCGTGTTGCGATTGGGAGACCCGGCTTTCGAGGCGCTGGTGGCCGAAACCTTCGGCGAGGTCATGCGCTCAGGGGAAGCCGAACGCCTCTATGACAAGTGGTTCGCCAAGCCGATTCCGCCGCCGGGAGTCACCGTTGGCCTGCCCCTCAGCCCAGAACTGAAGGCCCTCTTCCAGAAACCCAGCAACGCACCGCTCTGAGGGCGCTTCAGCGCCCGATTGATAGGGAAAGTCCCGCCGCCGCCGAGGGCGCGGCGTGCAGCGCAATCAACTGGGTGAGCAGCAAGAATGTCGATTTGGTGTCGACATCGTTGTCGGCGATGTAGAAGTAGTGGCCACGGTAGGAAACGACCACGCTCGCGTCCTTGGGCATGTCCGACGACACCCTGACGCGGAAGATTCCCTTGAGCGATGACTGCCAATCGAACGGCGTCCCGTCAATTCGCACGGTGGGCCTTACCTTGCCCGCTGCCAGGTCGGCCTCGGGCACGTCGATTCCCTGCGCAAGGTGTCCCATCGCACCGAGCACGGACCGCGTGAGGAGCCGGATGGTCTTGGGGTCGTAGACGTCACCTCCCCCGACGAACCGATAACGGTCCTGGTCGGGAGACAACCCCAGGAGGGAACGCAGCCGGCGCGCCTGCGGCGACTGTCCACCGTCGCCGATGAACCGGAGGTCAATGACGCCGCTGGGCGCGCCCGTCTCCTTCGCCACCTCGATCATCGAGTCCTCGGAGAGCGTGTGCAGCAACTGGGCGACCTCCTTGAACTCCTCGGCGCCATCGGCGATCGTGCCGCGGCCCCCGTAAGCGCCGATCACATTTCGAAGCGAGCCGATTTCCTGCACCCCCACCACAAAAGTACGGTCGGTGCCCCATCCGGCCTTCACCAGCAGAAACAGCAGGTCCGGGTTCATCGGGGTCATCATCTGCCGCACGAATTTCTCTCCCTCCACCGGCGCATAGATGATCGAGGGATTCTCGTTCAGCGACACGGCGGCCGGCGCGAGACGGAACGCCCGGGAGAGAAACTCCGTTACCCCCGAAGGCGCCGCCGATGTCGTTCCGGTGTAGGTGCCGTCAGCGCCGAGCGACCGATTGAATTGCACCTGAGCGGCGATGCGCTCGACGTGAGTGAAGTACGGCGTGTCGGAGTAGCGCAAGCGCACCAGGTTCATTAGCAGCTCCTGGTCATTGGTCCTCGCCACGGCGATGTTGTAGGCGGGACGGCCCTCCGCCACGAACCCCGGGCCGATCTGGACGCAGGAAGCGCACCATGTTGCGAGGAGCGCAATCGCGAGGAGGCGCCCCCTACGGAAGGTGTCACCCATGGTCGTGTTCATGCCGCAACCCGGAGGTAGTCTTTAACCGCCTGCACCTGCTCCGGCCCGAGGGAGCGCGTCCACGCCCGCTCCACCACGCCCCGCCCGTCGATAACCACGGTGCACTTCCTGGCGAAACGCATGAACAGAAGGTTGACCAACGTGCCATAGGCGCGAGCGCTACGCCCCCCCGGGTCGCAGAACATGGGCAGCGTCAGGGCCTGCTGGGAGCGGTACGCCAAGGCCTTTCCGCGATCGGACACGCCCACGGCAGCGAAGGCCAGGCCCGCCTGCTCGATCTTGGGCAATAACCCTTGAAACGCCCGGAGCACTTCGAGGCACTCGGGGGTGTCGTCCTGCGGATGGAAATGCACAACCAACCGGCGCCCCCGCCAGCGAGCGGCCTCCACAGGACGCCCCTCCAGGTCGACCAGGGAAAGGGGCGGCGCAGGCTTGCCAACAACGGGAGGGTCACCCAACTGCGCGAGCGTGAGGGCCACGGTGCCGACGATGGCGAACAACACCAGCCCCATCAGGACATATTCCACAGCGCAGGCCTCAGATCATGATGCGACCGGAGTCTAGCAGCCACCTGTAAAGCCCAAGCCCCGGTGATATCCTTTCCGCGCTCATGAGCCATATCCTGCACCGTTCGCTTCGAGCCTGCCTTCCCACCGCCGTTTCGGCACAGGGGATGCGCATCTTCGACAGCGAAGGCCAGGAATACATCGATGGATCCGGCGGCGCTGCGGTCTCTTGCCTGGGGCATGGCAATGCCGAGGTTCTCGCCGCCATGCACGCCCAGATTGACCGGCTCGCCTATGCCCACACGGGATTCTTCACCACCGAAGTGGCCGAGGAACTGGCCGACACTCTGATCGCCGATGCCCCCGCCGGAACGTCCCACGCGTACCTCGTCTCGGGTGGCTCCGAGGCGATGGAGGCAGCGCTCAAGCTTGCGCGCCAATATTTCGTGGAGACGGGCGAGCCCGAGCGCAGCGTGTTCATCGGACGCCAGCAGAGCTACCACGGGAACACACTGGGCGCGCTGGCTGTCGGTGGCAATGAATGGCGCCGCAAGCAGTTTGCGCCGCTCCTGATCGACGTGGCTCGCGTTTCAGCGTGTTACGCCTACCGGGGCCTGAAGGCCGGCGAGTCCCCCGAGCAGTACAGCGAGCGGCTCGCCAAGGAGCTCGAGGCTACGATCGCCGAAGTGGGGCCAAGAAAAGTCATTGCGTTCGTCGCTGAAACGGTCGTGGGCGCCACGCTCGGGGCCGTACCCCCCACGCCGGGCTATTTCCGCCGAGTTCGCGACATCTGCAATCGGCACGGCATCCTGCTCATATCGGACGAAGTGATGTGCGGCATGGGCCGAACGGGAACGCTCTACGCCACCGAACAGGAAGGGTTCGTCCCTGACATCATCGCCATCGCCAAGGGTCTCGGCGGCGGCCACCAGCCCATCGGGGCCGTGCTGATGCAATCGAAGATCGTGGACGCGCTTCGGCGTGGCAGCGGCCTCTTCCAGCATGGGCACACGTACCTCGGGCACCCCGTGGCAGCAGCAGCAGCCCTCGCAGTTCAACGCATCGTCAAGCGCGACAGACTGGTTGAGGCCGTCCGTGCCAAGGGCACCTATTTCGCGCGCCGCCTCTGCGAAACGCTTGGCAGCCACCCGCATGTCGGCGACATCCGCGGCCGCGGGTTTTTCTGGGGCGTCGAGCTGGTGGCCAATCGCGAGACCAAGGAACCCTTCGACCCGGCGCTCAAGCTCCACGCCAAGCTCAAGGCGGCGGCCCTCGAGCGCGGCCTCATGACCTATCCCATGGGCGGCACGATCGACGGCCAGCGCGGCGATCACGTTTTGCTCGCCCCCCCCTTCATTGCAACGCAGGCCGACCTGGACGAGATCGTCGCCCGGCTCGCGGATGCAATCGAGACCGGCACCGCATCGCTCAGGCGAGCGGCGTAGGTTTTTTTGCGTCACCCCCAAACGAGAGGAGCCTTCATGAAGAAGCAAACCATCGGCATCGCGCTGGCAGTGGCAGCCGCCTTTACGGCGGTGGACGCCTCCGCCCAGCAGAAATTCCTGACCATCGGCACGGGCGGCGTCACCGGCGTGTACTACGCCGCGGGCGGCGCCATCTGCCGTCTCGTCAACAAGGACCGCGCCAAGCACGGCATTCGCTGCTCGGTGGAGTCGACGGGCGGCTCCGTGTTCAACGTGAACACCATCAAGGCTGGCGAGCTCGAGTTCGGCGTGAGCCAGTCGGACGTGCAATTCAACGCGGTCAAGGGCCTGAACCAGTTCAAGTCTGGCGCGCACAGCGACCTGCGCGCCGTGATGTCACTGCACCCGGAGCCGTTCACCGTGGTGGCGCGCAAGGAAGCCAACATCAAGACGTTCGCCGACTTCAAGGGCAAGAAGTTCAACGTCGGCAACCCAGGCTCCGGCACCCTCGCCTCCATGCAGGAGCTGTTGGGCGAGATGGGTTGGAAGATGACGGACTTCGCGCTCGCCTCCGAGCTGAAGCCTGACGAGCACGGCCCCGCCCTGTGCGACGGCAAGATCGACGGCTTCTTCTACGCCGTGGGCCACCCGTCCGCCAACATCCAGGATCCGACCACCAGCTGCGGCGCGCGCCTCGTCTCGCTCACCGGCCCGGCCATCGACAAGCTCGTGAAGGGGAAGCCCTACTACGCGCCGGCTACCATCCCGGCTGGCCTCTACCCGAACAACCCGCAGGCCACGCAGACCTACGGTGTGCTCGCGACGCTGGTGACCTCCTCGCGCGTGCCGGCCGACCAGGTCTACACCGTGGTGAAGGCCGTGTTCGACAACTTCGACGAGTTCAAGAAGCTCCACCCTGCGCTCGCCAACCTGAAGGCCGAGGACATGGTCAAGAACGGCCTGTCCGCGCCGCTGCACGAGGGCGCTGCGCGTTACTACAAGGAAAAGGGCTGGATCAAGTAACCAGCCTCCGGGGCTTCCCCGATTAAGGCTGCATCCGACGGGGCGGGCTTTGGCCTGCCCCGTTTGCATTCCACAGCTTGGGTAAAGCGAGGGCCTCCGCAATGAGCAAGCCGGTGAAATCCCTGACGGATTGGGTTTCGGAGCAGGACACCGGCGGGCGCCAGCTCTCCGGCGTCCTGGGCAAGGTCGTCCTCGGGCTCTGCGTGGCCTGGTCACTCTTTCAGCTGTGGTATGCCTCGCCGCTGCCCTTCCTGCTCGGCAAGGGCATCCTCAACGACACCGAAGCCCGCTCGCTGCACCTGGGGATAGCCCTGCTGCTGGGCTTCGTCTGCTTCCCGATGTTCCGCGGCAAAAACCGTCGCGCGCTCCCCTGGCATGACCTGGTGCTCGCTTTCGTCGGCGCCTTCGCCGGGGCGTACTTCCTGCTCTTCTACAACGAGCTCGCCACCCGGCCCGGCAAGCCGATCCTGCAGGACATCGTGATCGCCACCGCGGGGCTCGTGTGCCTTCTTGAAGCCACTCGCCGGGCCGTGGGCACGCCGATGGTGGTGCTGGCGATCGTGTTCCTGGCCTACACGATGCTCGGGCGCTACATGCCCGACATCATTGCGCACAAGGGCGCTTCGCTCGAGCGGATGCTGTCGCACCAGTGGCTCACGACCGAGGGTGTTTACGGCGTGGCGCTTGGCGTCTCCTGCTCGTTCATCTTCATCTACGTGCTCTTCGGCGCCCTCCTCGACCGCGCCGGCGCCGGCAATTACATGATGCAGGTGTCGATGGCCATGCTCGGGCACATGCGGGGCGGCCCCGCGAAGGTCGCGGTCGTCTCTTCGGGGCTCAACGGGCTGATCTCGGGCTCGTCGGTGTCCAACGTCGTTTCCGGCGGCATCTTCACAATTCCGCTGATGAAGCGCGCAGGCTACGGCGGCGTGAAGGCAGGCGCCATCGAGACCATGAGCTCGGTGAACGGGCAGATCATGCCTCCGGTGATGGGTGCCGCAGCGTTTCTGATGGTGGAGTACGTCGGCATCAGCTACGCGGAGATCTGCAAGCACGCCTTCCTGCCGGCGGTGCTCTCTTACATTGCGCTTTTCTACATCGTTCACCTGGAAGCGGTGAAGATGGGCATGGAACCGTTTGCCAAGGCCGCGGCGCGGCCGTTGCGCGACAAGCTCACCGCATGGACGCTCGGCACGCTGGGCACGGTCATCGTCCTGTGCCTCATCTACTTCGTCGCTGAAGCGGCGAAGTCAATGCTGGGCGACGCCGCAGTGTGGGTCCTCGGCACCCTGGTGTTCGTGGGCTACGTGGCTTGCGTCCGCGTCGCCGCACGCTGCCCGGACTTGCCCGTCGAGATTGACGTGCGCAACCCGGTTCTCCCGGAAACCTGGCCCACCACCAAAGCGGGCCTGCACTTCCTCATCCCCTTCGGCATCCTCATCTGGTGCCTGATGATGGAGAACCTCTCGCCCGGGCTCTCCGCGTTCTGGGCGGTGCTGTCCCAACTGGTGCTGATGGCGACTCACCGTCCCCTCACGGCCTTCTTCCGAGGCCAGGGCACGCCCTCGGGCACCTGGCGAGCGGGTTGGCACGACATCGTCCTCGGCATGAACGACGGCGCGCGCAACATGATCGGTATCGCCATCGCCACGGCCACGGCCGGCATCATCGTGGGCGGCATCACACTCACGGGCCTGGGCCTGCGCATGACGGAATTCGTCGAGTTCGTCTCGCAGGGCAATGTCCTGGTGATGCTGCTGTTCACCGCGTTCGTCTGCCTGGTGTTGGGCCTCGGGGTCCCAACGACTGCGAATTACATTCTCGTGGCGACGCTCATGGCGCCCGTGATTGTGGAACTGGGCGCCCAGTCCGGCCTCGTCATCCCGCTGGTAGCCGTGCACCTGTTCGTTTTCTATTACGGAATCATGGGCGACATCACGCCGCCCGTCGGCTTGGCAACCTTCGCCGCATCGGCGATCTCGGGCGAAGACGCGATCAAGACGGGTATTCAGGGCTCCGTGTATGCGCTGCGGACAGTGGTGCTGCCCTTCGTGTGGATCTTCAACCCTCAGCTGCTGCTGATTGACGTGCACGGTTGGTGGGAGCTCTCGATCGTGGTCGCTGCATCCGTCCTCGCGTGCCTGGTGTTCGCGGCCGCCACCATGGGGTGGTTTCGGGACCGTTGTCGAATCTGGGAGATCGTGGCGCTCCTGCTTGCCACGTTTGCCCTCTTCCGCCCGGATTTCTTCATGGACCTCGCCTACGACCCGTGGAAGTCCCGTCCGGCGAGGGAACTGAACGCAGTGGTCGCCGAGATTCCAAAGGACCAGAGCCTGGTGCTGGTTCTCACCGGCACCAACGTGGAAGGCGACGACATCACCAAGACGGTGTCCGTGCAACTGGGCGAGCCGAAGGAAGTTCGGCAGCGCCTAGCTGAGGCCGGCGTGACGTTCAGCGCGCTGGGGGACGAGGTGCGCGTGGCTACGGTGAAGTTCGGCAGTCGGGCCAAGCGCGGCGGCTTCGAACAGGGCTGGGTCGTCAAGGAGATTCGCGTGCCCTCGGAGGCGCCGTCTCCGCACTGGGTATTCCTGCCCGCAGTCCTGCTGGTTGCGTGCATTTATTTCCTGCAGCGCCGACGGTTGATCCGGCGACCTTCGAGCGGCGCATCGTCGGCCCCGTGAGATAATCCGACCCATCGCGCCCCGGTAGCTCAGTGGATAGAGCAGCCCCCTCCTAAGGGGCAGGTCGCACGTTCGATTCGTGTTCGGGGCGCCACCCGC
>JAFMJY010000094.1 GCA_017853245.1 Burkholderiales bacterium | reverse complement strand
TGGTCCTCCGCCTCGGCCTACGGCCTGATGATCGAAGCCGGCGCCAAGATGACGCAGATGGAAAACCGCATCGTGCTGGCCCGCTTCAAGGATGGCTACGGCCCCGTGGGCGCGTACTTCCTGCACCTGAAGACGTACACGCAAAACGGCCTTGGGGAAGAGTACGAATCCAAGTGGTTCCCGGAGCTGCAGAAGATGGTCGGCAAGGAGTACCTGGACCCGGAAGCCTCGCACCTCACGCACCGGCCGATCCCGACCTGCCTGCGCAACCACGCCCTCATCAGCGAAGTGAACGCCGGCCGCGGCCCGATCCACATGGTCACCATGCACGCGTTCCAGGACCCGCACCTGGAAGAGGTGGGCTGGGAAAACTTCCTCGGCATGACGGTCGGCCAGGCGGTGCTGTGGGCCGCCACCGACGTGGACCCGAAGAACGAGAACCCGGAGCTCACGACGTCCGAGCCTTATGTGATGGGCTCGCACGCCACGGGCTCGGGCGCCTGGTGCTCGGGCCCCGAGGATGTCTCGCCACCCGAGTATTTCTGGGGCTACAACCGCATGACGACCGTCGAGGGCCTCTTCGGCGCCGGTGACGCAGTCGGCGGCACGCCGCACGCCTTCTCGTCGGGCTCCTTTACCGAGGGCCGCCTCGCTGCCAAGGCCGCGTGCAAGTACATCGACGACGGCAAGGCGGAAGGCATCCGCGTCTCGGACGCCCAGATCGAGGGCCGCAAGCAGGAGATCTTCAAGCCGCTGGAGCACTACCGCATCTACCGCAACGCCATCGTCGCGGGCGACGTGAACCCGCACTACATCAACCCGAAGCAGGGCCTGGACCGCCTGCAGAAGCTGATGGACGAGTACTGCGGCGGCGTGACGGTGAGCTACATGACCAACGAGAAGCTCCTCAACATCGGCCTGAAGAAGCTCAAGCTGCTCGAAGAGGACCTCGAGTGCCTGGCGGCAAAGGACATCCATGAGCTGCTCCGGGCCTGGGAGCTCAAGCACCGCCACCGCGCCGCTGAGTGCGTCACCCACCACACGCTCTTCCGCAAGGAAACGCGCTGGCCGGGCTACTACTATCGCGGCGACGCGATGAAGCTCGACGACGCCAACTGGCACGTCCTCACGGTTTCCCGCCGCGATCCGAAGACCGGCGAGTACACCCTCGAGAAGGCGCCCCTGTACCACCTCGTTGGCGAAAACGAGTAACCGTGCCGGGGGTGGGGGCTTCGGCCCCCGCTCTGGCCCGGGAGAGGCCGCAAGTGAACATCATCGAACGCACCGATGAGGAAATCCGCGTCATGGCCGACGCGTTCTGGCGCGACCTCATCAAGTGCTCCAATGAAGGCAAGTACGGCGAGTTCGTGAAGAACTTCTCGAGCGACTTCGCCCGGGTCATGAACCAGGTGGTGGTGGGGCATCAGTTCGCCAATAGCGAGCTCGCCCGCAACCTGTCGGAAAGCTTCGACTATCTGGGCATCATCCGGCGTGGCGCGCACGTGACGGTTCTCTACCGCCAGCGCCACACCAAGAAGGAAGGCGAGTGGATCGGCCGCCTCGTCCTCGGCTACGAGGACGGCAAGGCCAAGATCTTCGGCGCCTCGATATTCTGACGGCCGCCCCATGAGCGAGACCATCCAGGAAGGCAAGTTCGTCGAGCTGAAGTACCGCGTCAACGACAAGCGAACGGGCCACGTGCTCACCGAGGTCGAGTTTCCACTGGGCTACGTGCACGGGCACAACGAGATCCTCGCGCCTTCGGTCCACATGCAGCTCGAGGGCAAGCGGGCTGGCGAAACCATCGAGGTGCCCATCAATGGCAACCTCATCTTCGGGCCAAGGGATGAGTCCCTGGTGTTCACCGATAGCATCGAGAACGTTCCCGAGGAATACCGGAAGGTTGGCACCTCGATCCTGATGGAGAACGACCGGGGCCAGACCCGCAGCTTCATCGTCACCCACCTGGACGACGATTCGCTGACGGTCGACGGCAACAACCCGCTGTCCGGCCGGGAAGTCATCTTCCGGCTGGAGATACTGACCGTTCGCGACGCCACGGCGGCGGAAATGAAAGCCGGCGGCGCGCCCAACCCCGCCCCCAACGTCGACCCTTCCTTGCTGCGGCCAGTCTAGGCAGCCGCCGACGCTTCAACGCACCCTGCAATCCCTTTAAACTACGTGTTACAAGGAGGCAAGCCATGAGTGATGTGAAACCCAACGCCAAGGTTCCTGATGGCCAATCGCGGTTCCTGGTCACGCGCCAGAAGCCTGCCAACGAAAAGGGCTTCGTCGGCTACGAGACCGTCTGGGAGCCGTGGCAGAAGGAAGCCGAGTACGTAACGCCAAAGACGCCCTAGACGCCTTTCTCTCCGGAGCGACCGACTCATGGCCGATCGACGGCTTCAGGTTTTCCACGCGGTCGCAAAGCACCTGTCGTTCACCAAGGCGGCCGAGGCGCTGTTCATGACGCAGCCCGCCGTCACGTTCCAGATCCGCCAGCTCGAAGAGCACTTCAATACCCGGCTCTTCGACCGTGCCCACGGGCGAATCTCGCTCACGCCCGCCGGCGTCACGGCCCTCGATTACGCCGAGCGCATCCTGGGCTTGTCCGCCGAGCTCGACTCGCGCCTGAAGGACATGAGCGGCCAGGTGGCCGGGCCGCTCCTGATCGGCGCCAGCACCACGATCGCCGATTTCCTGCTGCCGCAGATCCTCGGCCAGTTCAAGGCCACCTACCCCGGTATCGTGCCGCGCCTCTTCGTCGGCAACTCCGAGGCGGTGCAGGACCGGGTGGGCGAGCGGGCCCTCGACCTGGGCTTCATCGAGGGCGACTCCCACCTGCCCACACTGGTGAGCGACGGCCTCTGCGAAGATGAATTGCAGGTGGTGTGCGCGCCCAGCCATCCGCTGGCACAGCAGAAGTCGGTGGCCACCTCGGCGCTGGTGGAGCACGCCTACCTGTCTCGCGAGCAGGGCTCGGGCACCCGGGAGGTAACCGACCATTACCTCGAGAAAGCCGGCTTCGCGCCAACAGCCCTCAACGTGGTGATGGAAGCAAGCAGCCCGGAGGCCCTGAAGGGACTGGTCGCCGCAGGCATGGGGTTCGCGATCATGTCTCGCGTATCTGTCACCAAGGAAGTGAGCCTTGGCCAACTGCTGTGCATCCCGCTTTCGCCACCCCTCAAGCGCCAGCTCACGGTGGTCTACCCCAAGGAGCGCATCCAGGGCGGCATCGTGAAGACCTTTGTTCAGTTCGCGAAGGAGCGCCTTGAGCAGCCGCCCGCCGAGCGGGCCGCCGCTCCGCGTTAGGCCCCCCGTGCGCGGCGCGAAACGTCGCCTCGCCGCACTCTGCGCCTGCGCTGCGCTGTCGTTCGCAAGCTTCCACTCGCCCGCTCAAAGCCCCGCCAATACCCCCACCGCCTCCATCTGGACCACCACGCGCTTTCCGCAGGACCAGTCGCGCGATTGGTGGGATGCAGCGTGGTGGGAACGCGGCATCCTCGCCACAGCCGCAGCAAACGCCGAGGTGAAGGCCCGCACCACCGCCTACCGCAGCGGCGACACGGACGTGCCCGTTACCGTGCTCGCGCCTCAGGGCAAGGGCCCCTTCCCCGTCGTGGTGTTCCTGCACGGCCGACGTGGCATCGACGAGGTCACGCGCTTGGTGCCGCTACGGCTCGCGGCACGGGGCTTCACCGTAGTGGTTCCGGATCTTTACTCCGCCCGCTTCATCGAGGCGATGCCAGTCAAGCACGACCCGGCCACCGAAGAGGATGCCGCCCGGGCAATCGACTTTGCGCTGTCGTTACCCGAGGCGCGCGGCCAGGCCAAGACATGCGTGGTGTCCCACACTCGGGGCGGCTACTACACGCTGAAAGCGCTGGTCACGCACGGGCGGCAGGCCAAGGTCGCCTGCGTGGCCGCCTATTACCCGCACTGGCAGCACCCGGAAGCACCCGAGGCTGCCCAGGTCTATCAGTACGCGCCGGAGATCGAGCGGCTGGAAGTGCCCACGCGCGTTTACATGGGCGAACACGAGCAGTACCAGCGCGCGCGCCAGATCGCCGCCGCAGTGGATGCAATGCGCTCTCGCAAGCGTGACGTAGCGTTGACGGTTTACCCCGGCGTGGGTCGGGGCTTCGAATTCCGGGGGCCGGACGTACGCACCTTTGCCGACGACCTCGCCGCCAAGGACGCGATGCTGCGCAGCGCCGAGTTCATCCGCGCGAGGCTCGGGGCGGCGAAGTAGTCGCCCGGCCCTCGCGGGCGCTTCAGCGGGCCGAGTGCCCGGTGAGCTTCACCTCGACCTTGTCCTTCTCGTCGATCGAGGCGTAGTACTCGCGCAAGATGTCGAGCACCTCAGGACGCGAGAACTCCACGGGCACGTCCGCTCCCTCGGAAAGCCACTTGCGAAGCTTGGTCCCGGACACCAGCAGACGGTCCGATTCCCCATGCGGGCAAGTGCGGGCGGAAGCCATCCCGCCGCAGGCGTAGCACCAGAACGTCCAGTCGATCTTGAGCGGCTGGATCTCGAGGGAACCCTTGGGGATCTCGTCGAAAATGTGGTGCGCGTCGAAGGGGCCGTAGTAGCTTCCAACGCCCGCATGGTCTCGCCCGATGATCTGGAAGGCGCACCCGTAGTTCTGGCGAAACACCGCGTGCAGCAGGGCCTCTCGCGGGCCGGCGTAGCGCATGTCGAGCGGATACCCCGCCTGGACAACGGTCCCGGGCGCGAAGTATTTCTCGATCAGCTTGCCAATGGCGCGCGTGCGCACGTCTGCGGGAATGTCGCCGGGCTTGAGCGCGCCCAGCAGCGAATGCACCAGAACGCCATCGCACGTCTCGATCGCGACCTTGGCGAGGTACTCGTGCGAGCGGTGCATGGGGTTGCGTGTCTGGAATGCCGCCACTCTGGACCAACCCAATCGCTCGAACTCGGCGCGCGTCTCGGTTGGCGTCATGAAGAGGTCGCCGTAGGCTGCCTTGAACCCTCCGTCGGAGAGCACCTTTACCGACCCGGCGAGGTTCACCTCGCCCTGCGTCATCACCATCTTCACGCCCGGGTGCTCGGTATCCGTGGTCTTGAACACCGTCTGGCACTCGTGCGCCTTGTCGATCGTGTACTTCTCGGTGACCTTGAGGGTGGCGAGCGCGGAGCCGTCATCCGGGTCGATGAGCGCGATCTCGGCACCCACGGAAATCGACTTCGCTCGCTCCGCATCCACCGACAGCGTGATCGGAATCGGCCAGAACACGCCGGCCGCCGTGCGGTAGCCATCGCACACGCCCTTCCAATCGGCGTGAGTCATGAAGCCCTCGAGCGGGGTGAAGCCACCGATGCCCAGCATGATGAGGTCGCCCTTCTCGCGCGAGCTCACGGTCACGGTGGGCAGCGTCTTCGCGCGGGCGCGCTCGGCGTCGAGTGCCGCGCCGGTCAGCATCAAGGGCTTGAGCGGGCCCCCACCGTGGGGGCGAATCAGGCTGGCCAAGGGGTTTCTCCTCCTGTTGTTATCGGGTCATTGTCGGGACGCGGGCGGGGCGGGCGCAACCCGAAGTTCAAATGCGCCCATAAGCCCCGTTGATCCCGGAATGCGTCACCAGACCCTCGGTTACACTGCCCGACCCCGTAACCCACTTTTTGCACAAGGAACTGCAATGTCGCGCCTGCTCTCCCTGCTCTGCGTCGCCTGCCTCGCCTTTGCGAGCCAGGCGTTTGCCCAAGCCCCCAAGAAAGCGTCGGCCTCCCCCAAGGTCGTCAAGGTTGCCGTGACACCCGCCTCCCCGCCCATGGTGTTCGAGCAAGGCGGCAAGATGGTCGGCGCAGACCTGGAAATCTTCGAGGGCTACTGCAAGTCCCGCGGCTGCACGCTGGAGGTCACCGGCTACGACTGGCAGGGCATGCTCGGCGCCGTGAGCAGCGGGCGAGCGGATGTCGCCTTCTCGGGTATCTCCATCACTGACAAGCGCAAGGAAGTGATGGATTTCTCGGAGCCCTACTACGACAACGCCTGGCATCTGGTGAGCCTCGCGAAGAAGGACATCAAGCTGCCGGATCTCAAGACGCTCAAGAAGTACTCGATCGGCTACCCGCGCGGCATGGCCTACGCGGACCTGATCAGGAACGACCTCGAGCCCAAGGGCCTCTATTCGCTCTCGCAGGTCAAGCTCTACCCCACTTACAACGAAGTGATCGCGGACCTGCAGAACGGCAACCTCGACCTCGCCTTCATCGAGGAGCCGGTGTTTGCCGACTACAAGTTCAAGAAGAAGCTGCCGATCGAGAGCCGCTACGTCTTCACCGGCTTCGACAAGCTCGGCTTCGCGTTCAAGAAGGGCTCGCCGATGCGCGACGACTTCAACAAGTACCTCGCCGAGCTGGGCCCCCAGAAGGTGAAAGCCATCCTCGACAAGTGGATGCGCTGAGGCGCTGAAGCGCCGAGACGACAAGGAAAAACATGACCTCAACGCCAGTCTTCACAACGCTCGCCACGCTCGCCCTTGTGGCGGCCGCCTCCAGTGTGTCGGCGCAGCCGGCCGCCTGGCCACAGCAGCGGCCGATCAAGTTCGTCGTGCCGAACCCGCCGGGCGGGTCCAACGACGCCACCGGGCGCACCGTGGCCGAGGCGATCACCAAGCCACTTGGGCAGACGGTCATCATCGAGAACAAGCCCGGCGCCTCGGGCGGCGTGGCCATGGAGGCCGTGGCTGCGTCACCGGCGGATGGCTACACGTTCGTCGTCGCCTCCGACTCGGTGGCCTTGCAGCCCATCCTGCGCAAGGGACTCAAGTGGAACGTGCAGAAGGATTTCATTCCCGTGGTGATGTTCGGCACCCAGCCGATCGTGGTGGCCACGCACTCGGGGTCTCCCTACAAGACCATCCAGGACCTCGCGGCAGCAGCCAAGGCGAGCCCTGGCAAGATTGGCTACGCCACTTCGGGGCAGGGGTCCATCCAGCACCTCGCGGGTGAGCTCCTGAACCAGATGGCCGGCATCGACCTGCTGCACATTCCCTACAAGGGCGGCGGGCAGGCGGTCTCCGACCTCGTTGGCGGCCAGGTGCCCGCTGCCGTTCTGGGGCTGGCAGCCGTGTTGCCGCACGCGCGCGCAGGGAAGGTTCGCATCCTCGCGGTGACCAGCCGCTCGCGAGCCACGGCAGTGCCGGAGGTGCCGACGCTCGACGAGACCATCGCGCCGGGCTTCGATGCGCGCCAGTGGGCGGGGCTGATGGCTCCGGCCGCCACGCCGCCCGACATCATTGCGAGACTGCAGAAGGAGATCGTCGCTACGCTTGCGGCGCCTGTGACGAAGGAGCGCTTCGACAAGTTGGGGTTCGACGTCTCGGGCATGGCGGGCAAGCCCTTCGTCGATTACCTCGACCTCGAGCGGGCTCGCTGGTCGAAGCTCATCGCCGACAAGAAGCTGCAGCTGGACTGATGCCGGTGGCCGCCACGCCGAACATCGTCCTCGTCCTCGCGGACAACCTGGGGTGGGGTGAGCTTGGCTGCTACGGCGGCGGTTCCCTGAGGGGCGCGCCCACGCCGCGCATCGACGCGCTGGCAGGTGAAGGCCTGCGCTTCCTCAACTTCAACGTCGAGAGCGACTGCGTGCCGACACGCTCGGCGCTCATGACTGGCCGCCACCCCATTCGCACTGGTGCACTGCAGTCTGTCCCCGCCGGACTGCCACAGGGCATTCACCCTTCCGAGATCACGTTGCCGCAACTGCTCTCGGCGAAGGGCTACGCCACCGCCCTCTTCGGCAAATGGCACCTGGGGGACCGGCCCGGGCGCTTTCCGCACGATCGCGGCTTCGACACCTGGTACGGCATCTCGCGCACCACGAATGAAAGCCTCTTCACCGAGTCGATCGGCTTCGACCCGGCCGTGGTGGACATCCCCTACGTCGAGGCGGGCGATCGGGGTGGCCCGGCGCAGCGTGTGGCGCCCTACGACCTCGAGATGCGCCGCCGCATCGATGGCGACCTCACCCGCATGGGCTGCGAATTCATGGCAGCGCAAGCGAAGGCGGACAAGCCGTTCTTTCTGTACGTGCCGCTCACGCAGCTTCACTTTCCGACGCTGCCGAATCGTGACTTCGCCGGCCGTACGGGCGCGGGCGACTTCGCCGACTCGATGGTGGAAATGGACCACCGGGTGGGGCAGTTGGTCGATGCCGTGGAGGCTCAGGGCCTGGCACGCGACACCGTCTTCATCTTTGCGAGTGACAACGGGCCGGAGTTTCGCCGGCCATGGCGCGGCACCGCCGGCCCGTGGACCGGCACCTATCACACCGCCATGGAGGGCGCGCTGCGCGTGCCGCTGATCGTGCGCTGGCCGGGGCGGGTAACGCCGGGGGTCACGAACGAGATGGCGCACGTGACAGACCTGTTCACGACGCTCGCCACGCTTGCGGGCGCCCAGGTGCCGCAAGACCGCGCGATCGACGGGCTGAACCTGCTGCCGTTTCTCACCGGGCAATCGGAGCGCTCGCCGCGCGAGGGCTTCCCCTACTACATCAAGGAGCAGCTGCGCGCACTCAAGTGGCGCAACTGGAAGATGCACCTGCTGTGGGAGACGGAGCCCAATACCGGCGTGGTACACCTCGAAGTTCCCTATCTCTTCAACGTCGTGCAGGACCCGAAGGAAGAAACCGACGTGAATTCGCTGCAAGGCTGGGTGCGCGGCCCGATGCGGCGCATGCAGATGGCGTTCGAGAGTAGCTTCCTCGAGCACCCCCGCGTGCCGCCCGGCGCGCCCGATGACTGGAAGCCGCCCCGGCGCTGAGGGCTGGCCGCCCACACCGGCTGCCGCCCTCAATCTGCTGGAGGCCATCCGGCCCGCCGAGTACGCTCGCACGCGCAACCACATCGACGGGGCCGTCACCGGGCTTTCCCCCTACGTCGCCCACGGCTTCATCACCCTTCCCGAGGTGCTCGCGCACCTGCAGCACCGTCACCAGCTTAGCCCGCAGCACAAGCTCGCGTTCGAGCTTGGGTGGCGCGAGTTTTTCCGGCATGTGTGGCACCACGATGGCGACGCCATCTTCGCTTCGCTGCACCCCGGGGCCCTTGCCGACTCCGCCTACGCAAGGCATTTGCCACCGGACATCCGGGAGGCGCGTACGGGGCTCCCCGTCATCGACGAGTCGGTCAAGGCGCTCTACGCCACGGGCTACCTGCACAACCACGCCCGCATGTGGGTCGCGTCCTACGTCGTGCACCTCCGGAAGGTTCACTGGCTGGCGGGCGCCAACTGGATGTACCGCCATCTGCTCGATGGGGATCTCGCCAGCAACCACCTTTCCTGGCAATGGGTAGCGGGTACGGCAAGCCACAAGCCCTATCTCTTCAATGCCGACAACGTGCGACGCTACGCGCCACCGGCGTGGCACGTCGACGGCAGCGTGCTCGAGACGAGCTACGAAGCGCTCGACCGGCTCGCGAGAAATGCCCGGGGTGTCATCGAGCCGGCGAGCGACTTGCCGCCGGTGCCGGAGCCCGCGCTGAGCCCACGCCCGCCTGCCGATGCGGGATTTACCCAACCCAACCCGTCCGTCATCAAGGGGCACGACGTGTGGGTGGTGCATCCCTGGTGCCTGCGGGATCCGCCACCGGGCCTGGTGTCAGTAGCCATCCTCGACGAACGCTTTCACGCCCAATGGCCTTGGAGCGAGCGGCGCTGGCGATTCGTGACGCAGCGAATGAGCCACATCACAAAGCTGCGCTGGATCGGTGACGCGGACGCGCTCGCCGCGTCACTGTCTTCGGCACAAAACCTTCGAGGAGTCAGCGACCCTCATCTCGCCACGCTCAGTCGCGCGTTGGGCCTTGCCCCAGCCGAGGTGATTTGGCCTGAACCGGGCCGGCGGCTTCGCTCGTTCTCGGCCTGGTGGAACCGCGTGCAGGCTGCGCGCGATCGAGCGACTGCGCCAAGCTAACTTCGGAGCAGCGCCTCATAGTGGCTGAATAACGTGTCGCTGCCTGTGGAAGGGGTTGCATCGGCGTCGTAGCGACTCCGCACGGGATCCCAGACAAGCATTGACTCCGTCGCGTAGTAGCGGCCAATACGCGCGTACTCCGCCTTGGCGGCCAGCGACGGAATGGCCCGCTCCGCCAGCGACAGCCCGGCGACCACCGTGTCCAGCAAGCCCACGGGCACGCGGGTGAACCGCGAAGGCTTGCCGAGCAGGGCAAAGAGCCTCTCACCCTGCTCGCGCGGCGTTATGGCGGGCCCAGGGCCGCCGATGGGCAGGATTC
>JAFMJY010000093.1 GCA_017853245.1 Burkholderiales bacterium | reverse complement strand
GCCACCGTCGCCGCGGGCGGGCGGGGATTGAGCATCGACCCCTCGGGAATGCGGACCTCGAGGGGCTTGAGGCACCCGGCATTCAGCGGGATGTCGTCGTCGACCAGCGTGCGAAAGACGTAGAGCACCGCGGCATAGACCACGGCTGCGGGGGCATTGAAGTTGCTCTCCAGTTGCGCGCTGGTGCCGGCGAAATCGACCACCGCGCTGCGCCTCGCCGCATCCACCGAGACCTTCACCCGGATGGCGGCGCCGTTGTCCATCTCGGCGGCGAACTCGCCATCCTTCAACGCGCCGATCACCCGGCGCACGCACTCCTCGGCGTTGTCCTGCACATGCTGCATGTAAGCGCGCACCACCGCCAGCCCATAGTGCGCCACCATGGCGCGCAGCTCCTGCGCGCCCTTTTCGTTGGCAGCGATCTGCGCCCGCAGGTCGGCCAGGTTCTGGTCCGGGTTGCGGGCCGGATATCGCGCGGTGGCGAGTCGGTGGCGAAGCGCTTCCTCCTTCAACGCGCCCCCGTCCACCAGCTTCACGTTGTCCAGCAGCACGCCCTCCTCCTCCACCGTGCGCGAGAAGGGGGGCATGGAGCCCGGCGTGATGCCACCGATGTCGGCGTGGTGGCCCCGCGAGGCCACGTAGAAGAGCGGCGCCGAGCCCGCGCTTGCCGCATCGACCCACACGGGGGTGATGACGGTGACATCCGGCAGGTGCGTGCCGCCGTGATAGGGGTCGTTCAACACGTAGACATCGCCCGGCTTCATCTGCCCCGCGTTTCGCGCGATGACGGTGCGGATCGATTCGCCCATCGAGCCCAGGTGCACGGGCATGTGCGGGGCGTTGGCCACGAGGTTGCCCTCGCCGTCAAAGAGCGCGCAGGAGAAATCGAGCCGCTCCTTGATGTTCACCGAGTACGCCGTCTGCGCCAGCCGCACGCCCATCTGCTCGGCGATCGACATGAAGAGGTTGTTGAACACTTCGAGCATGACCGGATCGACCTGGGTGCCGGCCGCCTTTTCCTGCGTGCGCGGAACGACGCGCTGCAGGCGCAGGTCTCCGCGCAGCGTGACGGCTGCGCGCCACTCCGGCTCGACCACGGTCGTTGCGTTCGACTCGGCGATGATCGCCGGCCCGTCGATCGACTGGCCCGCGGCGAGCGATTCACGCCGGTAGACCGGCACCGATTGCGCTACAACCCCACAAAACATCCCGGCTTGGGCTGTTGGCGCTGCGGGCGCCGTGGGCAAGGCCGCAGGCGCGACTGCTTCGGCATCAGCCTGGGCGATGGCCTCCACCGCCACGGCCTCGACCATCAGCGCGCGCCCGGGCATCAGGAACCCGAAGCGCTGCCGGTAGAGGGCATCAAATGCCGCGCGCATCGTGTCAGGCGAGCCCATCGTCACGGCAACGGCAGTGTCGGTGCCTTCGTACTTGAGGTGCGCGCGCTTCTCGGTGCGGGCAAGCGCGCAACCTTGCTCGGTGAGCTCGCGGGTGCAGGCCAGGGCAAGGCGCGTCGCCTTCTCCTCCATCAGGTCACCGGCGCGCTCGAGCAGCATCTCGATCGACTCTTCGCGAAGCGCCCGCACCTGGGCCAATCCCATGCCGTAGGCGGACAGGACGCCGGCGAGCGGATGGATCAGCACGTCCTGCATGCCGAGCTCGTCGGCCACGCGGCAGGCGTGCTGCCCGCCGGCGCCACCGAAACAGGCGAGCGTGTAGCCGGTGACGTCGTGGCCGCGCTGTACGCTGATGAACTTGATGGCGTTGGCCATGTTGGCTACCGCAATGCGAAGAAAGCCCTCCGCCACCTGCTCGGGCGTTCGGGGCTCGCCCGTGGCCGCCGAGACCTCGGCGGCGAGCGCCATGAATTTCTCCCGCACGATTGCCGCATCCAGCGGCTCGTTGCCGTCGGGGCCGAAGGCGCTCGGAAACTGCCCGGGCTGAAGCCGCCCGAGCATCACGTTGCAGTCCGTGACCGTAAGCGGCCCGCCACGCCGATAGCACGCGGGGCCGGGCACGGCGCCCGCGGAGTCCGGGCCCACGCGCTGGCGCTGGCCGTCGAAGTGCAGGATCGAGCCCCCGCCCGCCGCGATGGTGTGGATCGACATCATCGGCGCGCGCAGCCGCACGCCCGCCACCTGCGTGTCGAACTCGCGCTCGAGCTCGCCCGCGTAGTGAGAGACATCCGTCGACGTGCCGCCCATGTCGAAGCCAATCACGCGCCCCACACCGGCCGCCTCCGCCGTTCGCACCATGCCGACGATGCCTCCCGCGGGGCCGGAGAGGATCGCGTCCTTGCCCTGGAATCGGCCGGCGTCCGTGAGGCCACCGGAGGACTGCATGAAGAGCAGGCGCACCCCCGGCAATTCGGCGGCGACGCGGTCGACATAGCGGCGCAGAATCGGCGAGAGATAGGCGTCCGCCACCGTCGTGTCGCCGCGCGAGACGAATTTCATCAGCGGGCTCACTTCGTGCGAGACCGATACCTGGGCAAATCCGGCCGCCCTCGCAATTGCCGCGGCCTGCGCCTCGTGGCCGGGATAGCGGTAGCCATGGAGGAAAACGATGGCCGCCGCCCGGCAGCCGGCGCGAAAGGCCGCTGCGAGGTCACGGTGCAGCGCCGCCTCGTCGAGGGGCTGGATGACCTGCCCGTCGGCACTCACTCGCTCGCGGGCCTCGACCACTCGCGCGTAGAGCATGTCCGGCAGGCGAATGTGGCGGTCGAAGAGCCGGGGCCGGTTCTGGTAGCCGATGCGCAACTGGTCGCGAAAGCCTTCGGTGGCCACCAGGGCTGTGGGCTCGCCCTTGCGCTCGAGCAGCGCGTTGGTGGCAACCGTGGTGCCCATCTTCACGGAAGCGATCTGCTCGACCGGGATTGGCACGCCCGCTGGCAAGCCCAGGCAATCGCGTATGGCGGCAAGCGCCGCGTCCGCGTAGCGTCCGGGGTTTTCCGACAGCAGCTTGCGCGTCTCGAGCGCGCCGTCCGGGCGCTGCGCCACCACATCGGTGAACGTGCCGCCGCGATCGATCCAGAAGTTCCACTGGCCGGAGCCGCTCATAGGCGGCGCAGTATAGAGGAGCGAGGGCCTCGCGTTTGACAGCACCGCGGGGCTCGCGGAGCATCCGCGGTTCGCCCCCCAACCGGAGGATTCCCCGTGAACGCTCTTTCCCGAATCGGCCTCGCCGCCCTGGCCCTGGCGGCCGCGGGCATCGCGCACGCCCAGGTCAAGTGGGACATGCCCACGCCGTACCCGGCCACCAACTTTCATACCGAAAACATCGTGCAGTTCGCCGCCGATATCGACAAGGCCACCGGCGGCAAGCTCAAGATCACCGTGCACCCGGGCGCGTCCCTCTTCAAGGCGCCGGAGATCAAGCGCGCCGTGCAGGGCGGGCAGGCTCAGATCGGCGAGATCCTCATCTCCGGCTACTCGAACGAGGACCCGCTCTTCGGCGTCGACTCCGTGCCCTTCCTCGCCACCAGCTATGCCGACGCCGTGAAGCTCTGGCGCGTCTCCCGCAAGGCGATCGAGGACCGCTTTGCCAAGCAGGGCATGGTCGTGCTCTACGGCGTGGCGTGGCCGCCGCAGGGGATCTACTCCTCCAAGCCGCTCAACTCGGTGACGGACATGAAGGGCCTCAAGATGCGCGCCTACAACCCCTACACCTCGCGTATCGCGGAGCTGGCCGGCGCGCAGCCGGTCACGATCCAGGCCGCGGAGCTGGCTCAGGCGTTCGCCACCGGCGCGGTGAACGCCAACATCACCTCCGGCGCGACGGGCTACGACACGAAGGCGTGGGAAGTGGTGAAGAACTATTACGACACCCAAGCTTGGCTTCCGAAGAACATCGTGTTCGCCAACAAGAAAGCCTTCGATGCGCTGGACAAGGCCACGCAGGACGCCATCCGCAAGGCGGCGGCCGATGCCGAGGCCCGCGGCTGGAAGGTGTCGGAAGAGAAGACCAATTTCTTCCTGGGCGAGTTGAAAAAGAACGGCATGAACGTGCAGCCGCCCTCGGCCCAGCTGAAAGCCGACTTCCAGAAAATTGGCGCCACCATGACCGAGGAGTGGCTGAAGACCGCCGGCCCGGACGGCAAGGCGATCGTCGACGCGTTCCGGAAATAGGCGGTGCGGCGAGCACTCGACCGCCTCTACGACGCCGCGGCCTGGGCCGCGGCGTTTTTCATGGTGGGGGTGCTCGTGATGGTGCTGGCGAGCGTCGTGGGACGCCTCGTCGGCTTCAACTTGCGCGGGTCGGATGCCTACGCGGGCTACTGCATGGCGGCCGCCGCTTTCCTGGCGCTTGCGCATACGTTGAAGCGCGGCGAGCACATCCGCGTCGAATTGCTGCTGCAGCGAGCGCGGCTTCGCCGCCCGCTCGAGCGCTGGTGCCACCTCGCCGGCGTCTTCTTCACCGGCGTGCTCGCCTTCTACAGCGTTCGCCTCGCCTGGCAGTCGTACACGTTCAACGATATCTCGCAGGGCAACGACGCCACGCCGCTGTGGATTCCGCAGCTCGCCATGGCAGCGGGCGCGATCGTGCTCTTCATTGCCATGGCCGACGATTGCATTCGTCACCTGCGCAGGCAGGCAGCCCCTGAGAAAGCGGGCGGCGACGAGCCCGCCCGGGTCGAGTAGGCCATGGACTTCGCCATCGCGGCAGCGCTGGTCGTGCTTCTCTTCGCCCTGCTCGCGAGCGGCCTCTGGATCGGCCTCGCGCTGATGGCGGTGGCCTGGCTCGGCATGGAGCTCTTCGCCAGTCGGCCTGTGGGCGATGCCATGGCGGTCACGATCTGGGGCTCGAGCGCGTCGTGGACGCTCACCGCGCTACCGCTCTTCATCTGGATGGGCGAAATCCTCTTTCGCACGCGCCTCTCGGAGGACATGTTCCGCGGCCTCGCCCCGTGGCTGCAGCGCATTCCCGGCCGCCTTCTGCACACCAACATCGTGGGCTGCACGCTGTTTGCTGCCGTGTCCGGCTCGTCGGCGGCCACCTGCGCAACCATCGGCAAGATGACGCTGCCGGAGCTCGAGCGGCGCGGCTACCCGGACACGATGGCCATCGGCACGCTCGCCGGGGCCGGCACGCTGGGCCTGCTGATTCCGCCGTCGATCATCATGATCGTCTACGGCGTCACGGCCGAAGTGTCGATCACGCGGCTCTTTATCGCGGGCGTCATTCCGGGGCTGCTCGTGGCGGCCCTCTTCATGGGCTACACCGTGCTCTGGTCGCTCCGCCATCCGGGTCGCATCCCGCCGCCCGACCCGCCGATGCCGCTGGCCGACCGGCTGCGTGCCTCGCGCCACCTGATTCCGACGGCGCTCCTCATCGCCCTCGTGCTGGGCGCCATCTACACCGGCATCGCCACCGCCACCGAAGCGGCAGCGATCGGCGTGGTGGGCGCGCTGATCCTCTCCGCCGCGCAGGGCTCCCTCAACCGCGACACCTTCGTCGCGAGCCTCATGGGTGCCACGCGCCTCTACTGCATGATCGCCCTCATCCTCGCCGGGGCCTCGTTTCTCACGCTCGCCATGGGCTACATCGGGCTGCCGCGTCACCTGGCCGAGGCGATCGGCGCGCTCGGCCTCACGCCGTTCTGGCTGCTCTTCTGCCTCATGGCCTTCTACATCGTGCTCGGCTGCTTTCTCGATGGCATCTCGATGGTGGTGCTCACCATGGGCGTGATTTTCCCGACCATTCTCAAGGCGGGCATCGACCCGATCTGGTTCGGCATCTTCATCGTGCTGGTGGTCGAGATGGCGCAGATCACCCCGCCGGTGGGCTTCAACCTGTTCGTGCTGCAGGGCATGACGGGCCGGCAGATTCCCTGGCTCGCACGCATTGCCTGGCCGATGTTCGCGCTGCTGGTGCTCGCCGTGGGGCTCATCTATTTCTTCCCCGGCCTCGTCACCTGGCTGCCCGGCCGGATGTAGCGGGCTGCAACGCCCATGTGCCTGATCGCGATCGCCTGGAAGGCCCACCCGGCGTTCCACCTCGTGGTGGCCGCCCATCGCGATGAGTGGCGGGACCGGCCCTCGGCCCCGGCGCACTGGTGGGCGGACGCCCCTCACCTCGCCGGCGGCCGCGACCTGCAGGCCGGCGGCACCTGGCTCGGCGTCACGCGATCCGGGCGCTTTGCCGCCGTGACGAACTACCGGGACCCGCGCGATCGCCGCGCCGCGGGTCGCTCCCGGGGGGAGCTCGTCACACGCTTCCTGCAGGGCACGAGCGAGCCGGTCGATTACCTCGAGGCGCTCGCCGCCCACGCGTCGGAGTACCCGGGCTTCAACCTGCTGGCCGCCGACAGCCGCACGCTGGCCTACTTCAGCAACCGCGACCATCGCGTGCGCGTGCTCGAGCCGGGCGTGCACGCCCTCTCCAATCACTTGCTCAACACGCCCTGGCCCAAGCTCGTCCGGGCGAAGCGGGCGCTTGCCGATCACCTGCTCGGCGAGGACGACGCCCTGTTCGGGGCGCTCGCCGACGCAACGCCCGCGCCCGACCACGCGCTCCCCGACACCGGCGTGGGGATCGAGCGAGAGCGCGAGCTCTCGCCCATGCTGATCACGGGTGTGCGCTATGGAACGCGCTCGACAGCTATCGTGCGCCTGGGGGCGTCGGGCGGGCGGCTCGTCGAGCGCACCCTCGATGCGACGGGTGGCGTGGCCTCTACCGTGACGCTCGCGTGGCCCGAGCCCTAGAGGCCGCGCGCTACTGCTTCGCGGCGGCCACGGCGCGCGCGAGCTCCTCGCCCGACCGGTAATGCGGCACGCGGAGAGCCAGTCGTTTCACGCGCTGCACGAAGGCGTTGGCGCCCCTCACCTCCTCACGCCAGTAGCGGTCGGCCAGTGCCACGTTGCCAGGAACGTCGAGGAGAAAGGCTTCGCGCGAGCCCGCACCACCGAAGATGTAGAGTTTGCCGTCGATGATGCGCCAGGCATCGGCATCGCCACCCCAGGGAATGCCGTACACGATGCCATTGGCGCAGTAGCCGCCGTACTGCGGGATGTACTGGCCCGGCGCGGCATCGAATCGCGCCTTGTGCTCCGCCGTGGCAAAGCGAAACGTGACGCCTTCGTAAACAGACTTGTGGGCGGGGCTCCCGAGGCGATGCCGGCCCTCGGTGAAGTAGCTCACGACGTCGTGCCCCGACAGGATCAGGTGGCGGTCGTCGCCATCGGCGACGGCATTGACCGGGCTCAAGCCCTTGCCGGGGCTTTGCGTGACGAGGGGCGCGCAGCCCGCGAGCGTGAGCGCGAAGGCGAGGGCCGTCGCGAGACGAGTAAGCGGGGTCACGAGCAATCCTTTCAAGGGTCGTTGGCGTCCGGGTCGCCGGCAGCGGCGCGCGCGAGACGATCGCGTACGGCTTCCCAGGCCTGACCGTCCGGAACCCGTTCGACCACGATCCGGTCGGCCCGGTTCGCGTCCAAGGCTCGCAGGGCGGCATACAGCTGGTGCGCGTACGCACCGGCCTCCCGGGGCGCGGTGTGCCACGCGAGGCAACCCGACACTGGCGGCGCTGTCCGTGCGAGCACGGCAAGGCGCTCGCCACGAGCGGAGGCTGCGGCCACGGCCGGGCCGATGTCGTCCGCCTGGAGCAGCGTGACGGGCGTCACCGGCGCGTAGTGGGAAGCCAGCGTTCCGGAGGCGCGCGGCGACTGCGCATCACGATCCCGCGGTGGGGCTCCCAACACCCGGGCGATGTCCTCCCGGGTGATCGCGCCCGGCCGCAGCAGCACCGGCACGCCCCGCGACAGGTCGAGGATGGTCGACTCCAGGCCCAGGGTCGCCTCGCCGCCGTCGAGAACTGGCACGGAGTCGCCGAACTCCTCTCGCACGTGGGCAGCCGTCGTGGCGCTCACGCGGCCGAAGCGATTGGCCGACGGCGCCGCAATGGCGCCGCTGCCCCGCGCCGCGAACGCCGACAATAGCGCCTGCGCCAGAGGGTGTGAGGGGCAGCGAAGGCCAACACTCGATTGCCCCCCGGTTGTCTCGAGCGGCACGCCCGGGGCCTTGCGAAGAATCAGCGTCAGCGGGCCGGGCCAGAACGCGTCGACCAGCACGTGCGCGTCGCGAGGCACCTCGGCGGCCCACTGCGGCAGTTGTGTTGCCGAGCGCAGGTGAACAATCAGTGGATGGTCTGGTGGGCGGCCCTTGAGCGCGAAAACCTTGCGCACCGCCGCCACATTGGCGGCGTCCGCGCCCAGGCCGTAGACCGTCTCCGTGGGGAAGGCCACAACCGCGCCTGCCGCGAGCAGTGCGGCGGCGCGCTCGACGTCGATGCTGGCTGGTATCGGCGTGCCTCCCATGGCGTTCAGTGCGCCTTGTCCCAGTTCTCGCCCACGCCCGCCTCAACCACGAGCGGCACGTCCAGCGCCGCCACGCCGGCCATGAGGCGCTCGACCTCCGGCTTCACCCGCCCGAGCTCGCCTGCCGGCACTTCGAGCACCAGCTCGTCGTGCACCTGCATCACCAGCTTCGACTGCAGGCCCTCGCCCTCGAGCCAGCGCTGCACGGCGATCATCGCGAGCTTGATCAGGTCGGCAGCGGTGCCCTGCATCGGCGCATTGATCGCCTGGCGCTCGGCGCCCTGCCGCCGCGCCTGATTGGCCGAGCCGATATCGGGAAGCCACAGCCGCCGGCCGAACACCGTCTCCACGTAGCCACGCTCGCGCGCCTCCTGGCGCGTGCGGTCCATGTAGGCGGCCACGCCGGGGTAGCGCTGGAAGTAGCGGTCCATGTAGCTCTGTGCCGCCGATCGTTCGATGCCGAGATTGCCGGCCAGCCCGAAGGCGCTCATGCCGTAGATGAGGCCGAAGTTGATCACCTTGGCGTAGCGGCGCTGCTCCGCCGACACCTCCGGAAGGTATACGCCGAAGATCTCCGCGGCAGTGTGGCGGTGAATATCCTCGCCGCGCGCGAACGCTTCCAGCAGCGAGCGGTCGCCCGAGAGGTGCGCCATGATGCGCAGCTCCACCTGCGAGTAATCCGCCGAGACGATGGCCGAGCCGGGCGGCGCGATGAAGGCCTCGCGGATGCGCCGGCCCTCGGCGGTGCGCACCGGGATGTTCTGCAGGTTGGGGTCCGATGAGGACAGGCGCCCGGTCACCGCCACCGCCTGCGCGTAGTGCGTGTGCACCCGGCCGGTCGCGGGGTTCACCATGCGCGGGAGCTTGTCGGTGTAGGTGCTCTTGAGTTTCGCGAGCCCCCGATGCTCGAGCAGCGCCTTGGGCAGCGGGTGGTCGAGGGCCAGGCGCTCGAGCACCTCCTCGTCGGTGGAGGGCGCGCCCGAGGGCGTTTTCTTGACCACGGGGAGCTTCAGGCGCTCGAACAGGATCTCGCCCAGCTGCTTCGGGCTGGCGAGGTTGAACGGCTGCCCGGCGAGCGCATGCGCCTTCGCCTCCAGCGCCACCATTTTCGCCCCCAGCTCGCCGCTCTGCGCCGCGAGCAGGCCCGTGTCCACCAGCACGCCGTGCCGCTCCATGGTGAGGAGCACGCCGGAGACGGGCAGCTCGATCGCTTCGTAGACATGGCGAAGCTTCGCATCGGCTGCCACGCGCGGCCACAGCGCGCCATGCAGCTGCAGCGTCACGTCGGCGTCCTCGGCCGAGTACTCGGTGGCGCGCTCGACCGAGACCTGGTCGAAGCCGATCGCCGAGGCGCCCTTGCCGGCCACTTGCTCGTACAGGATCGTCTGCGCGCCGAGATGGCGCATCGCGAGGGAATCCATGTCGTGGCGCTGGTGGCTTTCGAGCACGTAGGAGGCGAGCAGCGTGTCGTGGGCAATGCCGCGCACCGTGATGCCGTGGTTGGCGAGCACGTGGCAGTCGTACTTGGCGTGCTGGGCAAGCTTGGCGTGGCGCTCGCTTTCCAACCAGGGCTTCAGGCGCGCCAGCGTGGCCTCGAGGCCCAGCTGGTCCGGCGCGCCCGGGTAGCGATGGGCGAGCGGGATGTAACACGCCTCACCCGCCTCGACGCTGAAGGCGAGCCCCACCAGGCGGGCCGCCATGGGGTCGAGGCTCGTGGTCTCGGTGTCGAAGCAGGTGAGCGGGGCCGACTCGATGCGCGCGACCCAGCGATCGAGCCCCGCCTGATCGAGCACCGTCTCGTAGCGGCGGGAGGCCACGAACGCCGTCACCGGGGTAGCCACCACCGGGGGCTCCGGCTTCGCCTTGGCGGGCGCGCCCGCGGCGCCGCCCCTCAGCGCCTCGCGCAGGCCCCGGAAGCCGAAGCGCCCGTAGAGCGCGTCGAGGGCTTCCCGGTCGGGCTCGCGCATCGTGAGCGACTCCAGCGTGAACGGCAACGCCACGTCCGTCTTCACGGTCAC
>JAFMJY010000013.1 GCA_017853245.1 Burkholderiales bacterium | reverse complement strand
CGTGCAGGCCGGCAGCGAATAGTGGCCCGACACCCAGCCCGGAAGCATGCCGGAGTAGACAGCCTGATCGGCCGGCGCCACCAGGGTGACCGTCACGCCGGTGAGCGGCTGGCGGCCGAGGCTTTCGAGAAGCGCCAGTTGCGCGTGGCCCCCGCCCAGCAGCAGAAGGCGCTTCATGGCCGAGCCTCGAGCGCGAGGTCGCCGAACCAGGCCGTCACGGACTCGCGGGTCTGGTCGGTATCGCTGCCAACGGCTATACCCGTCACCCGCGGTGTTGGCCCGGCCCATTGCGGGCCGAACGCTTCGCGGAAATCGGCGTCGAGGTCGCGGCGTTCTGGCTGCCATGCCCCAGCGGAGCCGCTTCGCAGAACAATGGTGCGAACGCGATCGGTGTAGGGGTTCCACACGCGGGTGCCCACTGGGTGACGGTTGTCCCAGACGTAGCAGAGCGCCGCGGTCGGCAAACTCTCGCCCCAGATGGCCCGGCCCAGCATCACCTTCAAGCGCGCGCTGACGGGCAACGTCGAGACCGGGACGTCGAAGAACACGTAGACACGAGCGGCAAAATCGTCGCCGGATTTGTCAGCGAGGTTGGCGCGCTCGACCACGCGGTCGACCCTCCACCGCCACGACAGGATCGGCCGCTCGACGGTAGCGACATCAAGGGCGTGGGCGACCGTGCCCGCGGCCGCCGACGCGCGTACACGAAGCACCGTCGCGTCGAGGTCGGCGACAAGGGCGAACTCGGGTGGCGCCACCTTCGGAAGCTTGAGCAGCCGCCACGGCGATGGCAGCGACGCACCCGGCTGCACCACCGAGAAAGGCGCGATGGGCCGTTCGCCCGCGCTGGCCGCCAACGCGCTCGACGCCACAGTGACGCGGGCCCCGATGAGGGCACCGATCATCGCCGCAAGTGCCGCTCGGCGCGGCAGCGACGGGCTCATGCCATGTCCCGCGGATACCAACCGAGGCCCCGAAGACGGTGGTAATCCTCCGGGCGATCCACGTCCCAGAGAACTGGCATCTCGAGCCACGCGATGCCCGACTCACTCAAGCGTTGGCGCGTTGCACCCATCACCGACGCGCTACCCCAATCAATCCGGGTAAACATTTCCGGGTGGCAACGCCGCTGCCCCACCAGAACGTAGCCCCCGTCCTCCGCGGGTTGCAAAACCACGGCATGCGTTGCAAGCGCTGCTGCGGCGTTTTGCAGGTCCGTCTCGGCAAGGGCTGGGCAGTCGGCGCCGATGAGCAAGACCGGAATGTCACGGGTCAACGCCGCGAAGGCCGACGCCATCCGTTCGCCCAAGTCCGGGCCCGACTGATCGTGCAGGGTGACACCGAACTCGCGCTCGCAAGCCGAGAAGAAAGGGTGCGCGCAGTTCGGCGCACACCAGAGCGACACGGCTCGCGCGCCCGACTGCAGGGCTGTTCGCACGGCACGGCGAACGAGCCACCGATGCAGGGCTGCTGCCTCTTCGACAGCCAAGGGCGGCACGAGGCGCGTCTTCACCTCTCCCGCTACCGGTGCCTTGGCGAAGACGGCCACCTCGAAAGGCTCAAGGACGGGTCGGGTGGGTTCCATAACGGCGCGCAAGTTCAGCCGGGTCGGCGCCACGCCAGTAGGCGAAGCGAAGCCACCCCATGAGCACGGCCGTGCGGAAGACGCCGTGACGATCCCACCGCCTTCCTGACGTGGAAACCTGCTCACGGAGGCACGCCGGCGAGGACACGGCCCGCAGTCGTTGCGAGAGCGTCACGTCCTCCATCAGCTCCATTTCCGGAAAGCCCCCGAGGCCCTCGAACACGGCGCGGCGCACGAAGATCGCCTGGTCGCCGGTGGCAATGCCGGTCAGTCGCGATCGCGCGTTCATGAATGCAGCCACGATCCGCAGCCCCGCGGAAACCCCGTCGATGCGCACGTCGAATCGGCCCCAAGCCGCCTTGCCCAGCGCCGCGAGGACGACACGGTCGGCTTCGGGCGGCAGGCGGGTGTCCGCGTGCAGGAAAAGCAGCGCCGCGCCGCGAGCCTCTCGCGCGCCGGCATTCATCTGGCTGGCGCGGCCGCGTGGCGCGGCTATCACGCGGTCTGCAAGCGGGCGTGCCAGCGTGACCGTGGCATCGGCGCTGCCGCCATCGACCACGACCACCTCCACGCCACGCTGCCGAGACGGAGCGAGCGCCCGCAGGCACGCATCAATGCCAGTCGCCTCGTCGAGGACGGGGACGATGATCGAGAGCGCTGTCACAGCCGCGTTCCCCGGCCTGGCCTCAGCAGCCCCGGCAGCGTCGCGATGACGGCAAGAATGCCGGCCTCGCCGCGTTGCCAGCGATGGAACGCCGCCAGAAATGCCCGCTGCCCCTCGGTAACCGTGCTCCGCTTCCAGGCGCCGGCAACGTGCTTGTTCGCCTCCATCCAGGTCGGGTAGACGTGAATCGTGCCAAGGAGCGCGTTGAGCCCGATGCCCTGGCGCAGGGCGAGCACGAACTCGGCAATGAGCTCACCCGCGCGGGCCCCCACGATCGTCGCGCCCAGGATATGGTCGCTGCCCGCGCGCACGAGGACCTTCACGAAGCCCTTTGCCTCGCCGTCGACGATGGCGCGGTCGAGGTCATCGAGCCCGTAGATGGCGCTCTCGAAGGCCACACCCGCCTCGCGCGCTTCCTGTTCGTTGAGCCCCACCCGAGCCACTTCGGGGTCGGTGAACGTGCACCACGGGATCACCGAGTAATCGACACGAAAGCGGCGGAAGCGCCCGAAGAGCGCGTTCACCGCTGCGTACCACGCCATGTGGGATGCGGCGTGCGTGAACTGGAAGGGGCCCGCGACGTCGCCGCAGGCATAGATGTTGGGGAAATTGGTCTCGAGAAACTCGTTCACGCCCACCGTGCCCTTGTCCGTGAGGGTGAGCGCCATGTCACCGGCGGCAATGCCCTCGACGTTCGCGCGCCTCCCCACCGCCACGAGGATCTCGTCAAAGCCCACCTCGCGCTCGCCTCCCGCGCCGGAAACCCGAAGCGCCTTGCCCTGCGGCGATCGCACCTCCACTGAAATTGCCCGATGCCCGGCCAGCACGCTGACGCCCTCCGCCACCAGCGCCGCGGCCACGTGCTGGGCGGCGTCCTCATCTTCGCGCGGCAGGAGCCTTCCTCCCATCTCCACCAAGGTGACCTCAGCGCCCAGGCGAGCAAACGCCTGCGCGAGCTCGCAGCCGATCGGGCCGCCCCCCAGCACCACGAGGCGCCGCGGCAGGTCCTTCAACGACCAGACACTCTCCGACGTGAGCGGGCTGGCGTCGGCAAGCCCCGGGATCGGGGGCAATACGGGCCGCGCTCCTGAGGCGATCACGATGCGGCGCGCTGTGAGCGTGCGCATGCCGGCATCGGGCGCGCGCACCTCGACCTCCCACGGCGACACGAGGCGCGCTTCGCCCTCGACGCACTGGACCCCCAGCGCACGGTAGCGCTCGACGCTGTCGTGCGGGGCGACCTCGCTGATGACCCGGCGCACACGCGCCATCACGGCCGCGAAATCCACCTCGCCTTCCGGCATGCGAATGCCGAACTCGCCCGCGCGCCGCAGCTCCGCCATGGCCGTTGCCGAGCGAATGAGCGCCTTCGATGGCACGCAGCCCGTGTTGAGGCAATCGCCCCCCATGCGATGGCGCTCGACCAGCACCACCTTCGCCTGCACGGCGGCGCCGATGTACGCGGTGACGAGGCCAGCAGAGCCGGCGCCGATCACGATGAGGTCGGCATCGAATCGCCCCGGACGCTGCCAACGGGCATACACCTTACGCGCCTCGATCCCCGCCAGCATGCGCCGGGCGACGAAGGGGAAAGCCGCCAGTAGCACAAACGCGCCGACAAGGCCCGGTGACAGGATGCCCGCGAGGGTCGTGAGCTGGCCGATCTGCGTGCCCGCATACACGTACACCACCGTGGCGGGAAGCATTCCCACCTGGCTCACCCAGTAATAGGTGCCCACCCGGATCGGGGTGAGCCCCATCAGCAAGTTCACGACAAAGAAGGGGAACGCGGGCACCAGGCGCACGGCGAAGAGGTAGAAGGCGCCATCCCGCCGCATGCCGGCGTCGATCGGCGCGAGCCGCGCGCCGAAGCGGCGACGAACGCTCTCGCGGAGCAGGAAGCGCGCAAACAGAAAAGCGAGCGTCGCGCCGAGGGTCGATGCGAACGACACCAGCAGCAGGCCCCACCCGAAGCCGAAAATCGCCCCGCCCGCTAGCGTGAGGATGGTGGCGCCCGGGAGCGACAAGCCGGCCATCACCACGTAGGCCAGGAAGAACACCGTTGCAGACGCTGCCGGGTGCGCAGCTACAGCAGCTGACAGCATCGCGCGGTGCGACTGCAAGTTGTCGAGTGACAGATACCGATGCCAGCCGAGGGCGAAGAACGCGCCGATGACGGCAAGGACAGCGCCGACGACGATGAGACGGCCGAGGCTCATGGCGATGAGTTGCCCGGCGCGGCGGCGGCGACGGGGTACGAGGTTCCCGAAGCGATGCGACGCCAATACGAAGCATGCGCAGGCGATCCCGGCGGCCATTGGCGCAGGAAGTCCCGAGCGAAGGCGTCAACGTCGTAACGCACGGGCAGCGCCTCGACGAAGGCGCCACCAGTTTGGGTGCGGTAGAGCGCGGCAGCGCAGGGCTCGATGCCAATGCGCGTGACGAGGCCCTGGCGCTCGCCGACGAAGTTGGGCATGCCGGCGGCGCCGTTGTTGGCCACCACGCCGACGCGGCCACCCAGATTGAAAGCGCGCATCACCGCGCGACAGGTGTGACTGCTCGCGAAGATGTCCAAGTTGCCATCGGCGAATATGCGGCCAAGCCACTCGCGCACACTGGGGCCGTCGAGGCTCGCGGCATCGAACCGCCAGCCTGCGATCGACTCCGCATCGCCATGCACGATGCCGATGGTGGCTTCGCCCACCCGTGCCACCGCCACGGCGGGCAGCCGCGCAAGGCGCGCCCTCGCCTCGGGATAGGCGCGCGCGGTGTCCCGCAGTCGCTCAAGAATTCGGTTTGAGCGCTCGACTTCCTCGTCGCGCACCCCGGCCGGGTAGGCGCAGGCGCACCCGAAGCCCTCGGGCTCCGCGGCGATCTCAGTCTCGACATTGCCCCGCAAACGGATGTGGCGCTGGGTTCCGGCCTCCACCGCGTCGAAGGCATGCGGGTCGACATCGAACCAGTGAAAGTCGCCGTTGAACACGAGCCGGGCGTTGCCGCGCTCCTGAGCGAGCAGCGCCTCGATGGCATCCAGGGCTGCGAGGTTTCCATAGAGGCCACCTGCGACGATGAGCGTCTCTGCCTCGATCTCGGGCGGCCGGCTGAAAACGCTCGGGGAATACCCGTAGTGCGCCGGGCAGGCGCGCCCCGGCGGT
The DNA here is from genome assembly GCA_017853245.1 of Burkholderiales bacterium. Classification (GTDB taxonomy): domain Bacteria; phylum Pseudomonadota; class Gammaproteobacteria; order Burkholderiales; family Usitatibacteraceae; genus FEB-7. Next base: position 30,683 of record JAFMJY010000013.1, on the reverse strand, counting down.
GCGGCCGCGCCCTCAGGCAAGCGCGCCCCCGCAGGAGGAACCCTGCCCCGCCGTGCAGCCGTAACAGTGGTTACGAACCACGATGGCACCCCCACCCAATTCCTCGCCCATCACATCGGCCACGTGCGTGCGCGCCCGGCCTCGGTGCTGAAGGGCAAGGCCGAGCATCTGGTTGAAGTCGCAGTCGTAGAGGAAACCCTGCCAATCCACTGACACAAGCGACCGACACATGACGGCATCGAGGTTCTCGTCGCGATGGGCGCCCCGCAACAACGCCATGTAATCGTTGAACTGCCCGCGCGTGACCAGCGTGGAGCCAAAGCGCTGGATAGGCATGTTGGCGAGCGTGAAGAGCCCGTTGAAGACGATGCCGAAGGCGTCGCCCAGCACGCGCTGGTAGTCTGCCTCGAGAGCAGGCTGCGGCGGCGGCAGGCTAGGCCCCTGAGGGTTATAGACGAGGTTCAGCAAGAGCCCGGTCCCCGGCTTGCCGTAGCCCAACGCGTTGAGGCGCCGGATGCCGTCGATACTTCGCTGATAGACGCCCTCGCCGCGCTGGCGGTCGACCAGCTCCTCCGTGTAACAGGGAAGCGAGGCCACCACCTCCACCCCAAACGCCGCAAGAAAATCGGCGAGGCCCTCCTGGCCGGGCTCGGAAAGAATCGTGAGGTTGCATCGGTCGATCACTCGCAGCCCGCGGCTGCGTGCCCACTGCACGATGCGACGAAAATGCGGGTTCAGTTCCGGCGCGCCGCCGGTCAAATCCACCGCCTTCGCCCCGCATTCCTCGATGAAGGCGAGCAGGCTGTCGACGGTTTCGCCCGACATGCTCTCAGTGCGGGTGGGGCTCGCGTTCACGTGGCAGTGCAGGCAGGCCTGGTTGCAGATGTAGCCCAGGTTCGCCTGCACGGTCTCGACCGCCCGGCGCTTCAGGGGCGGAAAGTCGGTACGTTCGAGGAGGGGAAGGGTGGCGTGCATGGGTCGACGCCTTGCTCAGGCAACTGACCGGCATGGTAGCAAAGGGCAAGACTGGCGACGCACGCGCACAACGGGGTGTTTCTTGCCATCTTGGCCCTCGCCGCCCCGCTGACGAGTAGGCCATTGTCGCGAGCATCCGCGGCCTCTTCGGGCCGTCCTGTTGAGCGAACGCAAGCCGCTCCTGCCCGCGAGCGTCAGGCTGTTGGCATGGATGCTCGCCTGCCAGCGCTGGTTCAGGTTCCTTCGGGCAGCATGGTGCTGGAAGGCTCCCTCGAAGGCCCCGAGGTCGCGTCGGGAATCGTGTTGTTCGCCCACGGCAGTGGCTCCAGCCGGCACAGCCCCCGCAACCGATACGTCGCCGAGGTGTTGCGCGGCTTCGGTTTTGCCACCCTGCTGCTGGATCTCCTCACTGTGGAGGAGGATCGCGATATCGAGCGGCGCTTTGACATTGCCTTGCTCGCCGATCGCCTTGGCGATGCCTTGGCATTTGTTCAGTCGGAGCCCGGCTGTCGGGGGCTGCCCGTCGGGCTGTTCGGGGCCAGCACCGGAGCTGCCGCGGCGCTGCGCGTGGCGGCTGCGCACCCCGACCTCATTGAGGCCGTGGTCTCGCGCGGCGGGCGGCCTGACCTGGCCGGCGAACAAGTACTCGCAAGTGTCCAGGCGCCCACGCTTCTCATCGTCGGTGGCGGAGACCGACAGGTGCTCAGCCTCAATCGCGCGGCCATGGCGCGGCTTGCCGGCGGGGCGTCCCTGGTGGTGGTGCCGGGCGCCACTCACCTGTTCGAGGAGACAGGCGCCCTCGAAGCGGTAGCGCGCCACGCCTCCGCGTGGTTCTCGCGTCACCTCCTGCGCGCGGGCGTGCCGCCTCCGCGCGGCTGAAGGAGTGACCCGCCTGCCCCGGGCTAGCGCCGCTCGGCGGCCTCCGAGGATTGCTCGCGGCCAATGGCGCGCACGATGTCGTCGAGTTCCTCGGCAACGATCTCGAGCAAGTCATCGAGCGTCACGATTCCGACCAGGTCGCCCGCTGCATCGACCACCGGCAAGCGGCGAATGCCATGGGCACGCATGCGGTGCAACGCCTCGAGCGAGCTCTCGTCCTCGGCGGCGCGAATGAGCCGGGGCGCCATGATCTCGCCCACGCTCACCGTTCGGTAGTCCAACCCCGCCGACAGCACCTCGACCACGAAGTCGCGATCGGTGACGATACCGACCGGGCGCCGGGTCCCGCCGCCATCGGCCACGACCAGGCTGCCAACATGGTGCTCGCGCATCAACTTCGCGGCCTCACCCACCGGTGTCGAGGGCGGAACGACGACAACCGAGCGGCTACAGGCTTCTCCCACTTGCATGGCAACCTCCTCGCGCGCTGCATGAACGAGGATAAATTGTCGATGGTGACCGCCTGCGCGACAATGCGTGAAAAGACGGATCGACACGAAACGCGACAGGAATCGACACCATGAACACTGCCACCCTTCCCTACGCCGGCGCAGTCGCCCCGCGCGAGGCCTGGCGCATGCACTGCGAAGAGGGCGCCGTGATCGTCGACGTGCGCACCAGGCCGGAATGGGAATTCGTCGGCGCCTACCCCGGGGCCACCTTCATCGAGTGGCGCGGCTACGGTGCACCCGGGCCGAACCCCAACTTTCTCGCCGAGCTGCGCTCGCGCTTCTCGCCGGACACGACGCTTCTTTTTCTGTGTCGAAGTGGGGGGCGCTCCCATCAGGCGGCCACGCTTGCCGCGGCAGCGGGTTATCCGCATGCGTTCAACATCCTTGAGGGTTTCGAAGGCGAGAAGGGCCCCGACGGGCGCCGGGGACACCAAGGCTGGCGTGCGGCAGGATTGCCTTGGCAGCAAGGTTGAGCGGCTGGCATCGAGTGGCGGCAGCGGCTGCGCTGCTGCTCGCCGGCGCGTTCGTGACTCGCCTGACGGTGGTCGTGTTCGGCGTCTCCAGCCCGCCTTTCGCTCCGCGACGACCCTGATGCATCTCTATTCCTGATCGCGCCGGTTGCTTCGCCAAAGGGAGAAAAACAGCCACAGGCCGCCCGCGAAAGCTCCCAAAAACCCCAGCAGCCCAAAGATGGGCAGGCCGAGCCAGGTCGGGCCGCCCGACACGGTCATGACGATCGACGATCCGATGATGAGCGCGGCAATCACCACGCCCAGCACCAGCCGATTGATGGCGCGGTCGAGCTGATTGGCGACGCGCTGCAGGTTCACCACGTCGATGTGCACCTCCAGCCTGCCGCGGCGCGCCGCCCGCAGCAGGCGGGAAAGGTCCTGCGGCAACCCTGCGATCAGCCGCGCAGCGTCGCGCACCGCGATCCAGCCGCGCCTGGCGATGGCTTTCGGGGCATAGCGTGAGCGCACCAGCCGCTCCAGCATGGGCATCGCCTCGCCGGCCATGTCGAATTCGGGGTCGAGCTCGCGACCCATGCCCTCAAGCGAGACAAACGCCTTCACGAGCATCACGGTGTCGGCGGGCAGCGTAATGTGATGCGAGCGCAGGATCGCCACCATGTCGGAGAGCATCGATCCCAGGCGCAATTGCTTCAACGGCACGCCGCGGTAGCGCTCCACGAAGGCCTCGATCTCGGCGACCAGCGCCTCTTCATCCACGGTGCTGCCCGAGGCCCACTCGAGCAGCACTTCCGCCACGCGCGAGGGTTCGTGCTGCACCAGGCCCAGCAGCACCTGGAGCAGCTGGTCGCGGCGCTCGTCCGTGAGGCGCCCCACCATGCCAAAATCGATGAATGCCAAGCGATTGCCGGGGAGGTAGAAAACATTACCGGGATGGGGGTCGGCGTGAAAAAACCCATCCTTCAGGATCATCTTGAGCACGGCTCGGGCACCGCGTCGGGCGAGGAGCTTGCGATCGAGCCCTGCTGCGTCGGCTGCGGCCAGGGCACGGCCCGGGATGCCCTCAACCCGCTCTTGCACGCACACGCGCTCGCTTGAGAGCGGCCAGTGGATGCGCGGGATCATCACGACAGGCAGCGCGCGCGCCTCGCCATCGACCGGGCCCGGCTCGGGATCGCGCCAACCCGCGAAGTTTTCTGCGATGCGCGCGGCGTTGCGGCACTCGACAGAAAAATCCATCTCGTCGCGAAGTGAATGGCGGAATCGGCGCACGAGCTCCTGGGGGTTGAAGGTTTTCAGCTCCGGGCTTTCGGATTCCGCGATCTGCGCGAAGCGCAGCATCCAGCGCAGGTCCGCCTCAACCACCGGAACGATGCCCGGGCGGCGCACTTTCACCACCACCTCGCCACCCTCCTTGAGTCGGGCGCGGTAGACCTGCGCGATGGACGCGGCGGCGACTGGCACCGGGTCGAACTCCGCGAACACGGTCTCCGGGGGCGCGCCGAGATCCTCGGTCAGCTGCGGAAGAATCGCCTCGTAGGGAACGGCGGGCGCGCTGTCCTGGAGCTTCGCGAATTCAGCAATCCATTCGGGCTCGAGCAGGTCGACGCGCGTGGAGAGCACCTGGCCCAGCTTCACGAACGTGGGGCCGAGCTCCTCCATGGCGCGGCGCACCCGCGCGGGCGGCGGCAGGTGCGCGTACTCGGCGGCACGCTCCCAGTGAAGCGCCCGGCCCGCGCGCTCGAGCGCATTGGCTAGGCCCAAGCGCCGCACGAGGTCGCCGAAGCCGTAGCGAACCAGGATCGAGGCGATATCGTGCAGCCGCCCGAGGTCCCGGACGGACGCAAGGGCCTGCCAGAGCATCAGGGTTTCTTGTTGCGGGGCTTGGGCTGCACGTGGTCGGCGAGCCCGCCCAGCATGCCGGCGGCGATGGCACGAAAGGTGTCGGCCGTGGCCTGCGCGAGCGCCATGCCCGCCTGGGCGTTCGCTTTGCCAGCCTCTGTCATCGAGTGCGTCGCGGCCGCGAGCGTTTGCTGCACCTGCTCGCCCGTGGCGGAGCCGGAGCGCTTGGCGTGCGTGGCGAGGTCGGAAAAGATCTGGCCGCTGGCATCGCGCGTGCGCGTGGCGGCCTCCTGCAGCGTCTCGACGATGAGCGACTGCAGGCTTCGTAAATCCTGCTGCATGCGCGAGAGGTCGGTCTTGGAAAACGCCTGGGCGCGACCGGCCGCCTCTTCCATCGCCAGGCGCGAAGCGTGCGCCCACTGGGAAAACGCGCCGTCCAAGCCCGTGACCGCATCCTTGAGTTGCTCGCGGGCATCGGCCGCCTGGGAGGCGGCGCGCTTGAGAGAGGGCTGCACGCCCTCGTGCGCGCCCCTGATCACCGCCTCGGCCGTGGCGCGAAGCGAAGCGAAATCGGCCTGCCCCGAACTCAGATAGTGGACGGTGAGCGCACGAACGCGCTCCTGAACGTCGAGCCCCTCCTCCACGATACGGCGGACGTCGGCTTCGAGTTGCTCGGTTTCGGCAGCAGCGCCGGATGACTTGGGGGTGGGCATGGGGCTCTCCTCACGAGCGGTGGGAAAGCCCTCTTCTACACCTTTTGCGCTCAGGCGACTTTGATCTTGAGCGTTCCCACACCCTCGACGAACCCCTCGAGGACGTCGCCTTTCTTCACGGGGCCGACACCCGACGGCGTGCCGGTGAAAATGACATCACCAGGCTGCAGCTCGAAGTAGCGCGACAGGATCGCCACCTGCTCGGCGGTCTTCCAGATCATCTGGTTGAGGTCCCCCTTCTGCTTCTCCTCACCGTTGACCTTGAGCCAGATGGCGCCGTGATCGGGATGGCCGATCTGGCTGGCGGGCACGATTTCGGTGCAGGGCGCGGAATGTTCGAACGCCTTGCCCACTTCCCACGGGCGGCCAAGCTTCTTCGCCTCACCCTGGAGGTCGCGGCGCGTCATGTCAAGGCCCACGCCGTAGCCCCACACGCAGGCAAGCGCGTCGGCGACCGCAATGTTCTTCCCACCCTTCGACAGCACCGCGACCATTTCGATTTCGTGGTGCACGTCCGAGGTCTCGGGCGGATACGGGAAGTCCGCGCCAACGATCAGGTTGTCCGGGTTCTTCTGGAAGAAGAACGGCGGCTCCTTGCTCGGGTCGTGGCCCATCTCCACCGCGTGCGCCTCGTAGTTGCGGCCGATGCAGTAGATGCGGTGGACGGGCAGGCGCTCGCCCGACCCGCGCACGGGCAGGGTCGGCGCAGCGACGGGGGCGAAGGCAAAGGTCACGGTGGTCATGCTCACTTCTTCATTCCAGCGACGATCTTCCCGTAGACCTCCAGCTCGCGGGAAATCAGCTTGGTGAAATCCCCCGACGACATCTTCGAGGCTTCGGCACCGGCAGCTGACAGGCGCTTGGCGATGTCCGGGTTGGAGATGGCCGCATCGAGTGCCTGCGACAGGCGCGTGATGACCGCGGGCGGCGTCTTTGCGGGGGCGGAGAGGCCCAGCCACAGCGTCGCACGATAGCCCGGCACACCGGCTTCGGCGATGGTCGGCGCATCCGGCAGCTCCGGCGAGCGCGCGGCGGAGCCAACCGCCAGCGCCTTGATCGAGCCCGCCTTGATCTGGGCGAGCACCGCCGGCATGGAGCCGAAGAGTACCTGCACCTCATCCGTCATCACTGCCTTGGTGGACTCGGCGTTGCTCTTGTACGGGATGTGCTCCATCTTCGTGCCGGTGGCGTTCAGGAACATGAGGCCCGCCAGGTGCGTCGTGGAACCTTCACCGGCAGAGCCGTAGTTGAGCTTGCCCGGGTTCTTCTTCGCAAAATCGATGAGCTCCTGCACGTTCTTCACCGCCAGCTTCGGGCTCACCACCAATACGTACGGCGTCTCGGCAATCATGCCGACGTGCTCGAAATCCTTCACCGGGCTGTACTTTGCCGAGGGGAGCGTGAGCGGTCCTACCACGTGCGTACTGGTGGTGGACATGGTGACCGTGTAGCCATCCGGCTGTGCGTTGGCGGCGGCTTGCGCGCCGATGGTGCCGCCGGCGCCGGCGCGGTTGTCGACCACGATCGATACGCCCAGGTTCTTCGCCATCGCCTCGGCGGCGATGCGGCCCACGATGTCAGTGGAGCCACCCGCGCCGAACGGAATGATCATGGTGATGGTGCGGTCGGGGTACTTCTGCTGCGCGGAAGCGGACGCGGCGGCCACGAGGACGAACGCGCCGAGCGTGGCGGCGGCCAGGCGAGTGATGGTTCGAATCATGGGTTAACTCCTCTCGATCTTGTGTGATTGAACGCTAGCGGGGTGGGTGAAATCAGGCGCTGCCCCACGGCTTGATCGCGGCCTTCAACTGCTGGTAGCCGTCGACGTAGCGCGGGCGCTTGCCGGAGTAAAGCTTGTCGAACGTGGCGAGCTGCGCATCGAGCCACGCCGCGAGCTTCGTATTGCCGGGGTTGGCGGCCTTGTAGGCCTCGTTGATGAGCACGAAGTGGATCCGCGGGTCGTAGGGTTGCTTGGTGCCGCCCACCGTCTCGTCGCCATCCAGCAGGCGAAGGAGCATCGCGTCAGCCGAGCCCAGTGTCTGCTCGTAGATCGGCGCGCCGTGGATGCGGTACATGACGCTGGTCATGTCCTTGCCGTTGGTCATGGTGAACCCCATGTCCTTCCACAACTGGCCCATGTCAGCCTTGGCACCCGCGCGGTCGATCACTTTCTGGCCCCAGGCGCGCAGCACGTCGGCGGCATCGGCCATCAGGTCCGTGAGGCGGTCGCCATCGAGGTCCGTGGAGTAAACGATGGCTGGTGTCTGGCTGATCATGTCGTGAAGCATGATCCCGAAGTTGGTGTCGGAGATGTGCTCGTAGATGTCGCCGCCCCAATTCTCCATGCCCGCCTTGAAGTCCTTGGGCAGCAGCGCCACGATGGCGTCGACATTCGCCTTGTGTTCCTCGTAGGCGTCCACCGTGTAGCGGCGCTTAAGCTTGAACTTCGTGCCCTGGAGCAGCCAGCGCACGATGCCCGCGTTCACGGCATCTTCCTGCGCCTGCGTGGGCTTGGTCGCCACGCGGCCAATGTGGCCTGTCTCGTGAACCATCTTGAGGAAGAGGCGCGCGGCGTACGCCATGCGAATGCCCGGCGTGTTCATCTCCGAATGGATGATTCCGGTGTCCGGCTCGACGCGGAACCTCTTCTTGTCCTGCGAATACGGCAGGCCCGGCATGAAGCGAATGTTGGTGATGCCGCCGTACGGGCGCACGTTGCAGTAGACACCGGCAGCGGTGCGCAGCGGCGCGTTGGCGGACTTTCCCGCCACCACCACTTTCTTGCCGCCCTCGTTCACCATGAAGTCGCCGGCGGTGGACCACTTGAGCGCCGTGTAGTCGAGCTTGCCGAACCACTCCAGCGACACCAGCTTCGTGTCGTGGCGGAACTGCGCCATCATCGGCACGCCAAGAAAGGGCAGGCCCAGCACGTCCAGCGCCATGATCGTGCCGTTCAGGGCGAACATGTCGGTAAAGGCATGGGCAACCGGCTTCACGTCACCCTTGAAGTTGCCGCCCTCCCAGATGATGGCGTCCGGATAACCCGGCGGACGCGTGGCAGAGCGCTTGTAGATGGTGTCGAGAAGCTTGAAGAGGTCGCCCGTCTGTTCTTCCTGGGCAATCTTGAGGAGGTCGATGGTCGCGGACATGGTCGGAGGCCTCGTCTTGGGCGGTCGGAGTGGAAAGCCTGCAATTATCGCACTGCAGCACGAAAGGACGCATCCCAAGCCAGCTCCCGGTCGGCAGCCGCCCCGTCAGCTTCCGGCGATCAGCTGCTTCAAATAGCCCACTTCGCGCTCGGCGGCGAGGGCTCCCTGCTCGAGCAGCTCCGGCACCCGGTGCGTGTCCTTGAGGCCAACGGTGTAATCGAGGCGCGGCATGATTGCCACGACCTCCGCATGATGCGCGAGGTTGTAGAAGGCGAACTGCGACCGATACAGGTGGTTGCTGACAATCGACGTGAGGTGCACCAGATGAGCACCTGCCGTACCGAGGCTGGTTGCGAGGGTGTCCTCGAAGCCAATGGCGATGATGACATCGGCTCCCTCGCGGATCGCCACGTCGACGGGAAGCGGGTCACACAGCGCGCCGTCCACCAGGGCCCGGTCGCCGACTTTCCACGGTGGCAGCACCAGGGGGATCGAAATGGTCGCCCGCATGCCGTCGAAGAGCGGCCCCCGCGACACGACAACCTGCTCGCCGGATGCGTAGTCCGTGGCCACGAGGTGCAGTGGCACTTGCAGCGATTCGAATGTCCGGTCTCCGGTGTGCTCGCGGATGGCGCGGTTGAGGCGGCGATCATCGATCAACCCCAGCCGCCTGCCCCGCCGGAAGTTGCGCGGCAGCACGGCCCTCAGGAGCGAGCCGTACGAAATGCGGTTGAAGGACCCGTCCCAGCCCTGCACGAGGCGCTGGCAGAAACCGTCCGGGTCCTCGCCACCTTCGGCCACCCACAGGCCGCAGAATGAGCCGCCGCTGCAGGCCACCACGAGGTCGATGGGGATCGCCTCGCGTCGCAGCACCCGCATCACGCCGAAGGCGGCCAGGCACTTGAGCGCCCCAGACCCCACAACAAGGGCGACCCGGGGCCGCCCCGCCCCGTTGGCCGGTGGAGGGAAAGCCGACCGATGAGACCCATGATTGGGAGAACCGGCTTCCGACATGCGGGGCAGGATAGCAGGGGATTCACAGCCGACCCGGCCAACTCCCCCTAGCGCCAATCGAAGTAAACTGAATCCTTGAGGAGTCGCCCCGCCGCAAGAGCGGGCGATCTTGAGGGGGAGTCAATGGCCGCATCCATGTACGAGGTGGGGCTGGACCGCAACGCCGCGAACTTCGTCCAGCAATCGCCGCTCACGTTCATCGAGCGCTCGGCGCAGGTCTACCCGGACCGGCTGGCGGTGATCCATGGCGCCACCCGCCGCACCTGGTCGCAGATGTATGCCCGCTGCCGCCAGCTTGCCGCCGCCCTCACCCGGGTCGGCGTGAAGCGCTTCGATACGGTGGCCGTGATGCTGCCCAACACACCGCCCATGGCCGAGGCGCACTTCGGCATTCCAATGACTGGCGCGGTGCTCTGCGCCTTGAACACGCGCCTGGACGCAAGTGCCATCGCCTTCATGCTCGAGCACAGCGAGGCCAAGGTGGTGATCGTCGACCGGGAGTTCTCTGTCGTCATGAAGGGGGCCCTCGCGGCCCTCAAGGCCAGTGGCCGCCCCCTGCCGAAGGTGATCGACGTCGATGACCCCCTCTACAGCGGCACGGGCGAGCGCCTGGGCGATATCGAATACGACGATTTCCTCGCGAGCGGCGACGCGAACTTCGCCTGGTCACTGCCGCCCGACGAGTGGGACTCCATCTGCCTCAACTACACCTCCGGTACGACAGGGAACCCGAAGGGCGTCGTCTATTCGCACCGCGGGGCTCATAGCAACGCCGTCTCCAACGTGCTCGACTGGGACATGCCGCGCCACCCCGTGTACCTGTGGGTGCTGCCGATGTTCCACTGCAACGGATGGTGCTTTCCCTGGACGATCGCCGCTCGCGCAGGGGTGAACGTATGTCTGCGGAAGGTGGACGCCCAGAGCATTTTCGACGCCATTCGCACGCACAAGGTCACGCACTACTGCGGCGCGCCGATCGTGCACAACATGCTGATCAACGCCCCGGCGGAGATGAAGCAAGGCATCACCCACAAGGTGCGCGCGCTCGTTGCGGGCGCCGCGCCCCCCGCCGCGATGATCGAGGGCATGGAGCGCATGGGCTTCGACATCACGCATGTCTACGGGCTCACGGAAACCTACGGGCCCGCTTCTGTCTGCGTGAAGCAGGACGAGTGGCTGTCGGAAGACGCGGGCGAGCGGGCGCGCCTCAATGCCCGCCAGGGCGTGCGCTACCACCTGCAGACGGGCATCACCGTGATGGATCCCGCCACCATGACACCGGTGCCGCACGACGGCGAAACCATCGGCGAGATCATGTTTCGCGGCAACATCACGATGAAGGGCTATCTCAAGAACCCCTCGGCCACCGAGGCCGCGTTCGCCGGCGGCTGGTTCCACTCGGGTGACCTGGCCGTGATGCATCCCGACGGCTACGTAAAAATCAAGGACCGAAGCAAGGACATCATCATCTCCGGTGGCGAGAACATCTCGAGCATCGAGGTCGAGGACGTTCTCTACCGGCACCCGGCAGTGCTCGCCGCAGCGGTGGTGGCCAAGCCCGACGACAAGTGGGGCGAGACGCCCTGCGCCTTCCTTGAAGTGCGCCCCGGCGAGGACGTGAAGCCCGAGGATATCGTCGCGCATTGCAAGCAGCACCTGGCCGGGTTCAAGGTGCCGAGGGCCGTGGTGTTTGGCGAGCTGCCTAAGACCTCCACGGGCAAGATCCAGAAGTTTGAGCTGCGCAAGCGCGCAGGCTCGGCAAAGGCGATCGATGTCTGAGGCTGCTGGAGAACCCATCCTCCAGACCGAGGGCCTCACCAAGGAGTTCATGGGCTTCGTTGCCGTGAACGACGTGGGCCTTACCGTCAAGCGCGGCACGATTCACGCCCTCATCGGACCCAACGGCGCTGGCAAAACCACTTGCTTCAACCTGCTCACCAAGTTTCACAAGCCGACCTCGGGGCGCATCGTCTTCAAGGGCGCGGACATCACCGACAAGACGCCTTCGCAGATCGCGCTCATCGGCATGGTGAGATCCTTCCAGATTTCCTCGGTCTTCCCGCACCTGACCGTCCTCGAAAACGTCCGGGTGGGCCTGCAGCAGCGCCTGGGCATCTCGATGCACTTCTGGAAGAGCGAGAAGACGCTCGATCGCCTGAATGACGAGGCCATGCACTGCCTGGGCCAGGTGGGGCTCGCGGAATTCGCCGACCGCACGGCCGTGAGCCTGCCCTACGGCCGCAAGCGCGCGCTCGAAATCGCGACGACGCTCGGCATGAACCCCGAGCTGATGCTGCTCGATGAGCCCACGCAGGGCATGGGCCACGAGGACGTCGACCGCGTGACCCAGCTCATCAAGAAAGTCTCCGCTGGCCGTACGGTGCTGATGGTCGAGCACAACATGAAGGTCGTAGCCTCCATCGCTGACACGATCACGGTGCTGCAGCGCGGCTCGGTGATCGCGAGCGGCACCTACGCCGAAGTCTCTGCCAACCCGCAGGTGATGGACGCCTACCTCGGCACCACCACCACGGAAGGCCTCGGGGCGCACTGAAAGCCGTGGCCACTCCCGCCCTCGAAATCCGAGACCTGCACGCTTGGTACGGCGAATCGCACGTGCTGCATGGCATGGCGCTCGAGGTCGCCCATGGCGAAGTCGTTACCTTGCTTGGGCGCAATGGCGCCGGCCGCACCTCCACGTTGCGCGCGGTGCTGGGCCTCACGGGGCGGCGCGCCGGGAGCGTGAAGGTCAACGGCGTCGAGACCACCGGCATGCCGCCACACGCCATCGCGCGCCTGGGCATTGGCTATTGCCCCGAGGAACGCGGCATCTTCGCGAGCCTCACCTGCGAGCAGAACCTGATGCTGCCGCCAGTGGTCGCCGAGGGCGGCATGGCCATCGAGGAGATCTACGCCATGTTTCCGCAGATCGCGGAGCGTCGTGCGAGCCCGGGCGGAAGGCTCTCCGGCGGCGAGCAGCAGATGCTCGCGATTGCGCGCATCCTTCGCACGGGAGCCAAGCTCCTGCTTCTCGATGAGATCACCGAGGGCTTGGCCCCGGTGATCGTGCAGCGCCTGGGTCAGGTGGTCACCGCGCTTCGCGAGCGGGGCTTCACCATCGTGCTGGTGGAACAGAATTTCCGGTTTGCCGCGCCGCTCGCGGACCGTCACTACGTGGTCGAGCGCGGGCAGGTCGTCAAGGTGGTGAGGAAGGATGAGCTCGCCGCCAACACCGAGGTGCTCAACGAGTACCTCGGCGTCTAGCTTTCTCATTCGCCAACACAACACGCAGCCAAACCCAGGAGGAGTAGAAAAAATGAAGCAAAAGACGCTTGTGAAAGCTCTCGCCGCCCTCTTTGTCGCTTCGGCGGCGGGAGGGGCATTTGCCCAGAAAATCAGCGACGACGTGGTGCGCATCGGCGTGCTGACGGATATGTCCGGCACCTATTCCGACCTGGCCGGGAAGGGCTCGGTCGTTGCGGCCGAGATGGCGGTGGCCGACTTCTCCAAGAACAAGACCGTGCTCGGGAAGAAGATCGAGATCGTCTCGGCCGACCACCAGAACAAGGCTGACATCACCGCCAACAAGGCGCGCGAGTGGATCGACAAGGACCGCGTGGACGTGATTGTCGACCTGGTCACCACCAGCGCCGCCCTCGCCGCCATGGAGATCGCCGAGCAGAAAAACAAGATCACGCTGGTTTCCGGCGCCGCCTCTCTCGACATCACGCGCTCCAAGTGCACGGCGAACAACGTGCACTGGGTGTACGACACCTATAACCTGGGCAAGGCGCGCGAAGCACTGGTGAAGGGCGGCAAGAAGACCTGGTTCTTCGTGACGGCCGATTACACCTTCGGCCACAACCTCGAGCGGGACACGGCGGCGATCGTCACCGCCAACGGCGGCACGGTGGTGGGGAGCGTCCGCCACCCCTTCCCGGGCAGCGACTTCTCCTCCTTCCTCTTGAAGGCGCAATCCTCGGGCGCGCAGGTGATCGGGCTTGCCAACGCGGGCCAGGACACCATCAACTCCGTGAAGCAGGCGGCCGAGTTCGGCATCAGCCAGAAGCAGACCATCGTGCCGTTGCTCACCTTCATCACCGACGTTCATTCGCTGGGCCTGCGCGCGGCGCAAGGCCTGAGCGTTTCCGAGTCCTTTTACTGGGACTTGAATGACCAGACGCGAGCCTGGTCGAGGCGCTTCTTCGACATCCACAAGCGCATGCCGTCGATGGTTCACGCCGGGGTGTATTCCTCGGTGATGAACTACCTGAAGGCCGTGGAAGCCACCAAGTCGGACGACACCGCCACGGTGATGGCGCACTTGAAGTCCAAGCCTATCGACGACGGCCTCTTCAAGGGCAACATCCGGGTCGACGGCAAGTTTGACCACGACTTCCACGTCTTTGAGGTGAAGAAGCCGGCGGAATCCAAGGGCCCGTGGGACTACTACAAGCTGGTGGCCACCATCCCGGCCAAGGATGCCTCCGCGCCGCTGGATGCCTCCTGCAAGCTGGTGAAGAAGTCCTAGGCAGGCGCGCGCCGTGTTCGAGTGGCTTGGCATAACCCCGCAAGCGCTGGTCGCCCAGCTGCTGGTGGGGCTCATCAACGGGTCTTTCTACGCGATCCTGTCGCTCGGGCTCGCGGTGATCTTCGGCCTGTTGAATGTCATCAACTTCACGCACGGCGCGCAGTACATGATGGGGGCCTTCCTCGCCTGGATCGGGCTGACCCAGCTCGGCGGGTGGGTCGGCAAGCCCGATTGGGAGGTGAACTACTGGGTGGCGCTGGTGGCCGCCCCGCTGATCGTTGGCGCCATCGGCATCCTGATCGAGCGCTTCATGCTGAAGCGGCTCTATCACCTCGATCACCTGTACGGGCTGCTGCTTACCTTCGGGCTCGCGCTGGTGATCGAGGGGATGTTCCGGCATTGGTACGGCATCTCGGGCGAGAGCTACTCGGCGCCCGAGGCGCTGCAGGGCGGCATCCGCCTCGAGGGGCTGGGCCTCTTTCTGCCCAAGTACCGTCTGTGGGTGATCGTGGCCTCGCTCACCGTGTGCCTCGGCACCTGGTTCGTGATCGAGCGGACCAAGCTCGGCAACTACCTGCGCGCTGGCACTGAAAATCCGAAACTGCTGCAGGCGCTCGGCGTGAACGTGCCATTGATGATCACGCTGGCCTATGGCTTTGGCGTGGCGCTCGCAGCGTTCGCCGGCGTGCTGGCCGCGCCGGTTTTCCAGGTCAATCCGGTGATGGGGTCGAACCTGATCATCGTCGTGTTCGCAGTAGTGGTAATCGGCGGCATGGGCTCGATTCTGGGGTCCATCGTCACGGGAGTGGGCCTTGGGCTGCTCGAGGGCCTCACGAAGGTGTTCTACCCGGAGGCATCGAGCGTAGTGATCTTCGTGATCATGGCGATCGTGCTGCTGCTGCGGCCCGCCGGCCTGTTCGGCAAGGAACGGTGAGCCTGTCGTGAGCCCCCGCACCAAGGCCCTCTACCTCGTTCTGCTGGCACTGCTGCTGATCGTGCCCTTTCAGAACATGGTCTACATCGTCTTCGTGATGAAGCTGTTGTGCTTCGCCCTCTTCGCCTCGGCGTTCAACCTTCTGCTGGGCTACACGGGGCTCTTGTCATTCGGGCACGCAGCCTTCTTTGGCGGCGCAGCCTACGTGACGGCGCACGCCTGCAAGGCCTGGGGCTGGACGCCAGAGATGGGCATTCTTGCGGGCATGGCGTACGCGGCCATCACCGGCTGGGCATTCGGGAGCCTCGCCATCCGGCGGCAGGGCATCTACTTCGCGATGATCACGCTGGCGCTCTCGCAGCTCATCTTTTTCCTCGCGCTGCAACTCAAGTTCACGGGCGGCGAAGATGGCATACAAGGCGTGCCGCGCGGCAAGCTTTTCGGGCTGATCGACTTGTCGTCAGATACGGCGCTCTACTATTTCGTGCTGGCGCTCGCGCTGTTCGGCTTCCTCGCCATCCAGCGCGCCATCCATTCGCCTTTCGGGCAAGTGCTGAAATCCATCCGCGAGAACGAGCCGCGCGCGATTTCGCTGGGTTACGACGTGGCGAAATTCAAGCTGCTGGCGTTCGTGATCTCCGCAACACTCGCCGGCATGGCGGGCTCGGCCAAGTCACTCGTGTTTCAGCTGGCAACGCTCACGGACGTGCATTGGCACATGTCCGGGGAAGTCGTGCTGATGACGATCCTCGGCGGCATTGGCACCATTCTCGGGCCTGTCGTGGGCGCCGGGGTGGTGATCGGGCTACAGAACTACCTCGCAGGCATCGGCTCCTTCAGCACCATCGTGCTCGGTGCGATCTTCGTCGTATGCGTGCTCGCCTTCCGGCGCGGCATCGTGGGCGAGTGGCTTGCGCTTCTCGAGCGGCGCCGAGCAGCGAAGGCCGAGGCTGGCTACCGGGAGTCCTGAGGCGCGTACAGGGGTGCCAATCGCCCGCTCCCCCGGGTCACCTCTCACGACTTCCCGCACTCGGCACCCGCACCCAACCCTCCATCAGGCGGCGGGCGCTGCGGCTCATCAGGACCTGGGTCACCATCCACTGCCCGTCGGCCTGGCGCACTTCGGCACCCACTGTCAACGTGCCCGAGGGGTGGCCGAACACCGTGCGCGCCACGTTTGCGTTTGGGCGACGAACTCGGTGCACGAGCGTTCCTGGAATGGCGGCGGCAGCAGCGATTGCCACGGCACCGGTGCCGGTCATGGCGTGATGCAGCTGGCCCATCGACACGATGCGTGCGGTAAGGCCAATCTCATCTTCTCGAACGGGCTTGCCGTTGGAGGCGATGTAGGACTGGGGCGGCGAGACGAAGGCAACCTTCGGCGTATGGAGCTTTCTCGCGGACGCTTCCTCGAGGTCCTTCGCGACACCCATCCGCACCGCACCCTGCGCCCGAATGGCCTCCAGTGCCGCAAGCAGCGTGGCGTTTCCGTTCACTTCCTTCTGCAGCTCCTTACCATCGAGGCCGACTTGGTTGGCGTGGATGAACACGGTGGGGTTTCCGGCATTGATGAGCGTCGACTCGACTGCGCCAACGCCAGGCACCTGCAGCGTGTCGACGAGATGCCCGGTGGGAAAAAGCGCGCTGTCGCCCCCTTCCTCTGCGCCGCCCGGGTCGACGAAGGTGATGGGGATCTCGGCGGCTGGGAACGTCACGCCATCCAGCTCGAAGTCACCCTCCTCGACAACCTCCCCTCGCCTCATCGGCACCTGCGCGATGATCATCTTTCGCGTGTTGACCTGCCAGATGCGCACGGTGGCCATTCCATCGGCAGGCGCCTCGACGATCGCTTCCGAGATCGCGAAGGGGCCCACGGCTGCCGTGAGGTTGCCGCAATTGCCGGACCAATCGATGAAGGGGCGATCGATGGCGACCTGGCCAAAGAGGTAGTCGACATCGCAGCCCGGGCGGGATGACCGGGAGAGGATCACGACCTTGCTGGTGCTGGAGGTTGCGCTACCCATGCCGTCTATCTGCTTGCCGTAGGGATCCGGGCTGCCGACCACGCGCAACAACACGCGCTCCCGCTCGCCGGGATCGGCGGGCAAATCCTTCGCGTGGAAGAAGACGCCCTTGCTGGTGCCGCCACGCATGAAGACGGCGGGGATACGACGTTGCGTCATGGTCAGGATCGGAGCGGTGGAACAGGTTGCCATTCTGTCAGGTTCAGCCGAAGCCTCAACTCCGCGATAATGGGACACTCCACCGCCAGCAGCGGCACCCGACCCTTCTTGAGGAGCTCAAAAAATCATGTCTGGAACACACGGCCACCACAGTGATGGCAACAAGAAGATCGGCCTGCTGATTGCAGTCCTGGCGCTCGTCCTCGCCATATCGGAGACGCTGGGCAAGGGCGCCCAAACCTCCGCGCTCAACTACAACATCGAGGCGGCCAACCTGTGGTCGTTCTTCCAGGCCAAGACGATTCGCATGACCACCCTTCGCGCCGCTGCGGAGCAGGCTCAGCTGGGCCTGCCACAGGTGGCTGGCAACCCCGTTGCCAAGGAGGCGCACGAGAAACAGATCGAGTCGTGGAAACAGGCTGCCGCGCGCTACGACAGCGAGCCGAGTACGGGGGAGGGCCGCAAGGAGCTGATGGCCCGCGCCAAGGAAACTGAGCAGAAACGGGACCGCGCCCTCGCCGCGTATCACAAGTTCGAACTGGGCTCCGGCGCCGTGCAAGTGGCGATCGTGCTTGCATCGGCCGCCATCATCACCGGGCTCACCGCGCTCATATGGATCGCTGGCGGGCTGGGGTTGGCCGGGGTTGCGTTCTGCACCATGGGCATTTTCTGGCCGGCAGTACACCTGTTCTAACGCTCACGGGCAGCAAAAAAATAGGCCCGACCTCCGGGTTGGGCCCCTCTCGCCCACCCCACGAAGAAGGCGTTCCATGTCACCACGACACCCCCTCCGCAAGCCGCTGGCACTCGCCGCGGCGGCTGTGTCCCTCGGCATCCCGGCCCACGCTCAGACCCCCGCGTCTCAGCCCGTCAACCCGGCTGCGATGGTCGACCAGTTCGAGGCCACCGGGGGCAAGTTCGAGGGATATCGACGCTCAGGCGCCAAGGGCATCTGCGCCACGGGCGAGTTCATCGGCAGTGCGGAAGGCAAGGCGATATCCAGCGCCTCTGCGTTCAGCGGGCAGAAGGTTCCCGTGATCGTTCGCTTCTCCGTGGGAGGCGGCAACCCCAGGGCGCCCGACAACGCGAAAACGCAGCGCAACCTCGCGCTGCAGTTTGACTTGCCGGGCAACGAGGTCTGGCAGATGGGTAACATCTCGGCGCCGGTGTTCGGCACCTCCACGCCACAGCAGCTCATGGGGCGCCTGCAATCCCTGCAGGCGGATCCAGCCACCAAGGCGGCCAACCCGGAGAAGGTCAAGGCCTTTGCCGACGCGAACCCGGAGGTACTCATCCAGGGGCGCCACTTCGCCTCGCAGCCAGTGCCCGCGAGTTACGCCGCCCTCAAATACTGGGGTGTGCACGGCTTCGGCTTCACCAACGCCAAGGGCGAGAAGACGTGGGGCAAGTGGGTCTTCGAGCCACTGGGCGGGGTGCAAAGCCTCACGGATGACGAGGCGAAAGCGAAGGGTCCCAACTTCCTGTTCGACGACCTGAGACAACGCGTCGCAGCTGGACGGGTCGCGTTCAACTTCAATCTGGAAGTCGCCCAACCGGGTGACCGGCTCGACAATGCGACCGTGCCATTGCCGGAGGGGCGCAGGAAAGTGACCCTCGGACAACTCAAGGTCACCTCGGTGGCGACGGATGCCGGCGGGCCGTGCCTGACGATCACCTTTGACCCGAACCGGATGCCAAAGGGCGTCGAGGGATCGTCGGATCCGATGCTGGCGGCGCGTGCGGCCCCGTACGTGATTTCGCTTTCGAGGCGGGTCACCGAAGGCGCCAAGCAGCAGTGACGCCCGCATGGACAACGGGCGCGCTGGATGAATTCACCACTGCTTGACTGAGAGAGTGGTGGCCTGGGGCGGAATCGAACCACCGACACAAGGATTTTCAGTCCTCTGCTCTACCAACTGAGCTACCAGGCCGGAAATGCGTCGCGAATTATAGCCGCCCCCGGCAAATCACGCGATGCGATGACCATCCGGCACCGCATCGGCGACAATCCGCCACCGTGAGCTTCCCCCTGTTGATGCCCATCGCGGGCGCCCTCACCGCCGCTACGGGCGCGGGCGTGGTTTGCGCCTGGCTCGGTACGCCGCTGCCGTGGATGATCGGCCCATTGGTGGCGTTGGCCGTGCTGCAGTTCAGCGGAACGAAGCTTCGCGCGCCCCCGCTGGGCCGCGAGGCAGGCCAGCTCTTCATCGCGATGGCGCTGGGGCTCTATTTCAGCCCCGCGGTCGCGCGCGAGGTACTGGTGCACGCGCCGATTCTTGCAGCGCTGGCCATTGGCGTATTTCTGGTGGGCGTGGCCTCCAGCGCCTTCCTGGCCTGGGCCGCCGGGGTGGATCGCGCCACGGCGTATTTCGCAAGCGCCATCGGCGGCGCCTCCGAAATGGTGACGCTTGCCGAGCGCAACGGCGCCAAGCCCGACCGGGTCGCCATCGCCCACTCGCTGCGCATCCTCGTGGTCGTCACGAGCGTCCCGGTGGCAATCACAGTCCTTGGGCAGACCGGCACGGACGATTACCAGCCTATCGCCGCGCCCTTCGAGCCCACGACGTTGGCGTTGCACACGCTCGCTGCCATCGCCGCCGGCCTCGCCTGGAAGCGGCTTCGCCTGCCCAACGCATTCATGATGGGCCCGCTCTTCGTCACGATCGGTCTCGCCGCCACCGGGGCACCGCTCTCGACCATCCCGGCCTGGGCCGTCAATGCGGCGCAAGTGCTTCTGGCGTGCAATCTGGGCGTTCGCTTTGAGCAGCGCTTCCTGCGCGAGGCGCCGCGCTTTGTCGGCGCCGCGCTCGCCTCGATTGCCGTGATGATCGCCCTCGCCGCGGCGCTAGCCATCGCAGTGGCCCTCCTGTTCGGCGTGATCCCTGCCACGGCGCTGCTTTCCGCGGCGCCAGGCGGCATTGCCGAGATGGCCATCACCGCCAAGGTGCTTCAGGTAGGGGTGGCGTTCGTCACGGCCGCGCACGTGCTGCGCTTCGTGATCGTGATGCTGCTCACGGAACCGGTGTGGCGGTTCTTTGCCCGACGAGCCGTTCGCTGAGTCAGGCTGTTAACCACCGGGGGCTGCACGCCCGCTCGAGGCGATCCTGCGCGCCTCTCTCGGGAGGCGCCCGAACATGCGGTGGTAGTAGCGCGAAAACCGCCCGAGGTGCGCAAAGCCACAGCGAGCGGCCACTTGAGAGACGCTCAACTCATGGCCTTCAGCGCGAATCATCACGTGCGCACGATGCAAGCGCACGGCGTGGCTCATCGTGCGGAAACTCACGCCGAAGTACTCGCTGAAGGCCAGCTGGACGGTGCGGCGGGAGACGCCCAGCGCCTGCGCCACGTCATCCAACTCGATGCCGTTGGCGTTTGCAGACTGCGCGCTGGCCCAGATCATGCCGGCAGCCGAGCGTGCCACGTGCGCGCGGCGGTGCGCCGGGCGCGATAGCCGCTCCACTTTGCCCGCAAGGATTTCCTTCACCACCTCGCTCGCCAGCGCCTTTAGCCTGGCGAACGTTGCCGGCTCGGTCGCGGACTGCGAGTGCTGGTGCCCTCCCCCGGTACGCAGGATGTCTTGCAGCAACTCGTGAAATGCCCGGGCGGTCCCGGAGGGCGCAACCGTGATCGTCCCGCCTTGGGCAATCTCAGACAGCCCGGCGATGCACGCCGCAGTGCTTTCGCCCATGAGGTCTCGCAGAGCAGGCCCGGACAGGTGCGCGGCCTGCCAATGTCCACCGCGGGAGCTGGAGGCGTCCCACCGCGCGCCCGGGGGCGTCACGCACACGTGCGGGGAACGGATGGCCGAGCCCTGTAAGCGCAGGTCGTTACCGGTGAAGAGCCCGATGAGCAGGCTGTCCGGACGCACGTGCGCCTCAAGGCTCACGGACCCGGAGAGCCATGTCTCGTCTATGTGAATACCGTCCGCGAGGTCTGCGCCATTGATGCAAAAACCCAATTCGCCGGAGCTCAGGCGAATCGCTTCCTGCCGCCACGCGGTCATTCGCTGCTGGTTGAACAGGTTGAAGTCGTAAGCGTCCGACGCACTGAAGGCTTGGCTCGGGGGGCGCTCGTCAGTCGCACCAAACATTGCGCAGGAGGAGGGGATGGCGTCAGGATTTGCGTTTTATACACGCTAGACCCTGCGTGGATTGCGCCTTTAGTTCCACAATATGGGGGTTTCCCCCATTTACTGGCGACCCACGGACTATGGCCGCTTCCAAGACCGAAGTCGCCACTCACCCCGCTTACGGAGCCACGCCGTGACCGCACTTCTCCAAGTTGGCGCCCTGATGCCATCCCTCGAACAAAGGCTCGCGGCGCAATACGACCTGCGCAAACTTTCTGCGGGGCCTGCAGCCACGCGCCTGCTCGGAGACTGCGCCAACTCGATCGAGGCGATCGCGTCTTCCGCGCGGGCACCTGTCACGGCAGAAATCATGGACGCCCTGCCAGGGTTGCGCATCATCGCCAACTTCGGTGTTGGCTACGACAATATCGATGTCGAGCGAGCCCGAGCCCGCGGCGTGGTGGTGAGCAACACGCCCGATGTGTTGACGGAATGTGTTGCAGACCTTGCCATCGCCCTGATGATTGACGTCGCGCGCGGGGTGAGCGCGGGCGATCGATTCGTGCGCGCGGGCCGGTGGCGTGAGGGGCCGAGGCCATTTGCCACGCGCGTGGCCGGCCGCAGACTTGGCATCGTCGGATTGGGTCGCATCGGTCAGGCCGCCGCTCGCCGAGCCGAGGCCTTTGCGCTCGATATCCGCTACACGGGTCGCGCCCCGAAGCCCGGTGTGCCCTACGGCTTCGAGGCGGACCTCCAGGCGCTCGCCCGCTGGTCGGATTTCCTGCTGGTCTCGGCCTCTGGCGGCGAGAACACGCGAGGGCTCATCTCGGCTGCCGTCCTCGAGGCACTGGGCCCCAAGGGTTACTTCATCAATGTGGCTCGTGGGTCGGTCGTCGACGAGCCTGCACTTGTTGCGGCACTGCGTGAAGGCCACATCGCTGGCGCGGCGCTGGATGTGTTCGTCGACGAGCCGCGCGTGCCCGAAGCGCTGCTCGGGCTCGACAACGTAGTGCTCACGCCGCACATCGCGAGCGCCACCCAGGAAACGCGAGAGGCGATGGCGCAGCTGGTGCTCGACAACCTGTCGGACTTTTTCGCTACCGGGCGGGCACGCACACCCGTCTGACGACGACCCGCCAGCCGCTCAGAAACGGTTCGGGGCGTAGGGCGACAGGTCGATGAAGGGCCGGGCGCCCGCGACAAGGTCGGCCACGATCTCCGCGGTGGCGGGCGCGCCGGTGAGGCCGACGTGGCCGTGCCCGAACGCAAAGAACGCGTTGGGAATGGTGGGCGCGGGTCCGATCACCGGCAGCGCATCGGGCAGTGAGGGCCGGTGGCCCATCCACTTCGTCACCTTGCCGTGCGCCAGGCCTGGCAGAAAGCGCTTGCCCGCCTCCAGCAACGCATCGGCGCGCGCGTAATCGGGCTCGGCGTCCAGGCCCGCGAGTTCCACTGTGCCGGCGATGCGCAGGCCCTGTTCCATGGGGGTAGCAAACCACTTGCCCTCGCCCGACATCACCGGAATGCGCGGCACGACGGTGGGACTCTCCAGCATCACGTGATAGCCGCGCTCGGTCTCAAGCGGCACGCGGCTACCCAGCTGTGCCGCAAGCGGCGCCGAATGCGCGCCGGCCGCCAAAACCACGGCATCGCACTCGACGGGGCCTGCGTCCGTCTGGACAGCGCGCACGCGCGAATCGCCAAGCTGAAAGCCTCTCGCCTTTGCCGCGAGGAGCTGCGCCCCGCCCGCCTGGAGCCTCGCCGCGAGCGCCTGCGACAGGCGCAGCGGATTGGGCACGTGGCCCTGCTCCGGCAGCCACACGAGATGCGTGATCGACGGCGACAGCGCCGGCTCGAATTCGCGCACGGCACCGCCCGTGAGCACCTCGATCTTCACCCCGCGCGCTTCCCGCAGCCTTCGGCCCCTCGCATCACCCAGGAAGGCCGCTTCACTTTCGTAGGCGAACGCGTAGCCCTCCTGGCGAATCAACTCGGGCACGCCCGCATGCGCCGCGAGTGGCCGCCACTTGTCGATGGTGACCGTAAGGAGCGCATGCAACGCGTCTGCCGTTCGCTCGACTCGGCTGGGCGCGCTCGCGCGATGAAACTGCCACAGCCACGGCGCGATGCGAGCCCAGTAGCGAGGCGGAATGGAGAGCGGGCCGTTCTGGTCCAGCAGGTAACTTGGCACCTTCTTCCAAACGCCGGGCAGGCACAGCGGCACGCAGGAAGCGCGGCTCAGGCACCCGGCGTTGCCGAGCGAGCAGTGCTCGCCTGGCGGACGCGGGTCGATCACCGTCACCGGATGGCCGCGCAGCTGCAATTGCGTGGCGCAGGCCAGGCCGACAACCCCGGCGCCGATGACCGCGACGTGCGGCTGGCTCATGCTGATGGCCTTCCGGGCAGCCTCAATCCAGCTTCGTCTTGGCGATCTCGGCGATCTTCTTCCACTTGGCGTTCTCGGCGCGCAAGAATTGGGCGAATCCATCGGGGTTGCTGCCGACGATGTCGAAGCCCAGTTCGGTGAAGCGCTTTCGCACATCAGGCATGGCGAGGATCGCGGCCGTCTCCGAGTAGAGCTTTTGCGTGATGTCCTTCGACGTGCCGGTCGGCGCCGCAATCCCAAACCATTGAACGGCGTCGTAGCCGGGCACGCCCGCTTCCGAAACGGTCGGCAGGTCTTTCTGGGTCGTCGAGCGCGCCGGGTTGGTGACCGCGAGCGCCACGAGCTTGCCGGACTTCACGTGCGGGAGGAACGCAACGGCCGTGCCGAAGATCATGCTCACCTGGCCGCCGATCAAGTCCGTGAGCGCCGGGCCATCGCCCTTGTAGGGCACATGCAGCAGGTCCACGCCTGCCATCGACTTAAAGTACTCGCCCAGCAGGTGCGAAATGGAGCCGTTGCCGCCCGAGGCGTAGGTGAGCTTGCCGGGGTTCGCCTTCGCGTAGGCGATGAGCTCCTTGAGGCTCTTGGCGGGCACGTTGGCGTTGACCACCACCATGATGTCGGCCGTGCCGAGCAGCGTGACCGGCGCGAAGTCCTTGTTCGGATCGTAGGGCGGCTTGTTGTAGAGGTAGGGCAGGATCGCCATCGTGCTGCTGGTGCCGACGAGGAACGTGTAGCCATCCGGCGCGCTTTTCGCCACCGCATCCGAGCCGATCGAGCCACCCGCTCCGGCGCGGTTCTCGACGATCACCGGCTGCCCCAGGCGAGCGGTGAGTTTTTCACTGAGGATGCGCGCCACCGTGTCCGTGGAGCCTCCCGCCGCGAACGGCACGACGAGCTTCACCGGCTTGGCAGGCCACGCCTGCGCGGACACCAAGCCCGGCAATGCCAGCACAAGCGCCGCGAGGGCGCCCAAACAGAAGCGACGGCTCATTTCCACACCTCCTTGAGAACACGGATGAAGTTGTCGCCGAGGATTTTCTTGATGCGCTCGGGCCGGTAGCCACGGCGCAGAAAGCCGTCCACGACGTTGGGCAGTTCCGGGCGAGAGGCAAAGCCCACCAGGCCCAGGCCGCCGTACTGCTTGCCCTGCGTCACCTCGGGGTAAAACCACGGCGTGGCCCAGTTGGCCTTGGTCTTGCCGTCGAACCAGTCGGTGGCGAAGGTGACATGGTCCTCGCCGATCAGGTTGATCGCGTAATCGAAATGGTCGAGGTAATCCTCGAGCGTCGGCTGGCGATCGGTTCGGATGAACGGCGAGAAGGTGGTGATGCCGATGGCGCCGCCCTTGTCCGCCACGGCCTTCATCTGCTCGTCCGTCACGCATCGCGGGTTCTCGGTGATGGCCCGAACTGCCGTGTGCGAGATGACGATGGGCTTCTTCGACTCGCGAACGGCGTCGAGGGTGGTCTGGATACCCACGTGCGAACAGTCGATGAGAATGCCCAGCCGGTTGCACTCGCGCACCACCTGCATGCCAAAGTGGGTGAGCCCCTTGTTCTCTGGCTCGAGGCAGCCATCACCC
Organism: Burkholderiales bacterium; assembly: GCA_017853245.1. Taxonomy (GTDB): domain Bacteria; phylum Pseudomonadota; class Gammaproteobacteria; order Burkholderiales; family Usitatibacteraceae; genus FEB-7. The sequence continues at coordinate 5,441 of JAFMJY010000013.1, read as the reverse complement.
ACGAAGTTTCGCTCCATGTAGGTGAGCTGGAGCGAGCGCAGGCCCCACTTGTAGAGGAGGCGGATGCGCTCGCGCTGAAGCTCGATGCAGCTCGGGCTCTGCACGCCGAAGATCACGCCCAGCTGGCCGTTCTTCTTGGCAGCGTAGATGTCGTCCACGCATTCGATGTGGCGCACGCCGGGGCTCATCTCGAAGTTGAGCAGATTCTCGTAGATCGCGCGCTGGATCTGCTCCCACGTGGGCGTGTAGGAGGGCTCCGAGACCAGGCAGCCGTGCAGGACATTCCAGCCCCACTTCACCATGTTGCCCTCGTACGTTTCGCCCGGGGGCATGTGCGGCGTGGGGTGCACGACCGCGCCGCCCAGGGTGTCGACCACGATGGCGTCGTCCAGAATGCGCTTGGCTTCGGGGCTCATGTTTCCTTCCTTCGTCGGGAGTCCGAAGCATAGCGGCAACGGGATGCCCGCGACAACTGCGCGCGCGGCTTGGGGCAGCGAGGGGCGCCGGATTATCATGCCTGCAGGGCAGCGCATCCAGGCTGCCGACGCCGAGCGCCGCCCATGCCGATTTCCTTATTTTCCCGCTCCGAATCCGCACCCGACCTTGCCGCCGTCATTGCCGCGTGGCGGGCTGCCGATGCCACGGCACGCGATGGCCTGCGCGATGCGCTGGTCGAGCAACTGGCGACTGCCGCAGAAGCCGCCCTCGCAGGCGATTTCCTGGCAGGCGCAGATTGCCCTGACGCGATCCGCGCCAAAGTCGCCATGAGCGCCGCCGACGGCGCACGCAGGCTGGCTGCCGTGACGGCCATGGGCGACGAGGCGGCCTTGGCCGACGTGGCCCTGCACGCCGAGCACGCGGATACCCGGCATGCAGCCGCGGAGCGCGTTCACGCCGAACGCCTGCTCGAGCGCCTGGCCGACGATGCGCAAGGCCGTGACCGGGGTGTCGCTCGCCTCGCCAAGCAGCGCCTCCTCGCCCTCAAAGGGCGCGCAGGCCAAGAGGCGCAGGCTGATGAAATCCTCACCGCCCTCGAGGGCCTCGCCGCGCAGCCCGGCGCCATTCTCTCGGCCGTGGTGGAGCTGAACCGCCGGTGGCAGGCACTCGACCTTTCGGGCGACGCTGCGCGGCTCTCACGGCTGGAGGCCGCGCGCATCGCGCTGCAAGCCCGTTTCGATCGTGAGCAGGCCGAGCAACTGGCGAAAAGCAAGGCTGCCCGGCGTGTGCAGGATTGGATGGCAGCCCTGGCGCCGCCGGAAACGCGCGAGGGCCTCGACGCGCTGCGGGCCCAACTCGTCGCGCTTCGCGAGGAGGCATCAGCCGCCGGCGAATCGGCCAGTGTCGCGAGCCTCGAAAGCGCCGCCGTGCGCCTGGCGAATTGGGAGCGCGAGCTCGCCGCCCTGTCGGTAGCGGAGGCGCTCGTGCGCGAGGCCGAACTGCTGGCCGACGGCACGTCGGTGGACAACGCCCAGCTTCCGGAGCGATGGCAGGCGCTGGATCGCGGTGTGCGAACGCCTGCGCTCACGCGTCGATTCGAGGGCGCGCTCGTGGTGGTCGAGCAGCGGCGCCTCGCGCAGGTGCAGTCGGCTGAAAAGGAAGTCTCCGGCGCCCGGGGGCGAATACACGCACTGCTGCTCGCCGCAGAGGAGGCGCTCGCCGGCGGGCACGTCGCTGCGGCCCGGTCCGCGGTCGACGAGATGAAGGCGCTCAAGCCGTCGGCTGGCGTGTTGCCGAAGCCGTCGCTTCAGCGCATGGGACGCATCGGCCAGCAATTGGGGGAGCTCGAACGCTGGGCGGCGTTCGGCCAACAGACGGCACGCGTCCAGCTGTGTGAGCGTGCCGAAGCACTGCTTGCCGCCGCGCCTGGCCCCGCCCAGGCGGCAGCCGAGGTGAAGAAGTTGCGCGACGAATGGAAGGCGCTCGACCAGCAGCAACCCGGGGTGCCGAAGTCGCTCTGGGAGCGCTTCAACGGCGCGTGCGAAAAGGCCTACGCGCCCGCAGCCCGGCACTTTGCCGAACAGGCCGCGCAGCGCAAGGCAGCACGCACGCAGCGCGAGGCCTTCATCGCCGACGCGGCCGCGAAGGCCGCGACCTTCCCGGGCGATCCGCCCGATTGGCGCGCAGCCGAGAAGTGGCTTCGCGAAACCGATCGCCACTGGCGGGAGGGCGGGCTCGGCAGCGTCGACCCCGCACAGTGGAAGAAGCTCGACGCGCAGTTTCGTGAGGCAGTGGGGCCGGTGCGGCAGGCGCTCGCCGGAGCGCGTGAGCAATCGAAATCGGGCCGTGCCGCACTCATCGCCGAAGCCCAGGCGCTTGCCGCAAATGCCAACGACCGCGACCTCCCGTCGAAAGTGAAGGCGCTGCAAGCGCGCTGGCAGGTGGAGGCCAAGGCCTCTCCCATCCTGCAGAAAGACGAGCGCGCGCTGTGGGAGCAATTCCGCGCCGCCTGCGATGCGCTGTTCGAGGCGCGTAACGCCAAGCGCAAGGAAGTAGACGAGAAGAAGCAGGAGGGCCGCAAGGCGCTGGACGATGTCTGTGCCGCTACCGAGCAGCTCGCCCGAGCAACCGAGAAGGATGACAAGACCGTCCGGCGCGAGCTGGCCGAGCTTGAGAGCAAATGGCGCGCTGCCGCTCGCGGCTCGGATCCCGCGTTGAAGGGGATCGAGAACCGCTTCCGGCGGGCGAAGAGCGCCGTGGACGATGCGCTGCGCGCGAAGGCGAAGGCGCGTGAAGCCGCCGTGTGGTCCACACTCGCTGGAAAAAACCGGCTCTGCGAAGCGCTGGAGGCGCTGGTGTCCTCAGGCGCTGGCAGCGACGATGCAGGCGAGCACGAAAGCGCGTGGGCGTCGCTGCCGGAATTGCCTGCGGCCTGGGAGAAAAAGCTCACCTCCCGGCGCGACGCGGCCTTGTCGGTGCTGCGCGGGGAGGCCGATGCCGAGGCCCCGCGAAGCGCCATCGCGCAGGGAACCGCAGCGCGCGCCGAAGCGTTGCTGTCTTTGGAGATGACGCTCGGTCTCGACAGCCCGGCGGAGCTGCAATCTCAGCGACTGGCGCTGCAGGTGAAGATGCTGAAGGAGCGTTTCGGCGGCAGCAGCCCGGACGCGGGCGCCAAGGCCGAGAAGGTGGTCGACTGGTGCGCGAGGCCGGGACCGCTCGCTGGCCGCGATGCCGAGCGCCGCGACCGCGTCTTCGCCGCCATGGGGGCCGCCTCCCGGTAACCGGCGCCGGTCGCATTGAACGCTTTGATTACAAGGAGAATTGCTCGATGATCACGACCGCTTCCGGTCTCCAATACGAAGACACCACTCCGGGGAGCGGCGCCACAGCCGCCGCCGGCCAGCGCGTAAGCGTCCATTACACAGGCTGGCTCTGGCAGGACGGCCAGCAGGGCCGCAAGTTTGATTCCAGCAAGGACCGGGGCCAGCCCTTCGCCTTCCGCCTTGGTGGTGGCGAAGTGATCGGCGGCTGGGACGAGGGCGTGCAGGGTATGCAAGTCGGCGGCACGCGCGTGCTGATCATCCCGCCCCACTTGGGGTACGGCGCCTACGGCGCCGGTGGCGTGATCCCACCGAATGCAACGCTCAGGTTCGAGGTCGAGTTGCTGGCGGTCTAGCCGGAACGCAAAGCCCCCGAGGCTGGACGACTCAGTCGACCGTGACGTTCAGGTCACGCGCAACCTTGCCCCACTTCTCCGTCTCAGCGCGCACGTAGGCACCGAGCTGCGCACGCGGCTCGCCTCCTGGCCCGCCCCCCTGCTTGGCCCACGTACCCGCGAGATCTTCAGGGTGAATCCTCTTGGGGGTTCTTGAGTTGCCGCGCGATCGGGTGCGCAGTCGCGGCGGATGTCAGCAAAGAAAAAGAAAAGGCCCGCCAAAGCGGGCCTTTCCGGTGCAGCGATTCGCCGGGTGGGGCGAATTACATATCCATGTCGCCCATGCCACCCATGCCGCCCATGCCGCCACCGCCGGGCATCGCCGGCTTGTCGTCCTTCGGCAGCTCGGCAACCATCGCGTCGGTGGTGAGCATCAGGCCTGCCACGGAGGCCGCGTTCTGCAGCGCGCAACGCGATACCTTCGTGGGATCCAGAACGCCCATGGCGACCATGTCGCCGTACTCGCCCGAGGCAGCGTTGTAGCCGAAGTTGCCCTTGCCTTCGAGCACCTTGTTGACCACCACGCTCGGCTCGTCACCCGCGTTGCGGGCGATTTCGCGCATCGGCTGCTCAATCGCGCGCAGCACGATCTTCACGCCGGCGTCCTGGTCGGGGTTGTCGCCCTTCACCTTGGCGATGGCGTCACGAGCACGCAGCAGCGCAACACCACCACCCGGGACGATGCCCTCTTCGACAGCCGCGCGGGTCGCGTGCAGCGCATCTTCCACACGAGCCTTCTTTTCCTTCATCTCGACTTCCGTGGCGGCACCCACCTTGATCACTGCAACGCCGCCGGCAAGCTTCGCCACGCGCTCCTGCAGCTTCTCCTTGTCGTAGTCGCTGGTGGCTTCCTCGATCTGCTTGCGGATGGTGGCCACGCGCGCCTTGATCTGGTCTTCCTTGCCGGCGCCATCGATGATCGTCGTGTCTTCCTTGGCGATCTCGATACGCTTGGCCTTGCCGAGGTCCTTCAGCTGGACGTTCTCGAGCTTGAGGCCCAGTTCCTCGGCAATGACGGTGCCGCCGGTGAGGATGGCGATGTCCTCCAGCATGGCCTTGCGGCGGTCGCCGAAGCCCGGAGCCTTCACGGCGCAGGTCTTGAGGATGCCGCGCAGGTTGTTCACCACCAGGGTGGCGAGCGCCTCGCCATCGACGTCTTCGGCGATGATCAGCAGCGGCCGGCCGGCCTTGGCCACTTGCTCGAGCACCGGCAGCAGGTCGCGGATGTTGGAGATCTTCTTGTCATGCAGGAGGACGAACGGGTCCTCGAGGATGGCGATCTGGCGATCCGGGTTGTTGATGAAGTAGGGCGAGAGGTAGCCGCGGTCGAACTGCATGCCTTCCACGACGTCCAGCTCGTTGTCGAGGCTCTTGCCGTCTTCGACGGTGATGACGCCTTCCTTGCCCACCTTGTCCATCGCGTCCGAGATGATCTTGCCGATGTCGGCGTCGGAGTTGGCGGAGATGGAGCCGACCTGGGCGATTTCCTTGGAGGTCGTGCAGGGCTTGGAGATCTTCTTCAGCTCGCTCACGGCCACGTGCACGGCCTTGTCGATGCCGCGCTTCAAGTCCATCGGGTTCATGCCGGCGGCAACGTACTTCATGCCTTCGGTGACGATGGCCTGGGCCAGCACGGTGGCGGTGGTGGTGCCGTCTCCGGCGACATCGGAGGTCTTGGAGGCGACTTCCTTCACCATCTGCGCGCCCATGTTCTCGAACTTGTCCTTCAGCTCAATTTCCTTCGCGACCGACACGCCGTCCTTGGTGACGGTGGGGGCGCCGAAGGAGC
>JAFMJY010000012.1 GCA_017853245.1 Burkholderiales bacterium | reverse complement strand
GAGCACGGACAGCGCGACAAGCCCCCACGGGGCGATGCGGCGAGCGGCAGAGACAAGCGGGGGACGGATGGCGGCAACCTCGAACGGGCTCGGACCGGCCCGCGCGTCAATTGCCGGCGCCGAATCACGTTATTGTAGGGGCTGGGGTCCGCGCCCCCCGCTTGGATGAACGCCCCCGATACGCCCTCGCCAATGGATGCCTTCGACCGCACGCTGCGCCTGGTGCCGTTCGCGCGCCGGCTCGCGCAATCGCGCCCCGCGCTCGCCGAAGCGCTGATCGCGAGCGACTTCGCGCCCGTCACGCGACACCAGATGCAAGAGGCCATCGCGGCAGCGCCCACCAGCGCCGAGCTGGGCCCGGCGCTCAGGCGCCTGCGCGCAGACGTGATGCTCGCGCTCATCCACCGAGACATCGCCGGCCTCGCCTCGCTCGACGAAGTGGTGTCGACGGTCACCGCGCTCGCCGAGGAGGCAATCGGCGCAGCCGTCGCGGTATCGCACCGGGAACTGGCGGCTGAGCACGGCGACCCCGCCAACGGCGAGCGCCTGCTGGTCGTCGGCATGGGCAAGCTCGGCGGCGGCGAACTCAACGTCTCCTCCGATGTCGACCTGGTATTCCTGCACGCAGACGACGGCGAAACGACCGGCGCGCGCCCGCTCTCGCACCACGAATTTTTCACGCGTGTCGGACGCCGGGCCATCGGCCTTCTGGCCGACGTCACGGCTGACGGCTACGTCTTCCGCGTCGACATGCGGCTTCGGCCCTTTGGCGACGCCGGGCCTTTGGTGAGCTCATTCGCCGCGCTCGAGGAATACTTCATCGGCCAGGCCCGCCCGTGGGAACGCTACGCGTGGCTCAAGGGGCGCGTGCTGAACGGCCCCGGCGAGGCGGTGGCCGAGCTCGCGCGGCCGTTCGTCTACCGGCGCTACCTCGACTACGGCCTGCTCGAGTCGCTACGCGACTTGCACGGTCGCATCCAGGCCGAGGCAACCCGGCGCGGCCGCACCGATGACATCAAGGTCGGCTCCGGCGGCATCCGCGAATGCGAGTTCTGCGTGCAGCTCCTGCAGTTGGTGCGCGGCGGCCGCGATCCCGGCTTGCAGATTGCGTCAACCCGGCAGGCGCTCGCGGCGCTCGCCGATCGCGGGCTGCTGCCGCCCGAGCGGGTGACAGCACTGGGCGAGGCGTATGCGTTCCTTCGCAAGCTCGAGCATCGCTTGCAGTACTACGAGGACGAGCAGACGCAAGCGCTCCCCACCTCGCCCGAGCGGCGCGCGGCAATCGCCGAGGCGATGGGCTTGCCTGACTGGGACAACCTGAACGCCGGGCTCGACGCGCACCGCGCCAGGGTGCAGGAAGCCTTCAATGCGCTCTTCGAGCGAAGGTCCGAAGCTTCCGACGGGCCCGCCACCGCGATCGTCGCCCGGCTCACGGATCCCCAGGCCACGCTGGAAGAAGGTGGGCTCGCCGAAGACCTTCGTGCCGCCGGCTTCCCGGACCCTGCGCCGCTCGCCTCGCGTCTGGCAACGCTGGTGCGCTCGAGGCGATACCAATCGCTCGGGGCGCCGAGCCGCACCCGGATCGAACGGCTGCTACCCCGACTGCTCGCCGCGGCCTCGCGCGCGGAAGCGGCGAGCGACACCGCGCTTCGCCTGCTGGATTTGCTGGAAGCCATCGATCGGCGCGAGTCCTACCTCGCGCTCCTCGACGAGTACCCGCAGGTGCTCTCTCGCGCCTCGCGCATTGCCGCCCGCAGCCGCTGGGCCGCGCGCCTGCTGTGCCGCCACCCGATCCTGCTGGACGAGCTCACCCGCTCGGCGTCGAGCTTCACCGCCACGGACTGGGGCGCCGAGCGGGCTTCGCTGCTCGCCGAGTGCGACGAGGCTGGCGCCGACACCGAGCGGCTGCTCGACCAGCTTCGACACTTCAAGCAACGGCACGTGCTCCGCTTCGCCATCGCGGACATCGAGGACGAGCTGCCGGTAATGGCGCTTTCCGACGAGCTTTCGGCGCTGGCCGACCTGCTTCTCGACGTGGTGCTCGCTCGCGCGTGGGCGGCCGTGATGCCCGGCCAGCCGCTTGCTGGCTTTGCCGTGGTCGGCTACGGCAAGCTGGGCGGCAAGGAGCTGGGCTACGGCTCCGACTTGGACATCGTGTTCCTCTACGACGACCCCGATGCCGACTCGGCTCGCCTCGCCCGCGTCGCGCAGCGCGTCAACAGCTGGCTCACCAGCATGACGTCAGCCGGCGTGTTGTACGAAACGGACCTGCGCCTGCGGCCCGATGGCGCCGCCGGGTTGCTGGTGAGCTCGCTCGAGGCGTTCCGCGACTACCAGCTCCATCGGGCCTGGACCTGGGAGCACCAGGCCCTCACGCGCGCCCGGTTCTGTGCCGGCGACCCCGCGCTCGGCCAACGCTTCGAGTCGCTGCGCCGCGAGGTGCTTGCGCAGCGGCGTGAACGCAACGCGCTATTCGCGGAGATCGTCGCCATGCGCGACAAGATGCGCGCGGAGGGGAAGGCCACCGCGGACGACCTCAAGCACGTGGCGGGCGGGGTGGTCGACCTCGAGTTCGCCGTGCAGGCCCTGGTGCTCGTCGAGTCTGCAAGCCACCCCACCCTGCTCGACAACAAGGGCAACCACACGCTGCTCAAGCGCGCCGGCGACCTGGGGCTCGTGCCGCGAGACGTCGCCTACGCCGCCGCCAACGCCTACCTGACGCACCGCGCCCTCGCCCACCGAGCGGCCCTGAACGACGAGGAAGCAGCGCGCGTCGGCCCCGAGGACCTCATGCGGGAACGGGCGGCCGTGAGGGCCCTCTGGCAGGCGGTGTTCGGCCCGCGCTGACGCCCTTCGGCTCAGGGGGCGTTTGCTAGAATTGCACTCCCCCACTCGAGCACAGGCGAGACCTCCCATGACGATGGCCGACCGCGATGGCTTTATCTGGCACGACGGCAAGCTCGTGCCCTGGCGCGAGGCCACCGTCCACGTGCTCACGCATTCCCTGCATTACGGCCTCGCCGTGTTCGAGGGCATCCGCGCCTACCGCACCGAAATTGGCACTGCGATCTTCCGCCTGAACGAGCACATCGACCGCCTGCTCGACTCCGCCAAGATCTACGAAATGAAAATCCCGTACTCGCGCCAGCAGTTGATCGACGCGTGCGGCGAGGTCGTGCGCGCCAACAAGCTCTCCGAGTGCTACCTGCGGCCGATCGCGTTCTACGGCGCCGAGAAAATGGGGGTCTCGCCGGTGGGCGCGAAAGTGCACGTGAGCATCGCTGCCTGGCCCTGGGGCGCCTACCTCGGCGAGGAAGGCCTCACCAAGGGCATCCGGGTGAAGACGTCGTCCTTCGCCCGTCATCACATCAACGTGACCATGGCGCGCGCGAAGGTGTCCACCACTTACGCCAACTCGATACTCGCCAACCTCGAGGCCACGGCCGATGGCTACGACGAGGGGTTGCTCCTCGACACAGACGGGTTCGTCGCCGAAGGCTGCGGCGAGAACCTGTTCCTGGTGAAGGAGGGCCGCGTCACGACGCCGATGCTGACCTCGGCGCTCAACGGCATCACCTGGCGCACGGTGCAGGCGCTCTGTGGCGACCTCGGCATTCCGGTGGAACGCACCCGCATCACCCGCGACGATGTCTACATCGCGGACGAAGCGTTCTTCACCGGCACCGCGGCAGAAGTCACGCCGATCCGCGAAGTGGACCGGCGCGTCATCGGCGTCGGCGCCCGCGGCCCGGTGACGGAAAAAATCCAGAAAGCCTTCTTTGACGTGGTGAACGGGCGCAATGCCAAGTACCACGGCTGGCTGACCAAGGCCTGACCCATGGCACTGCCCACCGAACTGGATCGCCACGTCGTCGACGTGAGCGCCGCCGACCTGCCGGTGCATTGCCCGCTGCCGACCCAGAAGCTCTGGAACACCCATCCCCGCGTGTACCTGCCGGTCGAGGCCACCGGCGAGGCGAAGTGCCCTTACTGCGGCACGGTTTACCGCCTGGCCGGCCCCGCGCGTGCCGGAAGCCACTGAGGCAGCCTCTGCCGAGCCGTCCGTGAGCGACACCCTGGTGGTCGCGCCGGCCTGGATTGGCGATGCGGTTCTGTCGCAGCCGATGCTCGCGCTCCTGGGGGAGCGGTTCCCCGGCTCGGGCATCGACGTGCTGGCGGCGCCCTGGGTGGCGCCCGTCTTCGAACGCATGGCGCAAGTGCGACAAGTCATCGTGTCCCCCTTCGGCCACGGCGAGCTTCGCCTCGCAAGCCGGCGCCAACTGGCCGCGACACTGCCCCCCTATGCCCGCGCGATCGTCCTGCCCAACAGCCTCAAGTCCGCGCTGGTGCCGTGGTTCGCGGGGATCCCCGTGCGAACCGGCTGGCGCGGTGAAATGCGCTTCGGACTGCTGAATGACCTGCGCGAGCTCGACGAGATGGTCTATCCCCTGCTCACGGAGCGTTTCGCTGCGCTGGCCATGCCCGCGCACGTGTCGCTCGGTCGCGTGGTTCCGCGCCCCCGGCTCGACGTCGACCCCGAGGCGCGGGCCGCCACGCTGGCGCGCCTGGGCCTGTCGACCGATGCGCCCGTGCTGGCCCTCGCACCCGGCGCCGAGTACGGACCCGCCAAGCGCTGGCCAACCCGGCATTTCGCCGGAGTGGCCCGTGCGTATGAAGCACGCGGCTTCCAGACGTGGCTATTCGGCAGCGCCAACGATGCAGGCGTCGCCGCTGAAGTCGCCGAGAGCACCGCGGGGCGGGCAATAAATCTCGCCGGGCGAACGAGCCTCGCGCAAGCCATCGACCTCCTGTCTCTCGCCGATCGGGTGGTCACCAACGACTCGGGCCTCATGCACATCGCCGCGGCGCTGGGCCGCCCGCTTGCGGCAGTTTTCGGCTCATCGAGCCCGGGCTTCACCCCGCCCCTCTCGGCTTCGGCGCGCATCATTTCCCGCGACCTTCCCTGCAGCCCCTGCTTCCAGCGTACCTGCCCCCTGGGGCACGGCGATTGCCTCGAGAAGCTCGAGCCTGCCCGGGTCATCTCGGCACTGGACCGCATCCGCCGACCGCCTGCCGAGCGCGAGGCAGCCTAGAATGACCCTCACCCCATTTCGCGCACCAACCGGAGCCCGCATGCGACCCACCGCCCTCCTCCTTGCCGCATTCGTGTCGACCCTGTACCCAGCCATCGCCGTCGCCGATGCGGCATGGCAGAAATCGCTGCTCGAGTGGCGCGAGCGCGTCGACGTGAACCTGCGCGCGGACAACGGCTGGCTCACGCTCGCGGGGCGCTTCGTGTTGAAGCCCGGCGCCAACACCTTCGGCACGGCCGAGGACAACAGCATCGTCTTCCCCAAAGGCCTGGGCCCGGCTCGAATCGGCACGCTGCAGGTGGAGCCCGGCAAGGTCACCCTGCGCGTGGCCAAGGGCGTGATGGTCGAAAAGGACGGCATGCCGTTCGAGGAGCGCGTCATGGGCACCGATGCCTCGAAACGCGACTGGGTGTCGATCGGGCCGGTACAGATGCACGTGATCGCCCGTGAAGACCGCTTTGTCCTGCGACTCGCGGACAATGAGAGTGCGGTGCGCAAGGGCTTCGGCGGCCGCGTCTGGTACGAGCCGAATGCCGACTACCGCGTGCAGGCGACCTACGTGCCCTATCCGCCCGGCCGCAAGATCACCATCATCAACGTGATCGACGAAGCCTCCGACGAGCCCTCGCCGGGCTACGTGGAGTTCACGCTCGGCGGCCAAAGGCACACCCTCGACGCCGTGGGCGAAGGCGACGGGCTCTTCTTCGTGCTTCGCGACGCCACGGCGGGCGACACCACGTACCGTCCGGGCCGCTTCCTCTACGTCAGCCCGAAGCCGAAGGCCGGCGAGCGCTTCACGCTGGACCTGAACCGCATCTACAACCCGCCCTGCGCGTTCAGCGAGTTCACCACCTGCCCGCTGCCGCCGAAGCAGAACATCCTCAAGACTCGGGTCGAGGCCGGCGAGAAGTACCCGCCGCGCCGCGCGGCCAGCTGAACGCTCAGGGCGCCGGCCCCGAGCCCGGTACGGCGGGCAGCCCGAACAACTCCACGAGCGCCGCCCGATAGGCCTCTGAAGCCGCACCCGAGAGGTTGTGGTGGCTTCCGCCCTCGACGCGAATGAACCGCTTCGGCGCTGTGGCCGACTGATAGAGCCGCTCGCCCATGTCAAAGGGCACGACGCGGTCTTGCGTGCCGTGCGCGATCAGCAACGGTTGCCGGAGGCGCGCGATCTTCGACAGCGTGTCGAACTCCTGGTGCAGGATCAGGCCCACCGGAAGGAAACCCCACGCGGTGCGCTTCACCATGTCCCGGATCGAGGTGAACGTGGCTTCGAGCACCACGCCCGAGGCCTCGGGGCGGCGCAACGCGAGCTCCGCAGCAATGGCACCGCCGAGCGAGTGGCCGACGATGTAGCGCTTCCGGCCCGGCGCGACGTGGGCGAGGTAGTCCCAGGCCGCCTCGGCGTCCTCGTAGGAGAGCGCTTCGGTCGGGGAGACCTCCGTGCTCCGCCCGAATCCGCGATAGTCGATCGCCAGCACGCTGAAGCCCATCCGCCGCCACCGCTCGATGCGGTTGACGCTGCCCGTGAGATTCCAGCGCGCGCCATGGAGGTACAGGAGCGCCGGCGCCGTCGGGTCCTCGGCCGCCGCCCAGAACGCGTGCAGGCGGTCGCCATTCGCGCCCACTGCAACCCACCGCTCCTCGAAGCGCAGGTTTGACGCGGGGTAGCCCCACCAGACGTCGCGGGACGGCCGGAAGATGAGCTCGCCCTGCCGCTCACCGAGGTAGGCGCAACCGGACAGGCCGGCGAAGAGCAGGGCCCCGGCGAGTATTTCCCGGAGGCGAAGGCGAGCGCGCATGGCCTCGATTGTAAGGACGGCGCTGCTATCATCGATGTGCCCGCTGAGATCCGACTTGCCCCCATGCCGCAGCGCCCCCGCAAGCTGTTCCCGACGCCGGACGATGCCGAGTCCGCCTTTTATGACGCCTTCGAGCGCGCCGACCTCGCCGCCATGATGGTCGTCTGGGCCGAAGGCGACGATGTCGTCTGTGTGCACCCCAGCGGGCCGCGACTGGTGGGCTTCGAGGCCATCCGCGACGGCTGGATGCAGATTTTCACCAGCGGGATGCGGCTCTCCGTTCGAACCGGCGATACGCGCCGCATCGATGGGCCCTCGGTGGCGGTGCGCACGCTCATCGAGACGATCACCGTGCCCGGGCCCGAGGGCACCACGCAGCTCGTGAACGTCACCAACGTCTACGTGCTGACCGACAACGGCTGGCGCCTGGCGGTTCATCACGCCACGCCCGCCGAGGCCACGCCGACTCCCGGGGCCGAGCCCGAGGAGGAGGCGCCGCACACGCTGCACTAGGCGCCCAGGCGCAAACCCGCCGTCCGCCATGAACCGCTCTGCCCTGTGGGCGATCCCGCTGGCCGCAGCCCTGGCCACCGTGGCCGGCTTGGCGCAAGCACAGCCCGACCCGCGCAAGATCCTGCGGCTTGCCTACCCGAGCGCCGAGACCCGAATCGACCCGCAGGTGGAGGCAGATGAATTCGCGGGCACGCTGGCGCAAGCGATCTACGACCCGCCGCTCGCCTACGATTACCTCGCGCGCCCCGCAAAGCTCAGGGGCAACACCGCGAGCCTCCCGGAGATAACCGACGGCGGCGCCACGTACACACTGAAAGTTCGCCCCGGGATTTTTTTTCATCCGCACCCCGTGTTCGGAGGCAAGCCGCGCGAGCTCACCGCGGCGGATTACGTGTTCGGCATCAAGCGGATGCTGGACCCGGCGCTTCGCAGCCGCTGGCTCTTCCTGGTGGAGGGCAAGATCGTCGGCGGCGACGCGGCTCGCAAGGAAGCGCAGGCGAAAGGCCGCTTCGATTACGACCGCCAAATCGAAGGGCTGCAGGCGATCGACCGCTACACTTTCCGCATTCGGCTGACGGCGCCCGATTACTCGTTCCGCTACGTGCTCGCGATGCCGGCCACCTCCGCCCTCGCCCGTGAGGTGGTGGAAAAGTACGGCGAGGAGATGGGCTTCAACCCGGTGGGCACGGGCCCCTTCCGCATCGCTCGCTGGGTGCGCGGCTCGCAACTGGCGCTCGAGGCCAACCCCCACTACCGCGACGACGTTTTCGAAGGCGAGCCCGGGCCGGACGAGGTGAGCCGCGCCATCCACGCGCGGCTCTCGGGCAAGCGCCTGCCGCAGATTGCGCGCGTGGAGATTTCGGTGGTGGACGAGGCGCAGCCGCGCTGGCTGGGCTTCCTCGGTGGCGAGCACGATTACATCCGCCCGCTGCCCGAGGAGTTCGCCAACACCGCGCTCCCCGGCGGCAAACTCGCCCCCAATCTCGTCCGCCGCGGCATCCGAGTGACCCCGGACGAGATTGCCTACACCACGTACACGACCTTCAACACGGCTGACACCATCGACGGCAAGCCCAATGTGCTGGGCGGCTTCACGCCCGAGAAGGTAGCGCTACGCCGTGCTATCGCCATGGGGTTTCGCCTCGACGAGCAGATCGCGATCCTCGACAAGGGCCAGTCCGTGCGTGCGCACACGCCGCTGCCGCCGGCGGTGTCGGGGCATGACCCGGCGTTCGTGAATCCCGTCGAATACAACCCGGCCAAGGCGAAGGCGCTGCTGGACCTCTTCGGCTACGTCGATCGAGACGGCGACGGCTATCGGGAGTTGCCGGATGGCTCACCGCTCTCGTTCGACAAAGCCTCGGCGCCCACCATCCGCGAGCGGCAGCGAAACGAGCTGTGGAAGAAATCGATGGATGCGATCGGCATTCGCGTCACCTTCAACAAGGTGGAAAAAGTGCCGGAGCTGCGTAAGCAGGCCATCGCGGGACGCGTGCAGTCGTGGAGCTACGGCTGGATCGGCGACTACCCCGATGGGGAGAATTTCCTGCAACTGCTTTGGAAAGGCTCCATCGGGCAGGTGAACTACGCGATGTTCGACCACCCAGACTACAACGCGCTCTACGAGCAGGTGAAGCGCATGCCGGATTCGCCCGAGCGCAACGCCCTCATCGGACGCATGGTGCGGCTCATCGCCGTCTACAGCCCGTGGCTGGTGGAAACCTTCAAGGCGCAGAACATCCTCATGCAGCCCTGGCTCGTGGGCTACAAGAAGCACCCGTTCTCGCACGAGCCGTGGAAGTACGTCGACATCGATGTCGGCGCGCGCGCCCGGGCGAAGTGAAGCCGCTACCATGCCCACCATGAGCACCCCCGATACGACACCGCGCCGCCAGAGCCTCTTCGCTTCGCTCGTCACCATGGCATTGGTGATCGCGCTGGGCTGGGTGCTCGCGCGCTGGACGTGGGCGCTGCTGGCCCCGTCGTCGTCGGGTATCGCCGCTGCCGCGCCTGCAACCGGGCTCGATCGCGCCGCGCTCGCCTCGCTCTTCGGCGGCACCGTGATGGCAGGCGATGCCCCCGCGGGCGGGCCCCCTGGCGGCCTGCGCCTGAAAGGCGTGGTCGCCGCCACGAAATCCGATTCCGGCTCGGCGATCTTCAACGCCGGCGGCAAGGACTTCGCCGTGCGCGCCGGCGAGGAAATCCGACCTGGCGTGAAGCTTGCGGGCGTGCTGAACGACCACGTACTGGTGGAGCGTGCAGGTGCGCCGGGCCGGGTGGACCTTGAAATCTGGGCCGCACCGGGCCGAGGGCCGGCCGGGGCGCCTCGGGGCGGGGGATTCCGCCTCGCCGTGTCGAAGACCGGCGCCAACGCCTTCGCGTTTTCTCGCAAGGAACTCGATGCCGCCCTTCGGGACCCCGGCCAGCTCAACTTCCTGGGCCAGATTGGCCTGCAGCCAGGCGGCGGCGTTCGCCTCGAGGGCGCGCCACCCAACAGCCTCGCCGCGAGGCTCGGCCTGCAGCCGGGCGACGTCATTCGCAAGGTGAACGGACAATCGGTCACGTCGGCGGGAGACCTCGCCCGCCTTCACCAGCAGTTCGCGACCACGTCCCTGGTCCAGGCCGAGGTGCAGCGGGGCGCTAGCTTGCTGCAACTCAACTACACCGTCACTCCCTGACGGCACGCAGAACACGGCATAGCCGTGTAGCCCGCTACTGGCGCTCGCTCTTCAAGCCATGGATGCACCGAGACCGCCCCCGTCGTTGCGCGTGATCACGATCGTCGACGACCGCGGTCGCTTGCCCGCGCCATCGGGCCAGGAGCCCGTAGGGTGTTGAATGTTCACGAAGAGACACTTCCCGTCGGGCGTTTCCGCGATGCCGGTGATCTCGCAGCCCCGGGGGCCGACCAGGAACCGCCGCAGGTTGTTTTCGGTCATCGGCGCGCCGACTTTGGTCGTCACCAACCTCGAGTCGGAACCCGCACGATTGAGAATGGCACGCGCCGCCCCGTCGCCCACTGCCCCCGGGAGACAGGCCAGCATCATGCAGTTCGTCACATCCGTGTAGGCGCCGTCGTCGGTCTGAATCCAGAGCACACCACGCCGGCTGAACCATAACCCGTCCGGGCTCGAGAAGTCGTTCGCAGCGGTCAGGCCCGAAACGTTGATGTTGACGTCCGCCACCGAAGCGCGGGCGCCGAAGAGAAAGATGTCCCAGCGGAAAGTCTTTCCGGCGACGCCATCGGTCTCCGCCCAGCGGACAATGTGGCCGTTCGGGTTGCCCGACTGCCCTTCCCCTGTCGTACGCCAGTCGGTGTAGGCCCGTGGATTAGCCGGGTCGGCGGTCGCCAACGTACGCGTCGAGTTATTGGTCAGCGACATGTACACATCCCCGTTCATCGGGTTGACCGCACCCCACTCCGGACGATCCATCTTCGTGGCACCCAAGGCATCGGCCGCCAGTCTCGCGTTGATCAGGACATCGGCTTGGTCCTCGAACGGATAGGCCGCATTGAATCTAATAGCCCCCGCCAGAAAAGAAAGCTCCGCCCACTCGCCGGCGCCATCTGACAGGAACTTCGCGACGAATAGCCTCCCGCTGTCGAGATACTTATCCCCTGCGGAGAGCCCCCCCGACGCGTCGGCAGGGTCCCAACCGGCATTGGACACGAACTTATAGATGTACTCACCCCGACTGTCGTCGCCCATGTACCAGACAAGCGGCTGCCCGGGCCGAACAGGTCCCAGCCACGCACCCTCGTGTGCGAACCGGCCGAGGGCAGTGCGCTTCTTAGGGGCAGAGGCTGGGTTGAAGGGATCGATTTCCACGACCCAGCCATAGCTGTTGGCGACATTGCGGTAGTCGTCGCCGCCATCCAGCGACGCGCCCACCTTCATGGCATCCCATCGAGCGTAAACACCGTCCGGGTCCGGACCGGTCACGGTGGCCCAGAGGGGGCCTCCATCCCCGGCAATGCCATAACGGGAGAAGGCGACCCGCTCCTTGGCCGTGCGCTGCGGATCATCGGTGGAGGACAGGCGCCGGAAGTAGCCGGCGAAATTCTCCTCGCATGTGAGGTAGGTTCCCCACGGGGTGTAACCGCACGCACAGTTGTTGATGGTTCCGCGGGTCCTCACACCTTCCTTCGAGTAACGCGTCACCATGTATTTCGTGGCGCGGGCTGGGCCTGAGAGCTGCATTTCCGTCAGCGTGTGAATCCGCCGATTGAAGGCCGAGTCCCGCTGGACAGCCCAGGAACCCCCCGGTGAGCGACGGACCTCCACAATCGAAACGCCGTGTACGTACATCTCCTTGAGGACCTCGTCAGAAGAGGTACGCACACCCCCGGAAACGGTTGGCCCCGCTGCGTGAAGGTAGGACGAGGACATGTTTTCATGGTTTATGGCGAGAAGCCCCCGATCACTCGCCTCAGGGCTGTGGCCCGAGTCCCCCAGGCCGAAGTAATGCATGCCGTCGTGCCAGTCGCCCGCGCGTTGACTGAAAGAAGCCGCACTGTCCGAACCGTCGTGGCGAAACTCCGCCACACCGGGCGCGATGGGATCCCCGAGGCGAAGGAGCGTCGACGCCGAGTGCGCCGTCGGCACGCTGACACCATCTTCCACGGACTTCGCAATCCCTGCGAAATTGAGCCTCCAACCACCATCGATCGGCCCGGGCTCCATGCCTTGCTCAGGGTTCATGTCGGCAGCGCGTTCCCCTTGGCCCCCGACATCACATGAGCTCAGTCCCGCCCCTAGAATGACGGAGGACGACAAAGCAGCCGAACCCCGAAGCAACGCTCGTCGCGAGACGCGCAGCTGGAGCACCTCACGAAAAGTCGGGTTGCCGGAGAGATTGGCCTCCGACTCCTCCAGCTCCGGGAAAGAGTGTTTCCTACCTCGACTCATCATTCCTCCCCGCACCTCGGGATATCGGCGGGCAGCCGCCAGGCTGGGTTTGCGGCAGGCTTAAATGCCGACCGCCTTGGTTGGCTTAAGATAGAGCCTATCAAACAATGTTGATCAAATGAGCGCCCTCCTCTTACGCGCCCTTCTCCTCGCGACTCTGGCATTAGCAGGGGCAGTCGCGTCCGCCTCTCAGCCCTCCTCGGGCGAGGACAAGGCGACCCTGAACTTCGTCAACGCCGACATCGCCTCGGTCGTCAAGGCAGTTGGCGCCCACACAGGCAAAAACTTCATCGTCGACCCGCGCGTGCAGGGCACGGTGAACGTTGTTTCCGAGAAGCCGGTGCCGAAGGACTTGCTCTATCCGATGCTGCTGTCGGTGCTGCGCACCCAGGGTTTCGCGGCGCTGGAGACCGGGGACGGCTTTGTCCGCATCGTCCCGGAAGCGGACGCCAAGACGCAATCGACTCCGGTGGGAGACGCGGCCGGCAAGGCACGCGGAGAGCGCATGGTGACGCGGGTCTTCATCCTGCAGAATGAGTCTGCCCCGCAACTCGTGGCAGCCATTCGCCCGCTGGTGCCACCCAACAATTTTCTGGCGGCTTACCCGGGGAACAACGCCATCATCATCACCGACTACGCGGAGAACGTGCGGCGCGTCGAAGCGGTGATCCGCGCCATCGACCAGCCGTCGAGCACCGAGCCGCAGCTGATCGCGCTGAAACACGCTTCAGCGATCGACGTGGCCCAGGTGCTGCGCAGCGTCGTCCCCGAGACTGCCGCGAACGCCAGCACTCCCGGAGCGAGCCCGCGCGTCTCGCTCGGCGTGGATGCGCGCACCAACAGCCTGATCCTGCGCTCGGACAGCCCGGCGCTCGCCGAGCGCATCCGCGCTCTTGCCGCTGGCCTCGATGTGCCGGGCGCCGGCGCCGGCAATATTCACGTCGTGCACCTGCGCAACGCCGAGGCCGAGCGCATCGCCGACGTCCTGCGTGGCCTCCTCTCCGGTGAGCGAGTGACGCGCACGGCAGCTGCGCCTGCTTCGTCACCGGCACCAACCACGCCAGGAAGCAATGCGCCCATGGGCGGCGCAACGCAGGCTGCAACGCTCAGCGCGCCGGCCGCCCCCGCCTCGATCATTCAGGCCTACCCGCCAACCAACTCGCTGCTCATCACCGCGCCGGAGCCCACGTATCGCTCGCTCCGTGCCGTGATCGACAAGCTCGACGTGCGCCGCGCCCAGGTCTTGGTGGAAGCGCTCATCGTCGAGGTGCAGACAGGCCGCTCAGCGGAAGTGGGCGTGCAGTTCCAGGGCCTATCGGGCCTGAACCGCGATGGGCGCCAGATCATCGGCGGCACCAACTTCTCCACGAGCCCCTCGGCCACTACCTCACCAGGCACCAACATCGTCGGGCTCGCGCAGAACCTCGCCACCCTCGGCACCGGCCTCAACGTAGGCGTGGTGAACGGCACCGTTCGCATTCCGGGGCCGAACGGCACCAGCATCGAGGTGCTGAACCTGGGCTTGCTCGCGCGCGCGCTGCAGGGCGATGCGAACGTCAACGTGCTCTCGACGCCGAACGTGCTGACGCTCGACAACGAAGAGGCCAAGCTGCTGGTGGGCCAGAACGTGCCCTTCATCACCGGCAGCTACACGCCCTCTGCCACCAGCGCCACCAACCCGTTCCAGACCATCGAGCGCAAGGACATCGGGCTCACGCTGCGCGTGCGACCGCAGATCACCGAGGCGGGCACCGTGAAGCTCGGCATCTTCCAGGAGGTGTCATCGATCTCGAGGGATGCCACGGTCAAGGGCGCCGACCTCATCACCAACAAGCGCGCGCTGGAGTCCACCGTGCTCGTCGACGACGGGCAGATCATCGTGCTGGGCGGCCTCATCCAGGACGACCAGCAGGCCTCCATCGACAAGGTGCCGCTGCTGGGCGACATCCCCTTCATCGGCTCGTTCTTCAAGTACGAGTCTCGAAGCTCCAAGAAGACGAATCTCATGGTCTTCCTGCGGCCGCACGTGCTGCGCGACGGGCCCTCGGCGCGCGCGCTCACCAGCGAGCGCTACGACTACATCCGCGGCCTGCAGGGCACCATGGGGTCGGACGCGAACCTCCTGTTGCCCGCCGTGCCGCCACAGCAACTCCCGCCAATCGGCAAGTGACCCACGCCGCGCCATGACCGCGCCGCTGCCCCGCACCGTGAACCCGCAGGACCTCGATCCCGCCACCGTACGCCTGCTGCCCTACCCATTCGCGAAGGCCAAGGGCGTGATCGCCGCGCGCGTGGCGAGCGGCGCGATGGAAGTGTGGCTGCGGCCCAACCCGCAGGCTTCAACCCTCGCTGAAGTACGCCGAATGGCCGGCAAGCCCCTGCGCGAGATGTTGCTGACCGCAGAGGAATTCGAGCATTGCCTCACGCTTGCCTACACGCGCGAGCCCAACGCCGCCGAGACCATCGTCGAGGACCTGGGCGAGTCGCTCGACCTCGCCAAGCTCTCTGAGTCCGTGCCGGAAGTCGCGGATCTGCTGGAGGCCGAGAACGACGCGCCGATCATCCGGCTGATCAACGCGCTGCTCACGCAGGCGGCGCGGGAAGGCGCTTCCGACATTCACCTCGAAATCTTCGAGCAGCGGGCGCTGGTGCGCTTCCGCGTCGACGGCACGCTCCGGGACGTGGTCGAGCCCCGCCGCGGGCTGCACCCGGCCATGGTCTCGCGCATCAAGGTCATGGCCTCGCTGGACATCGCCGAGAAGCGCCTGCCGCAGGATGGCCGCATTGCGCTCCGCGTGGCGGGCCGGCCGATCGACGTGCGCGTCTCCACCATTCCCACCGCCAACGGCGAGCGCGTGGTTCTGCGCCTGCTCGACAAGCAGGCCGGGAGATTGACGCTCGATGCGCTCGGCATGGATGAGCCCACGCGAGGCCGCGTCGATGCGATTCTCGGGCAGCCCAACGGCATCTTCCTCGTCACCGGGCCCACGGGCTCGGGCAAGACGACTACGCTCTATGCGGCGCTCACACGGCTCGACCGGAAGACCCGCAATATCCTCACCGTCGAGGACCCGATCGAATACGAGCTGGATGGCATCGGCCAGACGCCGGTCAACCCGCGCATCGACATGACCTTCGCGCGGGCGCTCCGCGCCATCCTGCGCCAGGATCCGGATGTGGTGATGGTGGGCGAGATTCGCGATCTGGAAACGGCTCAGATTGCCGTGCAGGCCTCCCTCACGGGGCACCTGGTGCTGGCCACGCTGCACACGAACGATGCCCCCGGCGCGGTGACGCGCCTGGCTGACATGGGTATCGAGCCCTTCCTGCTCGCCTCGACGCTCTCCGGAGTGCTGGCCCAGCGCCTGGTGCGCAAGCTCTGCCCGGCCTGCAAGGCGCCAGCCGAGCTCGATTCGGTCGAGCGTTCCCTCTTTGGCCCGTCGGCACCCGAGCGGGTCTACCGCGCGGTCGGGTGCGCAGCCTGCAACTTCACCGGCTACAAGGGCCGCACCGGCATCTATGAGTTGTTGGTGGCCGACGACGAGCTTCGCCGCCTCGTGCACACGGGGCTAGACGAGCGGGCGTTGCGCGAGCATGCCGTTCGCCAGGGCATGGCGCGCCTGCGCGAGGACGGCCTGCGCTGGGTCGCCGACGGCACCACCTCGCTCGAGGAAGTGCTGCGCGTCACGCGCACCTAGCCGGCCCGCACGCGATGGCGGGCTTTCGCTACCAGGCGTACAACCTCGACGGCAAGCTGCACCGAGGCGTGCTGGAGGCCGACAGCGCGCGCCAGGCGCGCTCGCTGCTGCGCGAGCAGGGCCTCACGCCGCATCTGGTCGAGGCCATCGCCGCCAACGACCCGGCGCGAGGCTCCCGATTTCGTGCCGTGTCGCTTTCCCGCGCCGAGCTCACGCGCCTCACCCGCAGCCTTGCGAGCCTCATCGAAGCCGGCCTCACGGTCGAGCAAGCGTTCAACGCGCTGATCGAGCAGGCTGAAAGCGAGCGTGAGCGGCAGGTGCTCGCCGCCCTGCGCGGCGAGGTCGTCGCTGGCTCCACAATTGCGCGCGCGCTGGAATCCTTCCCTCGCATTTTTCCCGAGCTGTATCGCACACTGATTGCGGCGGGTGAGTCGTCAGGCCAGCTCGCGCGCGTGCTGTCCCGCCTCGCCGATTACCTCGAGGAGCGCCAGGCGCTCGCCAGCCGCCTGTCGCTGGCGCTCATCTATCCGTCGATCGTGCTGATGGTCGCCGTGGCAGTCGTCGTGGCGCTGCTCGCCTACGTGGTGCCGCAGGTGGTCTCCGTGTATGCGCACGCGAAGGAGACGCTGCCACTGCTCACACGTGGGCTCATCGCGCTCTCGTCATTCCTTCAGGCTGCCTGGCCCGCGCTGGCTCTGCTGGCGGTGGCCGCGCTCGTCAGCCTGCGAATGGCTCTCAAGCGCCCCGCTCCTCGCGCACGCATTCACGAACTCCTCTGGCGCGCTCCAGGGCTGGGCAGGCTGTTGCGGCAGCTCGACAGCACCCGGCTTGCCGCCACGCTTGCGATCCTCGTCGGCAGCCGCGTGCCCCTGCTCACCGCGCTCGAAGCGGGAGGCGGTGTGATGACGCTGATCCCGATGCGCGAAGCGCTTGAGGGCGCCGCCCGAGGCGTTCGTGAGGGCATGCCACTCTCCCGCGCGCTGGCGGCGACGGATGCCTTTCCGCCGGTGATGGTTCACCTGATCGCCGGTGGGGAATCCACCGGCAAGCTCGATGAAGCGCTCGACCGCGCCGCCCGCCAGCAGCAGGCCACGCTCTCGACACGGATGGCCGCCGCCGTAGCGGTGCTGGAGCCCGCGCTCGTGGTGCTGATGGGCCTGCTCGTGCTCGCCATCGTGCTCGCCATTCTCTTGCCGCTCTTCAACCTCAACCAACTGGTGGGACGATGACCAACCGAAACGCCAATCACGGCTTCACGCTCATCGAAGTGCTGGTGGTGGTGGCGATCCTCGGCATCTTGGCCGCCATCGTCGTGCCACGCATCCTCGACCGGCCGGACGAAGCCAAGCGCGTGGCCGCCAAGACGGACGTGGGCGCCATCGTCCAGGCGCTGAAGCTCTACCGCCTCGACAACGGCTTCTACCCCAGCACCGACCAGGGCCTCGCCGCCCTGGTGCAGCGCCCGACGGCCGAGCCCGCGCCAGCGAACTGGAAATCCGGCGGCTACCTCGAGCGGCTGCCAAAGGACCCGTGGGGCAGCGACTACCAGTTCCTGAACCCGGGCGTTCGCGGCGAGATCGACGTCTTCAGCCTTGGGGCGGACAAGGCGCGCGGGGGCGACGGGCGTGGCGCGGACATCGGCAACTGGGATTGAGGCGGCCCCCCGGCCCGCGCGGGGGTTCACGCTCGTCGAGCTGCTGGTGATTCTCGTCATCGCCGGCGTGGTGCTGGCGCTGGCGGCCGTGAACCTCGCACCAAGCGATTCGGAAACAGCGCGTCGCGAAGCCTCGCTGCTGGCGCTCGACATCGAGCGCGCCCGCGACGATGCTTGGCTCGGCGGGCGGCCCACTGCCGTGGTGCTGGCCGACAATCGTCTGCAGGTGATGCGCCTCGGAGAAGGCCGCGAATGGAAGCCCGTTTCGGGCCGCGATCGCGCCCTGCCCGCCGGCCTGCACGTGGCCTCGCTCGCCATCGACGGGGAGAACGTGAATCCCCGTGAGCCGCTGCTGTTCCTGCCCGACGGCCTGGGCATTCCGTTTCGGATCGGGCTCGCGTATCGCGACGAGAAGCCCGCCATCACGGGCGATGCCGGTGGCAGCATCCGCCTCGAGGCGCGATGAGCTCCGAGCGCGGGTTTACGCTGGTCGAGATTCTCGTCGCCGTGGCGATCCTTGCTGTTGCGCTCGCTGCTGCAGCCCGCGCCGGCTCGCTCGCGACCGATGGCGCGCGAGACACCCGCGGCCGCCTCCTCGCAACCTGGGCGGCGGAAAATCGCATCGCCGAGCTCCGCGCGCGCCAGCTTTTCCCCCAGCCCGCCACGTCGACGATTTCCGTGAAGCAGGGCGCCCTCCCCCTGACCATTGCCGAAACCGTGTCTGACACGGCGAACCCGGCGATTCGGCGCATTGACCTCGCGGTGGCCGACGCCCGCGACCCGGGCCGCACGCTCGCCACGCTCACGGCGTTCATCGGCCAGCCATGAGTCGCCCCCGCGCTTTCACGCTCGTCGAACTGCTGGTAGCGCTGGCGCTTTTCGCCATCGTCTCGGCCTTCGCCTACCGCGGGCTCACCTCGCTCCTTGAGGCTCGCGAGTCGCTGGATCGCGAGGCGCGACTGTGGCGCGACGTGGCGCTCCTCGTCGGGCGGATAGAGCGCGACGTGCGGGCCACGCTGGACCGTCGGGCCACAGGGCCCTCCGGGACGACGCTCGCCCCCGTGTCCTCCCTCGTGGACCTGGGCGGCACCACGGCACGCGGGCTTGCGATCACCCGATCGGGCGCGCCGCTGCACGCCAATCCCCTCGCAGCCCCTCAACGCATCGCCTACCGCCTCGACGGTTCGCGCATCGAGCGCCTCTCGTGGCCCGCGCCGGACGCCGCGCCGCGCGCGCTGCCCGAGCCGGTTCCCGTCTTCGACGGCGCCAAGGCGCTCGCCTTTCGGTTTCTGGATGCACAAGGAGCCTGGCGCGACGAATGGGGCATGCCGGGCAGCAACGACAAACTCCCGGCTGCCGTCGAAATGACGCTCGAACTCACGACCGGCGACAAGATCGTTCGACTGGTGGACGTCACGCGATGAAACGAACCCAACGTGGCGTCGCTGCCGTCACCGCCATCCTCGTTGCCGCGATCGCTGCCGCGACCGCCGCCTACCTGCTCGCGCAGCAGTCCTCGACGCTCAATCAGGCGGCGCTGGTGAGCGGTCGGGCGCAAGCGGACGCATTCGCCCGCGCCGGCATCGATTGGGCGCGCGGGATTCTTGCCGAGGACGGCAAGCGCACCAGCATCGACGCGCTCTCCGAGCCGTGGGCTCAACCAATCGCGGGGCTACCGGTCGAGCGCGCCGTGGTGAGCGGGGCCATCAGCGACGCGCAGGGGCGCTTCAACCTGAACAATCTCGTGCGCGACGGAAATCGAAGCGATGCCGACATCGCGATCTTCCGCCGACTGCTGGAGGGGCTCGGCATCGATCCTCGCCTTGCCGACGCCGTCGCCGATTGGATTGACGCCGATTCCACGGTGGGTGGCGAGGGCGGTGCCGAGGATGCGTATTACCTCGCCGCGCCCCGCCCCTATCGCGCGGCGAACCAGCCGATGACGCAGGTGGAAGAGCTCTACCGCGTTCGCGGCTTCGACCGCGCCGTGGTGTCGCGCCTGGCGCCGCACGTAAGCGCGCTGCCGGCCCGCACGGTAGTCAACATCAATACGGCGAGCGTCGAGGTGCTGGCGGCTTATCTTGACGGGGCATCCCCCGCGGCTGTGGCGCGCATCGCGGCCCGGCGCAGCGAAAAGCCGTTCCAATCGCTCGACGAGATGTTCGAGCTGGCCGAAGGCGCCAAGCGCGAGCCTGCCCAATCGCTGCTGGGCATGCGCTCGAGCCACTTCCTGGTCTTCGTGCGCGTCGAGCAGGACGACGTGCTCGTGGGCGAGGAGGCGCTCGTGCGGCGTGGCGGCGCGGAGCCGTCGCAGCCCGCAGCTCCACCAGGGCCCACCGCTATAATTTGGCGGCGCTCGCTCTTCTGAGGGCGCTCCCGCCGCTGCCCATGCCCCTTCGCCTCCTCCTGCCACCGATCGACCGGCCCGGCGCCGACACGCCCGCGGCCTGGTGTCTTGTCGACGCGCACGGTGCGGCGAGTCGCGAAGGCATATCGGCTATTGGCTCGGTCCCGGTTGGCGAGCCCGTCGACCTGATTCTCCCCGCCTCGCGCGTGCTGTTCGCGCGCCTGAAGCTGCCCAAGGTCGGCGCCTCGACGCTACGGGAGCTGCTCCCCTATGCCGTGGAAGACAAGCTCCTTGCCGACCCTTCCCAGATCCACGCCGTGCCGGGCCCCGCAGTCGCGGATGGCGCCACGCTGGTGGCTGTGGTCGACCGCACTTGGCTCGAAGCCGGCCTGGCCTGGGCACGCTCTCACGGCCACCGCATCGCCCGTGTCGTCTGCGAATCCGCGTTGGTGCCTGACACGGATTCGGCTTGGCATGTGCGACTTGCAAAGGAGGCGGCGTTCCTGGTCGAGAGTAACGGCTACGCAACGGCATTCGACCCGCCAATGGATGGCGCACCGCCTTTTTCCGTACGGGTGGCGCTGAACGAGGCGCGGGACCGGGGCTTACTGCCCGGCAGCATTCGGGTACAGGCAAGCGAAGGCGTTGCGATTCCTGATGCCAAGGCCTGGGAGGGTGCGCTCGAGCGGCCCGTTACCGTGGAATCCCTGGGCAATGCGCTTGCCGGGCCCCTTGCTTCGCACGCAATCGACCTCCTTACCGGAGAACTGACGCGCAGCGAATCTCCGAGTCAGCGCTTTGCGCTTCCTCGGGCCACGTGGGCACTGGCCGTCGCCGTGGCCGTGCTGTCCCTTGGGCTCGTCGGATTCGACACGTGGCGGTTGGAAAGCGAGCGCGGGGCGCTGGAAACCGAGCGCGAAGCCCTGTTCCGCGCTGCGTTCCCCGAGGCGCGAACCGTGGTCGACCCGGCGCTCCAGATGCGCCGCAACCTCGCGGACCTTCGGCGATCCCGGGGGGAAGGTGCATCGAGCGAGTTTTTGTCGGCCGCTGCCGAAGCAGTGCAAGCTGGCCCCGTGCCCGTGAAGAAACTCACGTACGCCAACGGCAGGGCCGACGTGCAACGGGAGGCGCGCAACCCGTGAGCACGCTGGCCACGCTCTGGGCCGCCCGCTCTCCGCGGGAGCGAGCCGCAATCTCGATCACCGCCACTGTGCTGGCCGCCATCCTGATTGTCGCGCTGATCTGGCTTCCGCTGGAGCGCGCCCGCACGCGCCTTGCCGCCGAGCTCCCCGGGCTGCGCGCATCCGTCGCCCAGATGCGGCTGGAAGCAGACGAGGTGAAGCGGCTGCGCACGCTGCCGGCACGAGAGGCGCCCCTCGCCCCCGCGGCGCTGCTGGCCTCCGGTACGTTTACGCAGGGCCTGCCGGGCGCAGCGACAAGCGCGCTCGACACACGCCGCATCCGCCTCACGGTCGCCGATGCGAGTTGGAACGCCGTGATCGCCTTTGTCGAGCGCACGCAAGCCGCCCATGGTTTCTCGGTGGAGTCCGCCACCGTCGATGCGCTTCCGACCACCGGGCGCGTGCGCGCCGAGATCGTCGTCGCCAGGCCCTGACATGCGCGTCAAGGCGATCGTCGCCGTTGGCGCGGCGGCTTACCTGATTTCGCTGGTGGCGACGCTGCCGGCCTCGCTCATCGCCCCCCGCGTGACAGGTTGGACGCAAGGCTCCGTGGCCCTCGCGCACCCTGCGGGAAGCGTGTTCAGTGGCTCTGCCACGGTACGCCTGAGCCTGCCTGACCTCCCCCCAATCACCATCGACCGCGCTCAGTGGGATTGGCACGCGCTAGCGCTTTTTCGCGGGCAACTCGCCGTCGGCGTGCAAGCGAAGGCTGCAGGCCTTTCCGGGACACTGACGGTGGGTCGCTCACCCTTCGACTGGCACCTCAGGGACGCGACGGTCGATGGCCCCGCCAGCGCGCTCGCTTCCTTCCATTCGCTGTTGGGCTCGTGGAACCCCACGGGTCGCATTGCGCTTCGCGTTCCGTCCCTTCGCGTCGACCGCGCCGGCTTCAACGGTGGCGGCGTCGTGGAATGGGCCGATGCCGGCCTGTCGCTCTCCACCGTGCAGCCACTGGGCACCTGGCGATTGTCGCTCGCCGGCGAAGGCGGCCCGGCGAAGCTCATGCTCGCCACGCAACGCGGCCCGCTTGCCCTCACTGGCAACGGCACTTTGAGCGCGGCAGGGAAGGCCGCCTTTACGGGCGAGGCGAAGGCGGAGCCAGGCCGCGAGGCCGACCTCGCGCCATTCCTGGCCAACATCGGCGCGAAGCGCGCGGACGGCGTTCACGCCTTCAGCTTGCCGTGACTCGCAGCGACTACGAAGCGCCCGGCTGGCTGCGCAATCCGCACGCGCAAACGGTCTACGGCTCGCTCTTCGCGCGCGCCCCGGCGGTAGCTTATCGTCGAGAGCGGTGGGACACGCCCGATGGCGACTTCGTCGACATCGACCACGTGGATGGGCCTGCCGAGTCGCCGCTGCTGGTTCTGTTCCATGGCCTCGAGGGCTCGTCGCGCTCGCCTTACGCCCGCATGCTCATGCAGCACGTCGCGAACGCCGGCTGGCGGGGCGCCGTATTCAACTTCCGCGGCTGTGGCGGCGAGCCCAATCGCCTGGCACGCGCCTATCACTCGGGCGATGCCGCAGAGATTGGCTGGGCCCTGAAGCGCTTCAGCGCGCGTGCTGGCCGTGCCCGGCTGCTCGCCGCCGGCGTCTCGCTTGGCGGCAACGCGCTGCTCAAGTGGCTCGGCGAACAGGGAGCAAACGCTCATCCCATTCTGGCTCGGGCGGCCGCGATATCCGCCCCTGTCGACCTCATGGCGGCAGGTGAGGCGCTCGAACACGGCTTCTGCAAGGTGTATGCGCGGCATTTCCTCTCGACCATGAAGGCCCGCGCCGCCGACAAGCACCGTCGATTTCCGGGAAGCTTCGACGTCGAGCGCATGCATCGCGCGCGAACGCTTCGCGAGTTCGACGACGTGTACACCGCCCCCATTCATGGCTACCTCGGCACGGATGACTACTGGACTCGCGCGAGTGCCAAACCAGGCCTTCGCAACGTCGCAGTGCCGACGCTGCTGTTGAACGCAAGAGATGACCCCTTCCTGCCCGCGCACGCGCTACCGACGGCGAGCGAGGTCTCCCCTGCTGTCACGGTAGAATTCCCCTCGACCGGCGGCCACGTGGGCTTCGTCGCCGGCACCTTCCCCGGGCACATCGCCTGGCTTCCCGCGCGCCTCATGCGCTTTCTCGATCCGAGCGAGTGAACCCCATGTCCAATACGGTCGCCCCCGAGATCTTCAAGGCTTACGACATCCGCGGCATCGTGGGCAAGACGCTTACCGAAAGCGCCGTCGAGCGCATCGGCCAGGCGCTGGGTACCCTGGGCAAGGCGAAGGGCGTGAAGCGCTTCGTGGTCGGGCGTGACGGCCGCCTCTCCGGCCCCTCGCTTGTCGCCGCCCTCACCCGCGGGCTCAATGCCGCGGGCATGGATGTCACCGACATTGGCGTGTGCGCAACGCCCATGGTGTATTTCGCCACCTACGAGCTCGGCACCGGCAGCGGCGTCATGGTCACCGGCAGCCACAACCCGCCGGAGTACAACGGCCTGAAGGTGATGGTCGCGGGCGACACGCTGGCGTCCGAGGCGATTCAATCGCTGCGGAAGCTCGTCGAATCCGGCGACTTCGCCACCGGCACCGGCAAGGCCGAGAGCCTCGACATCAAGCCCGCTTATCTCGACCGCATCGCCGGGGACGTGAAGCTCGGCCGCCTGATGCGCGTGGTGATCGACTGCGGCAACGGTTCGCCGGGCGCCATCGCGCCAGATCTCTTCCGTCGGCTCGGCTGCGAGGTGCAGGAGCTCTTCTGCGACGTGGATGGGAGTTTTCCGAACCACCATCCCGACCCCTCGAAGCCCGAAAATCTCGAGGACCTCATCGCCGCCGTGCGAGCAGGCCACGCGGAAGTGGGCCTCGCCTTCGACGGCGATGGCGACCGCCTCGGCGTGGTCACCAAGAACGGACGCATCATCTATCCGGATCGCCAGCTGATGCTCTTTGCGGCGGACGTGCTGCAGCGGAACAAGGGCGCGCAGATCATTTTCGACGTGAAATGCACCCGCCAGCTGTTTCCGTGGATTCGCGCCCACGGCGGCGAGCCCCTGCTCTGGAAAACGGGCCACTCGCTCATCAAGGCGAAGCTGAAGGAAACCGGTGCGCCGCTCGCTGGCGAGATGAGCGGGCACCTCTTCTTCAAGGAGCGCTGGTACGGTTTCGACGACGGGCTCTATGCCGGCGCGCGGCTGCTGGAGATTCTCTCTCGCGCGCCGGATGTCACCCAGGCGCTTGAAGGGCTGCCGGATTCCGTGTCGACGCCGGAGCTCAACCTCGCTTTGGACAAGGAAGGCGAGAACCATGCGCTGATCAACCAACTGCAAAAGACGGCGAAATTCTCGGGCGCCACCGAGGTCATCACCCTTGACGGCCTGCGCGTGGAATACCCCGACGGCTTCGGCCTCATGCGCGCCTCCAACACCACCCCCGTGGTGGTCCTGCGCTTCGAAGCAGATACGGCCGAGGCAATCTCCCGAATTCAGGGGGACTTCCGGCGCGTGCTGGGGGACGCACTGCCGGGCCGCAAGCTGCCCTTCTGACCCCGGCCTCACGGCCTCAGGCGCGTCGGAGACCGCCCTCCCGTTGCGCAAGGCAAACCCTAACCCGGGGATAGATCCGCTCTCGAAACGCCCTCCCCGAAAAAATCCCGAAATGCCCGACGCCTGGTGCAGTGAAATGGGATTTTCTGGAATCGGGAACCCCCCGACATAATCCCAGCGCCGCCTTCGTCTGCCCTGGCCCGGAAATGTCGTCCAACTCGCCCTCGATGGTGAGAAGCGAGGTGCCCTTGATTTTCTCCAGCCGAACGCGCTCGCCCGAAACGACGAGATCACCTTTCGGCAGCGCATGCCGGTGGAACACGCGCTCGATGGTGTCAAGGTAATACTCCGCCGGCAGGTCCATCACCGCGTTGTATTCGTCGTAGAAGTGCCGGTGCGCATCCGCGCCCTCGCCATCACCCGCGACCAGGTGATTCCAGAACTGCGCGTGCGAATCGAGGTGGCGCATCGGGTTCATCGCCACGAAGCCCGCGAACTGGAGAAAGCCGGGGTACACGCGCCGCATGTGCCCCGGGTAGCGCCAGGGCACGCGCTGGATCACATGCGACTCGAACCACTCGATCGGGTGCGTACGACTGAACTCGCTCACCGCGGTCGGGCCGACGCGCGTATCGACAGGGCCCCCTATCAGCGTGACCGATCGCGGCGGCTTGCGGCCCTCCACGGCATCGAGCGCAAGCGCTGCCAGCACCGGTACGGCGGGCTGGCATACAGAGACCACATGCAGTTCAGGCCCGAGCAGCGCCAGGAACTCTCGGACGTAGCCCACATAATCGTCGAACGTGAACGCGCCGCGCTCGGTGGGCACCTCCTTCGCGTCGTTCCAATCCGTGATCCAGACATCGTGATCAGCGAGGAGGGTGCGCAGAGTGTCGCGCAGAAGAGTGGCGAAATGGCCCGAAAGGGGAGCGCAGAGCAGCACCTTAGGCTGCGGACGGATACCGGCCTTCGCGAAATGCCGCAGCCGGCAGAACGTGCGCTCGGCGACGATTTCTTCGCGAACGGCCACCAGCCTTCCCTCCACGCGAACCGAGTGCACGCCAAAGGCGGGCCGCTCGTACCGTTGGGCGAGCCGCTCGAACAGTTGCAGGGAAGCCGAGGCGTGCCTAGCCGCCGGGTGCGAAGCGAGGGGATTGGCGGGGTGCGTCTGCCAGGCGCCGAGCGTGCGGGCAAGTTGGCCCCAAGGCTCCATCGCCGCGCGCTGAAAGTCGTACAGGTGATAGAGCAAGGCGCTCCCGCAAGGCTGCAATGGCCACGGAGTGTAGCGGCTTTCCCCTGTGGCTCTGATAACCTTTTGCGCCATGCCCGTGGATTCCCGTCGACCGGCCGGCGACACGCAGACGCTTTTCCCACCCATCGAGCCTCGCCGCACCGGCCGCCTCGCGGTGGGCGATGGCCACTCGCTCTATTGGGAGGAAAGCGGCCGCTCGGACGGCGTGCCAGTCGTGTTGCTCCACGGCGGCCCTGGCGCTGGCGCCTCCGCCGTGCACCGGCAGTTCTTCGACCCCACGCATTACCGGATCATCATCTTCGACCAGCGCGGCGCTGGGCGCTCGACTCCCGTGGCAAGCGTGGCCGCAAACACCACCGCCCACCTGGTCGCCGACATCGAGCGATTGCGCGACCACCTGCGCATCGAGCGATGGATCGTCTTCGGCGGCTCGTGGGGCGCAACGCTTGCACTCGCCTATGCCGAGGAGAATCCCGAGCGCGCGATGGCACTCGTGCTGCGCGGCATTTTCCTCGGCATGCCGACGGAGGTTGAGTGGTTCCTGTACGGGATGCGCTCCTTTTTCCCGGAGCGGTGGCGGGAGTTCGCCGAGTTCATCCCCGAGGCTGAGCGTGGCGACCTCCTCGCCGCCTATCACCGTCGCCTGATGAGCCCGGACCCGGCAACTCACTTGCCGGCGGCGCGGCGCTGGAGCGTCTACGAGGGCGGGTGTTCGACGCTGCTGCCCAACCCGGCGCTGCTGGCCGATTCGGCATCCGACCGCGTAGCCCTGTCACTCGCCCGAATCGAGGCGCATTACTTCACCGCCAAGTTGTTTCTGCCCGAGAACGCCCTGCTCGCGAACATCGGGCGCGTGCGCTCCATTCCCGGCGTGATCGTCCAGGGCCGCTACGACGTGGTGTGCCCGCCCGCCTCGGCAGAGGCGCTGCACCGCGCTTGGCCCGAAGCCGAATACCACGTGGTGCCGGATGCCGGCCACTCCGCTTTCGAGCCGGGCATTCGCTCTCGCCTGGTCGCGGCGATGGAAGCGCTCAAGCGGCTGTAGCTGGTCTCGGGTCTCGTCAACGGGTTGTGATGACGCGCGTTTTATCTGGGACTACGCCGAGCCTACACTAATGGCGCCTTAGCTCGGCAGCATCAAATAAGCCACATCCGCCGCATACCCCGCGATCTTCTTGCGCAGCTTCAGCCGCTGCTCGGCGGTCAACGTGGCCTCGAGGGCCACGATCATCGCAATCGTCTGCTCGTCGCGCGCCTTCACCTTGGCAGCGTACTCGGGCTTGCGCCAGGCGTCTGACTCCAGCATCAGACGGCGCAGGGACTTGATGGCCTCGTCCCGCGAGGGGCGGTTACGCATGATGGCAATCGTGTCGGCCTGTCGCTGGCGGCGATCCGCGAGCCATTCGTCGGTGATATCGGGCAGCACCGCGAGCCGCGTGCGCACCAACTCACGCTGACCCGGCGAAAGCCTGCCCGTCCAATCCTCGATGCGCTCGATGAAGCGCTTGGCACGAACCTCCTGCCGCTCGAGGGCAGACTTGCGCCCCGCCTGCTTCAGCGCCTTGGCGTTCTCGTCCGCGTACTTCTTCTCGAGGTACGCAACCTGCTCCGGCTGCATCTTCAGCAGGAACTCGGCCATGTCCGGCAACGCCTGCTCGACCGCACGGGTGGTGAGCTTGCGAACGTCGCCATAAATACGGCGCACATCCTCCTCGGTGACCCGCGTGCCCGCCTGCCCCGCCGCGTCCAGCAGCAACTTCTCGTAGGCGGGCAATTCGTTCGCGCGGTGCCACGCGAAGTAACGATTCAGCCGAGCCTTCAGCCAATCGCGCTGCTCCTCACGCAGGTCGAACCAGTCGTCGATGTACCAAATGGCGAGCGACGTGGCGTTCGAATAGGCAATGCGCGTCGCCTGGGAACAGGCGCCCAGCACAAGGACGCAAACGAGCGCCAGCAAACCGTGGCGAAGGAGTCGTTTCATGGGGGCCGGGCATGCCCGGGAAAGCCGTCAGTCGCTGCTATGATAGCTGCCCGAATCGCGCTTCGGCGCGGCGCCGCCCAAACCCATTCCAATGACCTACGCGGCCATCACTGGCTGGGGCAAGTGCCTCCCCCCGGCCAAGCTCACCAACGCAGACCTCGCCACCTTCCTCGAGACGGATGACGAGTGGATCGTCTCGCGCACGGGCATTCGCGAACGGCGCATTTCGCACGTGCCGCTCACGCAGCTTTCCTACGTGGCTGCCTCGCGCGCGCTTGCCTGTGCGGGTCTCGACGCGAAGGACGTGGATCTCGTCATTCTGGGCACCTGCTCCGAGGACGAACAGGTGCCCAACAGCGCCTCCGGCGTCCAGAACCTGCTCGGCGCGACCAACGCCGCCGCCATGGACGTGAACACGGCATGCACGAGCTTTCTCTACGCGCTCACCACCGCCACCGCCATGATCCGCACTGGTGTTGTGAGGAATGCCGTCGTCGTCGGCGTCGAAGTGCTGACGCCGTTCCTCGATTGGACTGACCGCGCCACGGCCGTGCTGTTTGGTGACGGCGCAGCAGCGGTCGTTCTACAGGCGACCGAGGAGAAGACAGGCCTGCTCGCCGAAAAGCTGGGCTGCTACGCGGACGTGCGCTCCATTCTTCGCGTGCGTGGCATGGGCGCTGCCTACGCAAACCAGGGCATCGCCGTCGGCACGACCACGTGGAACTTCGAAGGTCCGGAGATCTTCAAGCGCGCCGTGCTGGGGATGGCGGAAGCCTCCGCCGAGGCGCTGCGGCGTGCCGGCCTTGGCGTGCCGGACGTAGACCTTGTTGTGCCTCACCAGGCGAACCTTCGCATCATCGAGGCGGTGGGCAAGCGCGTCGGTGCCCCGCCGGAGAAAGTGTTTCTCACCGTTCAGCGGTACGGAAACATGTCCTCGGGCACCGTGCCGGTCGCGCTGGTGGAAGCGATCGAGGAGGGGCGCGTCCAACCGGGCTCGCGAATTCTCGCGCCCGCTTTCGGGGGCGGCCTCACGTACTGCGCGCACCTCATCCAATGGGGATCCCGCACCACGCCGCTCGGCACCACGGATGTGCGCCTCCCCCCGTGCAACAAGACAGGGCTCGAGCTGGTGCAGGACATTCTCGCTGCCAAGCGGGACGCCAAGAGCCCAGCGAGCTCAGGCAACCTCGTCGCCTGAACAGGCTCAGCGCGCCACGATGCGCTGAAACGTGACGAGCATTCCCGCCGTCGCGCCCCAGATATAGCGGCCCTCCCACGGCATCGACCAGAACTCTCGCGGCTGCCCGCGATAGAGCGCGTTCTCGCGCCGGTGGTTTCGCGCATCCAGCAGGAAGGCGAGCGGCACCTCGAAAACCTCGGAGACCTCCTGGGGATCCGGCGCAACCTTGATCGGTGGCTCAGTCCAGCCCACGATGGGATGCACGCGGAAGCCGGATGACGTAAGGTAGTGCGGCAGCTCACCGATCACCTCGACACGGCTCGCTTCCAGGCCTACCTCTTCCTCCGCCTCGCGAAGCGCGGCGTGGGCTGGCGACTTGTCGTCCTCCTCCACTCGCCCGCCGGGAAAACTCACCTGCCCTGCGTGATCCGCAAGCGAAGCTGCCCTTCGCGTCAGGAGCACCGTCGGGCCCTCAGCCTGGTTCACCACCAGCAACAGTACCGCCGCCGGCCGGAGCGCCTGGGTGGATTGGATGGTGCGCTGCCGGGCCATGTCATCGCCCGTCATCAGTCCCTCCAGCGGCGGCACGTCCCGAAGACGTGCGGCGAGCGCCTCGCGCGTCAGCACCTGGGGGCCTCGCTATAATCCGCGCGTTTTTTCCTACCGGTGGAGGCAACCATGGGCAAGGGCGACAAGCGCACGTTCAAGGGCAAGGTCTTCAAGGGCAGCTACGGCAAGACGCGCTCGCACGACGGGCGCACGCGTGCCTCGGCAAAACCGGCGCCCGCAACGGCGAGACAAGCGAAGAAGAAGTGATTCAGGCGGCGACCGGGGAATAGCCCGCGTCGCGAATCACCTTCGCGATCCGGTCGGCGGGCAATGCCGTGTCGACGCTCACCCGCTTGGCGGGGAGGTCCACTTGGCACTGGACGGCCGGATCGGCTGCCTTGAGCGCAGCGGCAATCGTCTGGGCGCAGTGGCTGCAGGTCATGTCCTGCACGGTGAATGCAACGCTCGTCACGGGAGTCTTTTCGCGGGCATACCCATTCTAGACCCGCGCCGCCTCACTTCGTTCCGGGCCTGGGCGCAAATTCCTCGACGCCGAATCGCCACAGCAGGAAGGAATAGATGTCCGCCAGCTCTTCCTCGCGCTGCGCCCGCGAGGCGCCCATGCCATGGCCGCCCTGCCAGTCGACCCGCATCAGCACCGGGTTGCCGCTGCTCGAGGCCGCCTGCAGCCGCGCCGCCATCTTGCCCGCCTGCCAGGGGTCGACACGCGGGTCGTTCATGCCGGTGGTGAGAAGCACGGCGGGGTAACGCTCCCCATCCTTCACCGCGTGGTACGCGCTCATTCTCCGAAGCGCCTCGAAGCCTGCCGAAGTGGTCGTGGTACCGAACTCCGGGATGTTTGCCGGCCCGTTGGCGGAATACTCGAATCGCAGCATGTCCAGCACCGCGACGCGCGGCACGACAGCGGCAAAGAGATCCGGCCTGCGAACCATGGCGCCCCCCGACGGGATGCCGCCGGCGCTCGTGCCCTGAATCGCCAGCCGCCTCGGGCTGGTGAAGCCGTAGCGAATCAAAAACTCAGCGCAGGCAATGAAGTCGTAAATCGTGTTTTCCTTCGTCTCCCCCTGGCCCGCGCGGTGCCACGCCTCACCGTACTCGCCGCCGCCACGAATATGGGCGATGGCGATGATGCCGCCGCGCTCGAGCCACGCAAGCCGCGTGGGGTCGAAGAACGGAACCTGGGAGATGCCGTACGCGCCATAGCCAATCAGGAGCGTCGGGTTGTCCGCCGTGAGCATGGTCTGCGTCTTGTAGAGCAAGGTCACCGGCACCCGCGTGCCATCGTGGCTCGGGCAGTACAGCCGCACCTCGTCGATCGCCGAGAAATCCGCCTTGGGCGGCGGCTGCAGGCCGGTGTTGGTGATGTCGCCAGTCTTGGGCGCCACGGTCACGACGGCGGGCGCCTCGATGAACCCTTGGGTGCGCATCACTGCGCCGGGGCGCCGCGGATGGGCGATGAGCTGCGAGATCGCCACATCGAACGCGGTCTTCAGAAACTCGGGTTTGCTGGAGGAGCCCGGCGCGAGGTTCAGGCGCTCCAGGCGCTCGAGCCCGCCCACCGTCGTGCGCAGGTAAATGCCGTCGGCTGCCAGCGCGAACGCGAGGATCACCGCGTCGCCCTCGGCAACGATGGTTCGCGCGCGCTGCACGTCGAGCCTGCCGGGCGTCGCGCGCAGGATGCGATATCGGGGCGCGTCGCGGTGCGTGAGCAAATAGAGGTCGCTTCGCCACGCCAGCATCGCCGTCACGCCATCGTCAGGCTCGACAATCTTCGTCCACTTCGGGCGCCCCGAGGCGAGCGCAGCCAGTGGCGACTCGTAGACCGACAGCTCGCGCTTGACGCCGTGGCGCGCGATGGCATACGCGTGAGCGCCCTCCTCGGGCACGACGATCGACGGGTAGACAATCTCCGGCACGTCGCGCGCGCCATCGAGCCCGGCGGCAAACACCACTTCGTTCTTGTCCGCCGGGCGGCCGATCGTGTGACGGTAGATCCGCACGCCGGCGTAGCGTCTGGCTGCATCCTTGGGGCCGCCAGCGGGAATGCGGGCGTAATAGAAAGACTTCGAGTCCGGGTGCCAGCCGAGCGAGCTGTTGAATCGCGTGCGGTCGATGGCAATGCCGAGGTCCCGGCTGGTTGCCACCTCCATCACCTTTAGCGTCGAGTCTTCCGAGCCACCGTGGGAGATCCCGTAGACGATGTAACGGCCATCGGGCGAGGGGTGGTACCAGTCGAGCGCCGCCGCCTGCCCCGCCTTGGCGAGCGCGCCCGGGTCGAGCAGCACGCGCTCCGCGCCCTGAAACCCCTCACGCACGCACAGCACGGGCACGGTGAGGCCGGGGGAAAGGCGCGTGTAGAAAACGCGGTTGCCCGCCATCGACAAACGCGCAACGGACACACCCCCTTCGGAGAGTTCCCGGATGCGCGCGAGCAGGGCCTCGCGCCCTCCAAGGCTCGACAACACGGCGCTGGCATGGCCGCCCTGCGCCCGGAAGAACGCCTGGGTCTCGACGGAGCCCACCTCTTCCATCCATCGGTACGGGTCGACGACCTCCATCCCGTGCAAGGTTTCCTTGACCTCGCGAACGGTCGCGGGTGGCGGGAGCGCAATGCTCGAGGGGCCGGGGGGGAGATACTCGGCCCAGGAGGCAGTCGTCAGCAGACAGGCCGCCAGAACCGAGGCGTGCAAGCGATGGGGTCGGGGGAGCATGGCAGGGTGGGTGTGGCGTGGGGTGCGCAGCCTACGCCAAACACCCCCTTGATTTCGCGGAAAATGCGGGTGAATCATGGCACAAGTGGCTGGGGTCACGAGCGGAGGTGCTTGTCATCGGAAAGAGGTGCTCGTGCGTTATCGATGTGGTTCAGACCAAAAGGGATAGCCATGCGCGTCCTCGCTTTTGTTGCTGCCCTTCTCCTCATGCCCGCAACGGCGTGGTCGGACCCGCCCGCTCGCGTGGGCCGCCTCGCTGCCGTCGAAGGCGAGGCAAGGGTCTTCCTGGAGGCCGACCGCGGCTGGGAGCCTGCCTGGGCCAACCAAACGCTCACCAGCCAGAACAGCGCCTGGACGGAACCCGGCGCGCGCGCGGAGGTTCGCATCGGCTCCACGGCGCTACGGCTCGCCGAGGCCACCCAACTGGACATTCCGCGCCTCGATGACGAAGCGGTTGTCGCTCACGTGGCCCGCGGCAGCCTCGCGCTTCGCGTGCGCTTCTTCGAGCGGGAGGATTCGCTTACCGTCACCACATTCAATGCGCGCGTGCAGATTCGCGGCAACGGCCGCTTTCGCGTCGATGCCGACCCGGGCGCCAGCGAGTCCCGGCTCACGGTGTTCTCCGGCGAGGCGCGGCTGGATGCGCGAGGCGGCACCGTCCAGGTGGAGGCCGGGCGCAGCCTTCGCATTGCCGGCCCCGGGGGGGAGCAACTTTCGTTCGACAACGCGTTCGAGACCGCCATCGACGGGTGGGCTTCCAGCCGGGATTCGCGCTACCACGGGTCCGATTCCTCGCGCTACTTGTCGCCCCGCATGACGGGCTGGGAAGACCTCGATACCTACGGCGAGTGGCGCACCGAGCCGGAGCTCGGAGCCATCTGGTTCCCCAGCTCTGTCGCCACGGGGTGGGCGCCCTATCGCTACGGTCGCTGGACACATGTGCGGCCCTGGGGATGGACGTGGGTGGACGATGCGCCGTGGGGCTACGCGCCCTTCCATTACGGCCGCTGGGTGCTCATCGGCAACCGTTGGGCGTGGGCCCCGGGGCGCTATGTGCCGCGGCCCATTTGGGCCCCGGCGCTGGTGGGCTGGGTGGGCGGCCCGGGATGGAGCGTCTCCGTCAACACGGGGCCCGTCGGCGTGCTCGGGTGGTACCCGCTCTCGCCCTTCGAGCGCTATGAGCCGTGGTACGCCGTGCGCCCGGGCTACGTGAACAACATCAATGCCGTCGTCATCGTCAATCGGCCGCCGCGCTTCCCGGTGCACTATCGCGACTACGCCTACACCGTGGTGCCACGCGATCACTTCGGCACTTTCCGTCCGGTGCAAGGCGTGATCGTCAACGTCCCGCCTACCGTCGTCGTGGCGCAGCCCGTGCGGCCCGGCAACGTCGCCTTGCCCGTTTGGGACAACGCGCGCCCGCCTCGGCCGGTCGGCGGCATCTCGGGCCCCGTGGTACGCCCCCCGCCTCCCGCTGGCGTGGCAACGCCACCCCCGACACCCGTGCCGGTGAAGCCGGTTGCGCCGGCCATGGGCTCGCGCCCGGTGATGCCGGAGCCCGCACCGCCGGTACCCATCGTGAAGCCAGCCCCGCTTCCACCGCCCGTGATGGCGCCGCCGGTGCCCGTGGTCAAACCGGCCCCCGCAATGCCATCGTCCGCACCGCCACCGCAGATGCCGACGGTGAAACCCGCCCCGGCCTCACCCCCGGCGTCGATCCCTCAGCTTCCCGTGGCGAAACCGCCGCCGCCGGGCGCCATCGCACCGGCGTCCCCGGCACCCGCGCCTCGGCCGAAGCCATCGCCACCGCCGCGTCCCGTGCCGGAAGAAAGCGGCAACCGGGGCTGAATTCGCTGCGGTGGGCTCGCGCGTGCGGGTGGTAGGCTCCACTCATGCGTGCGTATTGGTCGATCGCCCTCGCGGGCGCGGCGATCCTCGCGGTGACCATGGGCATCCGGCAGACGCTGGGCCTCTTTGTCTCACCGCTCAACTCCGCTACGGGCCTGGGCATCGTCACCGTGAGCTTCGCGATGGCCGTGGGCCAATTCGTGTGGGGCGCCGCGCAACCCCTGTTCGGCGCCGTGGCCGATCGCGTGGGCTCGGCCAAGGTCATCGTGAGTGGTGCGCTGCTCCTCGCCACCGGCCTCGCCATCACGCCTCTCGTCGACACCGCTTTCGCGCTCGTGCTCTTCCTGGGCGTGCTCGTGGCGGCCGGGGCAGGCGCCGGTAGCTTTTCCATCCTGATCGGGGCAGCGGCCAACCGCATCGCGCCCGAGAAGCGCGCGTCTGCCTCGGGCTTCATCAATGCGGGCGGCTCCTTCGGCCAATTCGCTGCGCCGCCGATCGCACAGGCGCTGATCGGCGCCATGGGCTGGGTGGCTGCGCTCTGGTCGATGGCGGTGGCGGCCCTCGCCACCATTCCCCTTGCCTTTGCGTTCCGAAGGACCCGCGAGGAAAGCGCTGCCGCGCAGGAGCCCTCGAGGCTTGGCGAGCAGGTGAGGCAGGCGTTTCGAAATCGCAGCTATTGGTGCCTGCACGCAGGCTTCTTTACCTGCGGATTCCACATCGCGTTTCTGGTGGTGCACCTCCCGGGCGAGATCGGTCTGTGCGGGCTTCCGGCATCGGTGTCGGCGGCGTCGCTCGCGATCATCGGGCTGGCCAACATCGGCGGCAGCCTCGCCGCAGGTTGGCTCGGAGAACGCCACCGGATGAAGTGGATTCTGTTCTGGATGTATTTCGCCCGCGCCGTCGCCATCGCCATCTACATCGCGTCGCCCAAGACGCCGACCACCTTCTATCTGTTTGCGGCGGCGCTTGGCTTCACGTGGCTTGCCACCGTGCCGCCAACGGCCGGCATCGTCGGCAAGCTCTTCGGCCCTCGCTACCTCGCCACGCTCTTCGGGCTCACGCTGCTCACCCACCAGGTCGGCGGCTTTCTCGGCGCGTGGCTAGGGGGCGTGGCCATTGCAGCCACGGGTGATTACCAATGGATGTGGTACGCGGATATTGCGCTCGCACTCCTTGCTGCCTTCGCCAACCTGCCGATTCGCGAGCCAGAGTCACCTCGAGTGGCGACGCAGCCCAGCTGAGTAGCTCCCCTACGTCCACTACGGCAAGGGGCTAGTGATGTGGGTCGTTGTCGGGAATCTTGCCCTGCGGCGGCGGGCCCAAGCGCGCGGCGAACATTCATGAGAAGAGATCCTCCGGGGGGCGCTTCGAAGTTGAGGGGGACGATACCCGTCGGCCGGGGCCGAGCTCTTCCTCGATCTCGTCGCGATAGTAGCTCGCGGGCGAGGGCGAATTCATGAGCCGCCGGAAGACCTCGGGGGAAGCGTTGGCGTACTCGAACGAGCCGGCGGTGGTTTCCACCACGAGCTTGCGAGTGCGCTCGTCATAGCCCGCCGCCCGAAGGCCAGTGGCGTTGAGCCGTTTCATTTCCATCGGGGCACCCTCCTCACTTGCCGGCCTTGTCGCCCCAGAGCTCGCGCAAGCGCGCGTCGCGACCGCAGCCGTTTCGGTACAGCTTGTAGCGAACCGAGTTCTTCAAGTAATAGTCCTGGTGGTAATCCTCCGCGGGATAGAACGCGCTCGCCATCTCGACGGGCGTGACGATCGGGGCCTTGAAGGGCTTCGATTTCTCGAGCGCCGCTTTGGAGGCCTCGGCGCTCTTTCGCTGCGCCTCCGAGTGATAGAAGATGCCCGTGCGGTACTGGGAGCCGGAGTCGCAGAATTGGCGGTCGCGCACCGTCGGGTCGATGTTCACCCAGAACACCT
>JAFMJY010000092.1 GCA_017853245.1 Burkholderiales bacterium | reverse complement strand
GGCGTGCTGCATCTTGCCGGGCTGGGCGCCGACCCCGAGCCCGGAAGCCTCGCCGCCTGGCGAGCAGCCACGGCCCTCGGCGCCAAGGGGCTCTTTGCGCTGCTTCAGCAGTGTGCCGCCGAGATCGCCGATAGCGGCTGGGCGCTGCGCATCGTGGC
Organism: Burkholderiales bacterium; assembly: GCA_017853245.1. Lineage (GTDB taxonomy): Bacteria > Pseudomonadota > Gammaproteobacteria > Burkholderiales > Usitatibacteraceae > FEB-7. Next base: position 10,334 of record JAFMJY010000092.1, on the reverse strand, counting down.
CGCCACGGCGATGGGCGGCACCTGGGGGCGTGCCCCCGATGCCTGCCGTGCAGCGGGCATCGGCGCGGCGGCAGCAGGCGGCGCCCACGGCATTCTCCAGTCGCTCGAGCGCGAGCATCCGCAGGTCATCGTGAAGACGATCGACTTGCCGGTGGAAGCGCTCGCCGCCCAGGCCGCAGCCTGGCTGGCCGATGAGCTCCTCGCCCCGGGAGGCGGAAGCGAGGTCGGCTACCGTGACGGCGTGCGCCACACCTTCTCCGTGGAGCCTGCGCCGCTGTCGCCGCCTGATGGCGTGGCTGCCTGGCGGCCGGAGAAGGGCAGCGTCGTGCTGGCCACGGGCGGGGCGCGCGGCATCACCGCCAGCCTCGTGCGCGGGCTCGCGCGGCCGGGTGTGCGCCTGGTGCTGGTGGGTCGAGGCGGGGCCGATGCGACGACAATCAGCGAGCGTGAGGCAACCCTGCAAGCGCTGCAGGCGGCTGGTGCCGAAGCCGAGTTTCATGGCCTGGACGTCGCCGACGAAGCGGCGTTCGGTGGCCTGATCGACGACGTTTACCGCCGCTTCGGGCGCATCGATGCCGTGCTGCACGGCGCCGGCGTCATCGAGGATCGCGCGTTCCTCGCCAAGACGCAGGCGTCCTTCGAGCGCGTGTTCGACACCAAGGCCGACAGCAGCTTCATCCTGGCGCGGCACCTGAAGCCCGACGGCCTGCGCTGGGTCGTGCTGTTCGGCTCCATCGCCGGCCGCTTCGGCAACCGCGGCCAGGCCGATTACGCCGCTGGCAACGAGACGATGCTGCGCATCGGGCAGCAGTTGCGGCAGCGCTGGGCGGGCACTCGTGTGGTGACGATCAACTGGGGGCCGTGGGCCGGGTCGGGGATGGCATCCGACGGCGTACTCGCGCTGCTCGAGTCGCAGGGCATCCTGCCCGTCGAGCCGGCAGACGGGCAGCGATTCCTCGACAGCGAGCTCGCTCGCGGCATGTCGGGGGATGCAGAAGTGATCGCCGGCCGTGGGCCCTGGGAGGTGCGCCCGGACCACCTGCTCGCATCCATCTTCGCGGCGTCGTTGCGATTGGTCGGGAGCGGCGGCCCGGACGGCGAACATCCCCGGCCATGAGCAAGGGCGCGGCGCGGACGCGGCTGCTGTTGCTTGCAGCCCCCGACCGGGCGACGCTGCTCGCGCGGCTCGAGCGTCTGCAGGCGCGCCTTGCCGGCTTGGCCGTGGCGCGCTTCGACGCTGCGGCAACTCGGGACGCTCCCGCGGCGCGCCAACGGCTCGCCATCATCGGCCCGCCCGAGGCCCTCGCGCACCGGGTTGCCGTCGCGCGCGAGCGCCTCGCGTCCCTGAAGCGCGATCGCCTCACAATCCGCGACCAGGGCATTTATTTTGGTTGTGGCACCGAGCCCGGGCGGGTGGCGTTCCTGTTCCCGGGCGAGGGCTCCCAGCGGCACGGCATGCTGCGCGAGGCGCGGGATTTCCTGCCTTCGCTCGCGGCGTGGTTCGACGCGCTTGACGATGCCAGCCGGGCGGCCGGCGAGCCGGCGCCAACCAAGCTCATCGATTCCGCGAGTCTCGAAGAGCACGACCCGCAGCAGCTCTTCGATATCAGTTACGGCGGGCAGCTCTGCACGGTTGCCAACCTCGGGCTGTACGAAGCGGTCACAGCGCTCGGCATCCGGGCCGACGCCGTTCTGGGCCACAGCAACGGCGAGCATGCTGCTGCCATGGTTGCTTGCATGGACGTCGCCGACAGTCGCGAGCGCATCGCGGCGTGGTTGCGACAGGCGAGCCGGGCCGGGGTCGCGCTGGGCGCGCCGGCGGCGCCCGAGCGCATGGTCGCGGTGGGCGCAGTGCGCGAGGGCGTGCTCGATGCCGTGGTCACCCCGCTTCTGGCGCGACACGCCAACGCGCTCTTTCTCGCGATGGACAACTGCCCGCTGCAGGCAGTGATCGGGGGGCGCGCTGACGCGGTGGCCGATGCGGCGCGCGAGATCGCAGCCGCCGGTGGGCTGTGCCGCAACCTGCCGTTCGGCCGCGCGTATCACACTCCGCTCTTTGCGCAGTGGGCCCGGATGCTCGCCACGCAGTACCGGGACTTGCCCCTCACGCCGCCCCGGCTTCCGATCTACTCCTGTCTCACCGGCGCTCCCATGCCCGATGACGTGGAGGCTATCCGGTCAGCGATGGTGAGCCAGTGGACCGCGCCCGTCCGCCTGCAGGCGGCCATCGAGAGGCTGTACGCCGACGGGTTTCGCTGCTTCGTCGAGATCGGCCCCGACGACAAGCTGACCGCCTTCGTCGGCGACACGCTTCGCGGCCGGCCGCACGTGGCAGTCGCATCCGCGTCGGCGCAACACCCGGACCTCGGGCAACTGCAGGCCCTCTGCGCAACCCTGTTTGCGCACGGCGTGGCGCTCGACACGGCCGCGGCACGCCGCCTGGGCCGCCTCGCCCCGGCCCCACGCCACTCGGCGCCCGCGCACCGCGTGGCGGTGGTGCGCGACGCGCTGCAGTCCGGGCAGCGCGCGCTGCTTCGCGACGCCCGGGCGAGCCTTGCGCGCGGCGAGGCGGTGTTTCGCGAGCGCCTTCGGCTTCGGAGCGCAAGCGCGTCCGTCCTGCTGCGCCGGCGCCCGGCCGAGGCGCCAGGCGTCGCGGCGTTCGATGCACGCCTCACGGTCGCTGCGATGCCGTTTCTTGCGGATCACGCGCTGGGCCACGGCGCAACAGCATTGCCGGTCCTGTCTTTCACCACGAGCGTCGCCCTCGCGGTAGCGGCGGCTGCAGAGGTCGCCCGCGTTGACGCGTCGCGGCAACCGATTGAAGTTCGCGACGTTGCTGCGCGGAGCTGGCTTGAATTGCACGATGGCGCGCTCGACCTCACGCTCGAGGCGCGCGGCGGAAGCGCCGGCGTCGCTGTGACGCTCGCGAACCCGCGCACTGCCGCAGCTGCATTCAGCGCGACGGTTGCCTGGCCGCGATGCGACGCCGCACGAGCGGAAACCGGGGCCGAGGTGGGCGTGGCGCCGCGCCGATGGAGCGCCGAGCGTTTCTATCGCGACTACGCGTTCCACGGGCCGAGCTTTCGCGGCCTGCGCCAGGTGACCTCGATCGGACCCGGCCACGTCGCCGCCGAGATCGTCGCCACCGACGTGCCGGGGCAGGCCGCCATCGGCGGGGCCGTCGACCCGGCGCTACTGGACTGCGCCGGCCAACTGGTTGCCTTGTGGTTGCTCGAGTCGCAGGGATGGCCCGCAACCGTTGGCGTGTTCCCCTATGCCGTGCGCCGCATCATCCTGTTCGGGCGCCTGCCACCGGGCAGCGTTGCGAGGGCACGGGCAACCGTCCGCCTCGCCGACGGAGCGCGAACCGAGGCTGACGTCGACTTTATCTCGGGCGAGCGCGTGGTCGCGCGCGTCGAGGGCCTCGCGCAGCGCGTGATGCGACTGCCTGCAGCAGTGGCGCGCCGCGTCTTCCGGGCTCGGGACGCGGGGCTGGAAGACCGGGCTGCTTGGCGCGAGTCACTGGAGGTGGGCAGCGGGATCTTCGCGCGCGTGGTGGCGCCGCAGTTGCTTGGCCCGGAGGCGCTCGCCGCCTGGCGGGCGAACCCGGACCCCGCCGTGCTGATTGCGGCCCTCGCCGCCTCGGAGGAAGCGGCGTGACCGACCGGGGCCGGCTTCTTCTGCTGTCCGGGCCCTCGCCGGATGCGCTGCAGGCACGCCTCGTTCGCGTGGCCCGCGGCGAGCCGGCACCACCGTGGGTTCCTTCCGACGGGATGCGCCTCGCGCTCGTGGCGGGCGACGGGGCGGACCTTGCCGACGCACTTGCACTCGCGCAAGCCCGCCTGGCGACATTGGACCGTCCGTACCTCAACGTGGGCAATCGCGTGTTCATTTCGCGCCGCGCGCCTGGCGAGCCCGCGCAACCCGTTGCCTTTCTGTATCCCGGGTTTGGCGCGCGGCACCCGACGCTGTGGGGCGACCTGCTGGCCCACTTCCCGGTGGTGCGCGCGTGGCGCGACGCGCTGCCGGCGGTGACGCGCGAGCGGCTTGCAGCCAACCCGCTGCTGAACCCCGAGAGGGAGGCAACGCGCCCGGCGCAATTCGCCGACAGCCTCGACGCTGCGCTGGCCGGAAGCCTGGCCCTCCACGAGCTCTTCGTCCGCTACCAGCCGGAGCTCGTCGCCGACGCGATGCTGGGCCACAGCTATGGCGAGACGGCGGTCCTGGTTGCAGCCGGCATGGTTCGTGAGCCTGGGCCCGTGCTCGACCTGATGCCGCGACTGGTCGCGCGCATCCTCGCCGCCGATCCCCCGGCGCTCAGCGCCGCCGGGAACACCGCGCTTCTCGCTGTCACCGCTGCGGGGCAGGCCTCCCTCGACGCGCTGCGCGGGCGTGCCGGCGAGGTGACGGTCGCCCTCGACAATTGCCCGCAGCAGGCGATTGTCTGCGGCGAGCGCGCGCGGATCGATGCGCTGGAGCAGGAGCTGCGTAGCCAGGGTGCCCTGTGTTTTCGCCTGCCGGGAATGACGCTGCCGGTGCATACCCCGCGCTTCCCGTTGGCCGACGGCGACCTGGTCGACCTCTACGCTGGCCTCGCGCTGGGCCCGCCACGTCGCTCGGCGTGGAGCTGCGCGACGATGGCGCCGCTGCCGGCCGAGCCGCAGGCGTTACGCGCCTTGCTCGCCGCCCAGTGGCGCCAGCCGGCGCGGTTTCGCGAAACGGTGTTGCGCATGCACGACGCGGGCCTGCGCACCTTTGTCGAGCTGGGGCCCGGGGGGCATCTCGCCGGTTTTGTGCGCGACACGCTGCGAGGGCGCGATGCCGTCGCCATCGCGGCGAACCTCGAGAGCCGGGGCACGTTGGCGCAGCTGCGCGCCTGCCTCGCCCAGCTTTTCGCACGGGGCTATGGGATCCGCGCGAACTTCTTCGATGGCGATCCCGGAGCAGTCGCCTCCGCCCCGGCCAGCCGGGTGGATCGCGCGCCGGGGATGCCTCACGAGGGGGCGATCGCTGCGCTGGAGGCGCTGCTGCGCCGCGCGGTGGCCGAGATCCTCGAGCTCGATGCACCCGAGGCGATCGATGCCCACGTTGGCTTCTTCGAGTTGGGCATGGGCTCGATCCAGGCGGTGGAGCTGGTTGCCCGGCTCAAGGCCCAGCTCGGACGAGCCGATCTCGCCGAGACGCTCCCGTTCGACTACCCGAACATTGCCGCTCTTGCGCGGGCGCTTGGCGGCGAGCGGCGCCCCGTGACGGGACTGCGCGGGACAGGCGGTGAGCCCGAGGGATCCCAGGCCAGCGAGCCCATTGCCATCGTCGGCCTCGGCTGCCGTTTTCCGGGTGGCGCGGTGGACCCGTCGACATTCCATGCGTTGCTCGACGAGGGCCGCAACGCAATTGGCGACGTGCCGGCCTGGCGCTGGGATCGCGACGAGCTTCGGGCGGCAGGCGTCGACCTCGACTCCCTGCCGTTCGTCTTCCGCGGCGGGTTTCTCGACGAGATCCGCGACTTCGACTGCGCCTTCTTCGGCCTCTCGCCACGGGAGGCTGTGGCGCTCGACCCGCAGCACCGCCTGCTGCTCGAGGTGAGCCGCGAGGCGCTCGAGCACGCCGGCATTGCGCCCGGCAGCCTTCGGCAGAGCGCGACGGGTGTGTTCGTCGGCATCAGCAGCAGCGAGTACGCCCAACGCCTGTCGCTTGCCGAGCGGCTGGGGTCGACGGCGTATCTCGGCACAGGCAACGCCCACAGCACTGCGGCGGGCCGGCTGTCGTACCTTCTCGGCCTCAACGGGCCGTGCGTCGCGCTCGACACCGCCTGCTCGTCATCGCTGGTGGCCGTGCATCTGGCCTGCCGCAGCCTGCGTGCGGGCGAGAGCAGCCTCGCGCTCGCCGGCGGCGTCAACCTGCTCCTGACCGCCGAGACCGGCATTCTGCTCGCGCGGGCGGGCGCGCTCTCCCCCCATGGCCTGTGCCAGGCGTTCGGCGCCGGCGGGGATGGCTACGTGCGTGGCGAAGGCTGCGGCGTCGTGGTGCTCAAGCGTCTGTCGGACGCCCGGGCCAGCGGCGACCGCGTGCTGGCGGTGATCCGCGGCAGCGCCGTCAATCACGATGGGCGCACCAGCGGCTTCACCGTGCCCAGTGGGCCGGCGCAACAGGCCCTCCTGCGCGCGGCGCTCGCCGATGCCCGAGTGGCCCCGGAGGCGATCGGCTGCATCGAGGCCCATGGCACCGGCACGGCGCTCGGCGATCCCATCGAGGCGAATGCGCTGGGCGAGGTGTTTGCGGGCCGCGCGCCCGAGGCGCCGCTGTGGCTCGCCTCGGTCAAGTCCAACCTGGGCCACCTCGAGGCGGCGGCGGGCGTTGCCGGCCTGATCAAGGTCGTGCTGCAGCTCGAGCACGACAAGATCTACCGCAGCTTGCACTGCAACCCGCCCAGCGCCCGCATCGACTGGGCGCGCTCACCGTTGCGCGCCGCCGCGGCGGGGCAGCCTTGGCCCCGCGGCACCACGCCGCGCCTGGCCGGCGTGAGCTCTTTCGGCATCAGCGGCACCAATGCCCACCTCATCGTGGCGGAAGCGCCGGCAGACCAGGCGATCGAGCGCGCGCCCCGTCGATGGTCAGTGCTGCCCCTGTCGGCAAGCTCGCCCTCGGCGCTCGATGCGCTTGCCCGTGATGTCGCGTCGGCGATTTCTCGACCCGATGCCCACGCCATCGAGGATGTTTGCGCCACCGCCGCACTGGGGCGCGATGCGCTTCGCTATCGACGGGCCGTGGTGGCGGCTGATGCGCGAGAGCTCGGCAATGCCCTGGCGCAGCGCGACAGTACCCGGCCGCTGCGCCGGCCTCGGGTGGCTTTCCTGTTCAGCGGCCAGGGCTCGCAGTGGGCGGGGATGGGGCGAGCGCTCTACGATGCCGAGCCCGCCTACCGCGAGGCGCTGGACGAATGCGACGCGCTGCTGCAACCGCACCTCGGGTTGTCGATTGCCGCCCGGATATTCGATGACGGTGCGTTAGACGCCACGAACCTGGCACAGCCGGCCCTCTTCTCTCTGCAGGTTGCGCTGTGCGCGCTCTGGCGGCGCTGGGGCGTGGAGCCCGACGCGGTGCTGGGGCACAGCGTGGGCGAGTACGCGGCGGCCAGCATCGCCGGCGCGCTCGACCTGGACGTTGCCGCCGCGCTGGTGGCCGCCCGTGGCCGCCTGATGCAGGCGCTACCGGCCGGTGGCGCGATGCTCGCGGTGTCCATGGCGGAGGCGGAAGCGCTCGCGTTCCTCGCGCAGCACGACCTAGACCTCGCACTCGCAGCCATCAACGGCGAGGCGAGCGTCGTGCTGTCCGGGCGGGAAGATGAGATCGGGCGTGCCGAGCGACTGCTTTCCTCCCGCGCTGCCCGGGCATCGAGGCTTCGGGTGTCCCACGGGTTTCACTCGGCGCTGATGGATCCGGTCCAGGACCGATTCCGGGCGATCGCCGCCACTGCGGTCGCGCGACCGACGTGGGTGCCGATGGCCTCGACGCTGCTCGGCTCACTCATGGACGCGCCGCCCGACGCCGAGTACTGGACACAGCAGTTACGCGCACCGGTGCGTTACGCCGACGCGCTGGCCGCGTTGCGGGCAGCCGGATGCAATGCATTCGTCGAGATCGGGCCGCGCCCCGTGCTCACCGCCCTCGCCGCCGCGGAGTCGGGCGCGACAGGGGCAACACCCGAGCCCGGTGGCGAGCACGCGGTCTGGGTCGCCAGCCTGCAGCCGCCTCGTCCCGACGACGCACAGCCGCTGCACGCGCTGGCCCGCCTCTTCGAAGCGGGCGTCGATATCGATTGGGCAGGCTTCCATGCCGGTCGCCCACACCGCCGCGTGAGCATTCCCACGACGCCCTTCGAGCGTCAGCGCCTCTGGCTGGAGCCTCGTCGGCAAGTGTCATCGTCGCCCCCGAGCCCACCCGCGCCAGCGCCTGAGCCTTCAGTGGGCCCCGCGGCAAAGCCCCGGCCCCTGGATCGACTGCGGGCCACGCCTGCCGCGGAGCGCCGCCGCGCTGCCGAAGGGCGCGTTCGCGCGGCCGTCGTGTCCGTGCTCGGGGGTGGCGACCGCGATGCGCTCGACCCCGATGTCCCGCTCAATCGCCTGGGGCTCGACTCGCTCATGGCGACGGGCCTGCGTAACGAGCTCGTCACCGACTACGACGTCGACGTGACGCTCGCCCAGCTGGTCGGGGACGAAACCATCGAGGGGCTGGTCCGACGCGTTCTTGCGCGGATCACCGATGACGGCGACAAGCCAGCCGCAATGTCGGAAGCCGACCCCGGCGGGGGCAACGCGGACGCACCGCTGTCCCATGGGCAGCGAGCCCTGTGGTTCCTGTGGCGCGTTGCCCCCAACTCGAGTGCCTATGCGCTCTCCTTGCCGCTGGAGCTCTCGGCGGATGCGGACGTCGCCGCGTGGCGTGCCGGCTGTGCAGCGTTGCTGCGCTGCCATCCCTCGTTGCGCACGATTTTCCCGCTGCGGGACGGCGAGCCCGTGCAGCGAGTGCTTCCGGAATGCGCGATCGACTGGGCCGAGCACGAAGCGGGCACCTGGGCCGAGGCAGACGTGGCAGCGGCTCATGGACAGCCTTTCGACCTCGAGTCGGGCCCGGTGATCCGCTTCCGCTGGTTCGGGCGGCAGGGCGGCAAGCCGCTCCTGCTCGTGACCATGCACCACATCGTCTCCGACGGCTGGTCGATTGAGCTCATCCGGCGGCAGCTGCCGCGGCTGGTTGCGGGCGAGCCCGTGGGCGTCGCGGAGGGTTACCGGGCGTGGGCGCGCGCGCAGATTGCGCGGGTCGCGGGCCCGGATGGCGAGCGGCTGTGGCGCTACTGGCGCGAGGCGCTCGCCGGCCCGCTGCCGCAACTCGCGTTGCCCACCGATCATCCGAGGCCGCAAGCGAAGTCTTACCGCGGCGCAAACGTCTCGTTCGAGCTGCCCGGAAGTCTCGCCACGCGCTTGAAGGCGCTGGCGCGCGAGGCGGGCGCAACACCGTTCGCCGCATTCCTCGCGGCCTACCTCGCGCTGCTGCACCGGTACTGCGGCCAGGACGACATCGTCGTCGGCGCGCCCCATGCCGGCCGAAGCGCCCCGGGCGTCGCAGGGCTCGTCGGCTACTTCACCGACCCGTTGGTCATTCGTTCGAGGCTCACGGGCAAGGAGGGCTTTCGCGAGTTGCTTGCGGCAACGCGGCGCACCGCGCTCGACGCCCTCGAGCATGCCGATTTCCCTTTCACGCTGCTGGTCGAGCGCCTGCAGCCTGCGCGAGACCCGGCGCGCTCGCCGCTCTTCGACGCGAGCTTCAACTACACCGCAACCGGCGCCACCCCCGCAGGCACTGGGCTGGCCATCGCGGAGCTCGACCAGGCCGCAGGCAAGTTCGACCTCACGCTCAACGTGCAGGATGGGGATGTCGTTCGCTGCGGGTTCGGCTTCGATGCCGACCTGTTCGAGCGCGACAGCATTGCCCGCGTGTCGCAGCACTTTGTCGCGCTGCTCGAGGCGGCGCTGGCGCAGCCCGACGCTCCGGTTGGCACGCTCGCGTCCACCCGCGCAGGGCCCGTCGAGCCGGCGCTTCGCGGCCGACCGCTGGCGCTCTCGCAGCGGGGCTTCATGCCGAGCCGTGTGGCGGCCATTGCGGCCGCGCGTCCATCGGCCCCCGCTGTCGTCGCCGCCGACGCGTGCCTCGACTACGCCGGGCTCCTCGCGCAGGCCAGGCGTTTCGAGCAGCTCTTTCGACAGCGCGGCATGGGTCGCGGCGCCGTGGTCGGGTTGAAGGCGGTGCGCAGCGCGGGTTTTGTCGCGGCGGCATTGGGCGCCCATCGCTGCGGTGCCGCGTTCGCGCCACTCGACCCTGCGTGGCCAGCCGATCTCGTGGCCGAAACGGTTCGGCGAGCCGGCATTGCGCTGGTACTCGAGGCGTCGGAGCTGGACCTCAGCGCAGCAACCGCCCGTGACACAGGCGAGATGCCGTCAGCCGACGAAGCGTGCGCGGATTTGGCTGCCGAGGACCCGGCCTACGTGATGTTTACCTCGGGCTCCACGGGCACGCCCAAGGGCGTCGAGGTCGGGCACGGCGCGCTTGCAAACTATGTGGCGAGCGTGAGCGAGGACCTGGGTTTCGTCGCTGACGCGCGGTATGCCCTGGCGTCGACCCTGGCCGCCGACCTGGGCCTCACGATGCTCTTTCCGTCTCTCGCGCTGGGCGGGTGCCTGCACCTCGTCCCGGAGGATGTCGCGCTCGACGCCGCGCGCTTCGCCGATTACCTCGAGCGCCACGCCATCGATTTCCTGAAGATCGTGCCCTCGCAC
>JAFMJY010000091.1 GCA_017853245.1 Burkholderiales bacterium | reverse complement strand
TACAACGGCCCGATGCGCGTGTGGACGGCGGGGCCGATGTTCCGCTACGAGCGGCCGCAGAAGGGGCGCCAGCGCCAGTTCCACCAGTACGACGTCGAGGCGCTCGGTTTCGAGGGGCCCGACGTCGATGCCGAGCAGATCATCTTGCTGGCGAGGCTATGGAAGTCCCTCGGCGTGGGGCCGGTGGAACTGCAGGTCAACTCGATCGGCGACCCGGCGGATCGCCTGGCCCACCGTGAGACGCTCATCGCCCACTTTGAGGCGCACGCAGCGTTGCTCGACGAGGACGCGAAGCGGCGCCTGCACACCAACCCGCTGCGCATTCTCGACTCCAAGAACCCGGCGCTGCAGGCAATGATCGAGGCAGCGCCCCGCCTCATGGACCATCTCGGCGAAGGCTCGCGCGCGCACTTCGAGCAGCTGAGGGCGCTGCTCGACGCGGCGGGGGTGGGGTATGTCGTGAACCCGCGCCTGGTTCGCGGCATGGATTACTACAACCGCACGGTGTTCGAATGGGTGACGGACCGCATTGGCGCCCAGTCGACCGTGGCCGGCGGTGGCCGCTACGACGGCCTCTTCGCGATGCTCGGCGGGAAGCCGACGCCAGCCTGCGGCTTTGGCCTCGGCATGGAGCGGGTGCTGCTGCTCATGCAGGCTTGCGGTTGCGAGGCCTCTCAATCGAGCGACGCATTCATCGTTCATGCGGGAGACGCCGCGTTCCGCGAGGCCTGGCGTTTGGCGGAGCGTTTGCGAGACGCGGGGCTTGCCTGTGTGCTCGGCCCCGGTGGCAGCTTCAAGTCGCAGATGAAGAAGGCCGATGCCAGCGGCGCTCGCTTCGCTATAATTCTGGGTGAAGACGAAGTCGCGGCTGGCAGGCTCGCGCTGAAGCCGCTGCGCGACGGGGGCGAGCAATCCCTGCTGTCCCTCGGTGAAGCGATTGCGCGCCTCGCCCGGCGCGACTGAGGCCGCCGCCTCGATACCCAAACCAATCGAACGCGAAGACCAACCATGTCCGGACCCTACGACCTCGAGGAACAAGAGCGGCTTGACGCCGTGCGCCACTGGTGGGAGGACAATGCCCGCTTCGTGTATGGCGCCATCGTCGCCCTCCTGCTGGCGATCGGCGGCTGGCGCGGGTATGCGTACTGGTCTGAAACCCAAAAGGAAGAGGCTTCGGCCCTCGGCGCCGGCCTCGCCAAGGCGCGTGGCGACGCGAAGGCCACCGCCGACATCGCCCAGCAGCTCATCGACAAGTATCCGCGCTCCTTCTCGGCCTCCGACGCGGCGCTCGCAGCCGCCCAGGCCGCTTTCGAGGCCGGTGACCTGGCGAGCGCGCAGGCCCGTCTGGAGTGGGTGCTCAAAAGCGGCCGGGATGAGCACAGGGGCGTCGCGCGGTTGCGGCTCGCGGCGGTGCTGCTGGACCAGAAAAAGCCCGCGGAAGCGCTGACGGCGCTGGATGCCAACACCGACGAGGCCTACGGTGCGCTGGTCGCCGACATGCGGGGGGATATCCTATTCTCGCAAGGTCGCCTGGACGAGGCCCGCGCGGCTTACAAGCTGGCGCTAGACAAGTCGGGCCCGCGGAGCCCGCTGCGGAGCCTCACCGAGCTCAAGCTCGGTGCCCTCGGAGGGGCGACGTGAGAGCGATTGGCGTCGCGGCGCTCGCCGTCGCGCTCGCCCAACTGGCTGGCTGCGGCCTGTTCGGCGGCTCGCCGCGCAAGCCTGCGCCGCTCACGGCACCGACGGGGGAAGCGAAGGTGTCCCTCGCGTGGTCGGCGAATGTGGGCAAGGCCTCGGGCCAGCGCTTCGTGCCGGAAGTGATCGGCGCGCAGGTGTTCGCGGCCGCGGCGGATGGCGCCGTGTCGGTAGCCGCACTCGACTCCGGGCAGGTCACGCGCTTCACCGTTGCGCCGAAGCTCGCGTCTGGGCCCGCCGGTGGCCCGGACCTCCTGTTCGCGGGGACGCTCAAGGGCGATGTGATCGCGTTCACGCCGACGGGCGAAGTCCGCTGGCGCACCAACGTCGGCGGTGAAGTCATCGCGCGCGTCGTGGTTTCGGGCAATGTCGCCATCGCCCGGACGAGCGACGGGCGTGTTTTCGGGCTGGCGCGCGCAGACGGCAAGCGGCTGTGGGCCTATCAGCGCACCATGCCGCCGTTGCTCCTGAGGGGCGAGTCCGGCGCGGTGGCAACGCCCACGGGCGCCATCCTGGGCGTGCCAGGTGGGCGCTTGATTTCACTGGACCGCGACGACGGCCGCCTGGTTTGGGAAATCACGGTCGCCCAGCCCCGAGGCGCAACGGAGCTTGAGCGCATCACCGATGTCGTGGGCGTGCCGATGGTCGAGGCAGGCCGCGTTTGCGCAGCCGCATTCCAGGGCAAGGTCGGCTGCTTCGAGATCCAGGGCGGGGCAGCCCTCTGGTCGCGGGACCTCTCGAGCCCCACCGGCGCCTGGCTGGATGCCTCGGGCCTGTACCTCGCTGACGACGACGATGCCATCCATGCGCTGGACCGTGAGAACGGTGCCTCTCGCTGGAAGCAGGACAAGCTCGCCAACCGCCGCCTGACGGCGCCGGTGTCCGTGGGCCCCTGGCTGGTCGTGGGTGACGGTTTCGGCTATGTGCACATTCTTGCCAAGGAGACCGGCGCGATCGCCGCCCGCCATGCAGCCGATGGCTCGGCGGTGCAGGCGCTGGTTCCCGTCCCGGGTGGCGTGGTGTTCCAGACGGCGGGCGGCACCCTCGGGCTGCTTCGCCTCTAGGGCGCCGGCGGCGGGACGCCGCTGCGAGCCACGCCGATGAAACCCACTCTCGTCCTCGTCGGGCGTCCCAACGTCGGCAAGTCCACCCTCTTCAATCGGCTGACCCGAACGCGCGACGCGCTTGTGCATGACCTGCCGGGCCTCACCCGTGACCGGCACTATGGTAGGGGGCGAGTTGGCGACAAGCCCTTCATCGTCGTGGATACCGGCGGCTTCGAGCCCGTTGCGAAGGAGGGCATCCTGTCGGAAATGGCGCGACAGGCGCGCGAGGCGATCGCCGAGGCCGATGTGGTCGTTTTCGTGGTCGACGCGCGCGCCGGGCTGTCGCCGCAGGACAAGCGCATCGCCAATCTCCTGCGCTCGCAGCGCGCGCCGGTGCTCCTGGCTGCCAACAAGACCGAGGGCATGGAGCCGACGGTCGCCACGGCGGAGTTCCATGAACTGGGCCTCGGCGAGCCGCACGCCATCTCCGCCGCTCACGGCGAGGGGATCCGCCACCTGATTGAGGTCGCCCTGGCGCCATTCGCCATCGACGAGGAGCCCACGGATCTCCCCGACCATCCGCGGGTAGCCATCGTGGGGCGCCCGAACGTGGGCAAGTCCACCCTCGTCAACCGCGTGCTTGGCGAGGAGCGCGTGATCGCGTTCGACGAGCCCGGCACCACCCGCGATGCGATCGAGGTGGAGGCAAGTTTCCACGGGCGGCCCTACACCCTGGTGGACACGGCGGGAATTCGCAAGCGCGGCAAGGTCTTCGAGTCCGTCGAAAAATTCTCGGTCGTGAAGACGCTTCAGGCGATCGAGGACTCCAACGTCGCCATCCTGGTCCTCGACGCGAGCCAGGACATCGCCGAGCAGGATGCGCACATCGCGGGCTACATCCTCGAAGCGGGGCGGGCGCTGGTGGTGGCGGTGAACAAGTGGGATGCCGTGGATGACCCGCAGCGGGACGACGCCAAGCGTGACCTCGAGCGCAAGCTTGCGTTCCTCGACTTTGCCGAGTTTCACACCATCTCGGCGCGCCATGGCGCAGGGGTCAAGGGCCTGTTCGAGGCCGTGGACCGAGCCTACGCCGCGGCGATGGCCAAGCTTTCCACGCCGCGGCTGACCCGCGCCCTGCAGGCGGCGATCGAAAAGCAGGCGCCGCCGTTGGCGGGTCGTATCCGGCCCAAGTTGCGCTATGCCCACCAAGGCGGGTCGAACCCCCCCGTGGTGGTGATCCACGGCACGGCGATTGCCTCCATCAAGGAGGCTTATCGACGCTACCTTGAAAACACCTTTGTCAACGTGTTCAAGCTCAAGGGCACGCCGCTGCGCGTGGAGCTGCGCCAGGGCGCCAACCCGTACGAGGGCCGCAAGCCGTCTCTGCTCACGCCTCGCCAGGAGGCCAAGCGCAGGCGCCAGCGACGCCACCAGCGGAAGACTTTCGGCTCGTAAGGGATTCGACAGCAGGATCGGCCAGGCCCGGGAACTCCCGGGCGCCTGGCTTGACCTAAGTGGTGGCAGCGGGTGACATTTTCCCGTACAGTTTTCGGGCGTTGCGCCTGACCATAGACCCCAACCAGAAGGGTGAAAACAATGAGCAACAAAGGCCAGATGCTTCAGGACCCCTTCCTGAACGCCCTGCGCAAGGAACACGTGCCCGTTTCCATTTACCTCGTGAATGGCATCAAGCTGCAGGGCCTCATCGAGTCCTTCGACCAGTACGTGGTCCTGCTGAAAAACACGGTTACCCAGATGGTGTACAAGCACGCCATCTCCACGGTGGTGCCGGCCCGCCCGGTTTCGCTACCCCCTGAAAACACCGAGCCCTGATCGCCCGGCGCGCGAGAAAGTTCTCCTTGTCTGCCTGGACATCGGCAAGCGGGGAGAGGAAGACCGCGCGTCGGAAGCCGAAAGCCTGATCGCCACCGCCGGCGGCGCCGTCGTCGAGGTGGTGACGGGGCGTCGCGACCGGCCGGACCCGTCGACGTTCGCGGGCAGCGGCAAGGTGGACCAGCTTCGCGAGGCGTGCGTCGCCCACCACGCCTCGACGGTCGTGTTCGACCACGACCTCACCGCGGCCCAGATTCGCAACGTCGAGCGGGCAGTTGGCGAGGGTGGCCTGCGCGTTCGCGTGCTGGACCGGACCGACCTCATCCTCGAGATCTTTGCCCAGCGAGCCCGCAGCCACGAAGGCAAGCTGCAGGTCGAGCTGGCCCGCCTCGAGCACTTGTCGACGCGGCTGGTTCGGGGCTGGACCCACCTTGAGCGCCAGCGCGGGGGTCTCTCCAAGACGGGCGGCCCCGGAGAGAAGCAGATCGAGCTCGATCGCCGCCTCATCGGCGACCGGGTGAAGAAACTCAAGGAGCGGCTGCGAAAGGTCGAGCGCACGCGGGCCACCCAGCGCGCCGCGCGCGAGCGCGCCGGGCTGCTGCGCGTCGCGCTGGTGGGGTATACCAACGCCGGGAAGTCGACGCTGTTCAACCGGCTGGCCCGCGCCGACGCCTACGTGGCAGACCAGCTCTTCGCCACGCTCGACCCCACGACCCGCCGCGTCCATCTCGGGCCGGCCCAATCGGCCACGGTATCCGACACCGTCGGGTTCGTTCGCAACCTGCCCCACGGATTGGTCGCTGCCTTCCGGGCGACCCTGGAGGAAACGGTGCAGGCGGACCTCCTGCTGCACGTGGTCGATGCCTCCCACCCGCGGCGCGACGCCCAGATCGCCGCCGTCAATGCCGTGCTGGCCGAGATCGGGGCCCACCGGATTCCCCAGGTGATCGTGTGGAACAAGATCGATCAGGTTTCCGGCGCGCAGGCGGCTTCGCGGCGTGACGCTTGTGGTAGCATTTCGTCGCTTTCGGTAAGCGCGGCGACAGGGGAGGGAATGGACCTGGTTCGCGCTGCGCTGTCCGAGCGGGTGGGTGAGCAGCGCGATAACCTCGCGCCGGCTGCCTGACCGGCCCCGCCGCCCGCCGACTCAACTTCACCTCACCCCATTTGCCGAGCGCATGCCAAACGATCCCCAGTGGGGAAAGCGCCCCAACGACGGCCCGCCGGACCTCGACGAGATCCTGCGCAAGCTGAAACAGAAGCTCGCCGGCCTGTTCCGCGGGCGCCCGGGGCCGGCTGGGCCTTCGGGGCCCTCCACCCCACCGGGCTCCGGGCTTCCATCGATGCCGAGCCCCGCATTCTTCGGCGGGTCGGTGGCGTTCGTGGTGGTGATTGCCATCGCGATCTGGCTCGCCACGGGTTTCTACATCGTGGACGAAGGCCGTCGCGGGGTGGTGCTTCGCCTCGGCAAGTATGTCGAGACCACCATGCCGGGCCCGCGTTGGCATATCCCGGCACCCTTTGAGACGGTCGAGATCGTCAACATCTCCCAGGTGCGGACGGTCGAGGTGGGCTACCGTGGCAGCGCCAAGAACAAGGCGCCCGCCGAGGCGCTGATGCTCACGGACGACGAAAATATCGTCGACGTCCAGCTGGCCATCCAGTACACGCTGAAGAGCCCCGAGGACTATCTCTTCAACAATCGCAACCCTGACGACAACGTCCTGCAGGCGGCGGAAACGTCGATCCGCGAGATTGTCGGCAAGTCGAAGATGGACTTCGTGCTGAACCAGGGCCGAAGCGAGATCGCTGCCCGTGTGAAGGTGCTGATGCAGCAGATCCTCGATCGGTACAAGACTGGCATCAACATCACGACCGTGAACCTTCAAAACGTCCAGCCGCCCGAGCAGGTGCAGGCATCGTTTGACGACGCGGTGCGCGCGCAGCAGGACCGCGAGCGCTTCAAGAACGAGGGGCAGGCTTACGCCAACAACGTCGTGCCGAACGCGCGCGGCGTGGCGGCGAGGCTTCTCGAGGAGGCCAGCGGCTACAAGCAGTCGGCCGTCGCCACCGCACAGGGTGACTCGTCGCGGTTCCGTCAGATTCTTGTCGAGTACGAAAAGGCGCCTGGCGTGACGCGGGAGCGCCTTTACCTCGAAGCGATGCAGCAGATACTGTCCAACACGAGCAAGGTGATCGTTGACCAGAAGGGCGGGCAAAACCTGCTCTATTTGCCGCTCGATCGCCTCATGCAGATGGCCAACCCGGGCCCGGCCAACGATTCCGGGACGCCACGCACCACGTTGTCCACCGACACCCCTGCGCCCGTCCAGCCCGCCACGCCCGCAGCCCCGGCAGAGACGCAACCGGCTGCCCCCCGGGGCCGGGAAGCGCTGCGCTCACGGGATCGCTGACCCGCCATGAACCGAGCCCTCTCCTCCGCCATCGCCGTCATCGGCGCGCTCGTCCTCCTCGTCGCGATGAGCGTTTATACAGTCGACCAGCGCAAGGTCGCCATCAAGTTCCAGCTGGGTGAGGTGGTGTCGATGCACACCGAGCCCGGCCTCTACTTCATGATCCCCCTGCTGCAGAACGTGCGGCTCTACGACACCCGCATCCAGACCTACGACACCAAGGATGCTGAGCGCTTCCTGACCTCCGAGAACAAGAACGTGCTGGTGGACTCGTTCGTGAAGTGGCGGGTCATCGACGTTCGCCAGTACTACGTGTCCGTGCGGGGCGACCCGGCCGCCGCCGAGGCTCGCATCTCCCAGACCGTGAACGACGCCCTGCGCGCCGAGTTCGCGAAGCGAACGGTGCACGACGTCGTCTCCGGCGAGCGCGAGAAGATCATGGAAACGGTCGCCGACAAGGTCGACAAGGACGTGAAGAACATCGGTGTCGAGGTGGTGGACGTGCGGCTCAAGCGCGTCGACCTCGTCCCGGAAATTTCCTCCGACGTCTACCGGCGCATGGAGTCCGAGCGCAAGCGAGTCGCCAACGAGCTGCGCTCCACGGGCGCTGCCGAGGGCGAGAAGATCAAGGCGGACGCAGACCGCCAGAAGCAGGTCATCATTGCCGAAGCCTACCGGGACGCGCAGCGCATCAAGGGCGAGGGCGATGCCCAGGCGGCGCGCATTTATGCCGAGGCCTATGGCCGGAACGCGGAGTTCTACAGCTTCTACCGCAGCCTCGAGGCCTACCGGGCGAGCCTCAAGAACAAGAGCGACGTGATGGTCCTCGAGCCGTCCTCGGACTTCTTCAAGTACCTGAAGAACCCGGGCCGCGGGAAGTAGCCGGGCTGGAATTGGAAACGGTCCTCACGGCCGTTGCGCTCATGCTGGTGATCGAGGGTGCGCTTCCTTTTGCCGCGCCGCAGCTCTGGCGCGAAGCGTTCCGCCGGCTTACCGAGATGCGGGACGGCCAAATACGCTTTGCAGGCCTCGCTTCCATGAGCGTGGGCGTCCTCATCCTGATGGTGATGATGTGAGGCGCTGGCTGCTTCCGGAGCACATCGAGGACATCCTGCCGGCCGAGGCGAGGACGCTCGAGCAGTTGCGCCGATCGATCCTCGACCTGTTTGCCTCCCACGGCTATGCGCTCGTTCAGCCGCCGCTCATCGAGTACGCGGAGTCGCTGCTGTCCGGCACGGGAAAGGACCTCGACCTGGCAACGTTTCGCCTGGCCGACCGGATGTCGGGCCGTCAGCTCGGCATCCGGGCCGACCATACTCCGCAAGTGGCGCGTATTGATGCACACCTGTTGAATCGCGAGGGTGTCACCCGGCTGGCGTACTGCGGCAGCGTGTTGCACACCACGCCCGCTGGCCTGACCACGACCCGCGAGCCGATCCAGATTGGCGCCGAGCTGTACGGCCATGCCGGGCTGGAGGCAGACATGGAAGTGATTCGTCTTCTGTCCTCGGCCCTCGTCGTGTCCGGCGTAGGCCCGGTGCATCTGGACGTCGGGCACCCCGGCCTTTACCGCGCGCTCATTGCCGGCGCCACGCTGGAGGCGGACGACGCCGAGACGCTCTTCACGGCCGTCCAGCACAAGGATGCCGCCGCGGTTCTTGCGTTCAGGGCTGCCATCGGGGAAGCGCGAGCAACGGCGCTCGTCGCCCTCACTCGATTGCACGGTGGCCTCGATGTGATCGGCGCCGCCCGCGCAGCCCTCCCACCGGTGCCCGGCGTCGGCGAGGCGCTTGATTCGCTCTCGCGGCTTGCTTCGGCTGTGGCCACGACGGGCGTGGCGCTGTCCTTTGACCTCGCGGAGCTTGGCGGCTTCAACTACGAGAACGGCATCGTCTTCGCGGCATTCGTGGCGGGCTGCCCGGACGCCATCGCAAGAGGCGGGCGCTACGACGGCGTTGGCCGTGCCTTCGGCCGGGCGCGAGCGGCGACCGGCTTCACCATGGACCTGCGCGAGATCGCCGCTCGAGTGCCACCAACGCCAGCGCGCGGCGCCATCCTCGCCCCGTGCGTCGAGGATGACGCATTGAGCGCGGAAGTGGCGCGCTTGCGGGCAGCGGGCGAGGTGGTTATCGCCGACCTGCCGGGCCACGGCCCCGCGCGGGCGGAGCTGGGCTGTGACCGTATTCTCGACAAACAGGGCGGCCGTTGGGTAGCCGTCCCCCTGAAGGACGCTTGAGCATGGCGAAGAATCTGGTGGTGATCGGCACGCAGTGGGGCGACGAAGGCAAGGGTAAGATCGTCGACTGGCTTACGGACCACTGCGCGGCGGTAGTGCGCTTCCAGGGCGGACACAACGCCGGCCACACGCTTGTCATTGGCGGCAGGAAGACGATCCTGCGCCTCATTCCCTCCGGGATCCTGCATCCGACGGTGCGCTGTTTCATCGGCAACGGCGTCGTGCTCTCCCCGAAAGCCATCACCGAGGAGATCGCCGAGCTCGAGTCGGCGGGCCTCGATGTGCGCGGCCGGCTGCGCATTTCGGAAGCCTGCCCGCTGATCCTGCCGCACCACGTGGCGGTGGATGCCGCTCGGGAGCGCGCCAAGGGCGAAGCGAAGATCGGCACGACCGGCCGCGGCATCGGCCCGGCTTACGAGGACAAGGTAGCCCGGCGTGCCATTCGCGTGCAGGACCTCTTCATGCGTGAGCGCTTCGCTGCCAAGCTGGGCGAAGTGCTCGACTATCACAACTTCGTGCTGAAGCATTACTTCAACGCTGCGATCGTCGACTTCCAGAAAACGCTTGATGAAACCCTCGCGCTGGGGGAGCGCCTCAAGCCAATGGTTGCCGACGTATCTTCCGAGGTGAATGCGCTCATGCGCGAAGGCAGGAGCGTGCTTTTCGAAGGCGCGCAGGCGGCACTGCTCGACATCGACCATGGCACGTACCCGTTTGTCACTTCGTCCAACTGCGTGGCGGGCCAGGCGGCCACCGGCTCCGGCGTGGGCCCTGGCGCGCTGCACTACGTGCTGGGTGTCGCGAAAGCCTATGCCACGCGCGTCGGTGGGGGTCCCTTCCCGACCGAGCTGGAAGATGAGGTGGGCGAGCACCTGCGCGTGCGAGGCAACGAATTCGGGTCGGTTACCGGGCGGCCGCGGCGGTGCGGCTGGTTTGACGCGGCAGCGCTGAAACGTGCTGTGCAACTGAATGGCGTGAACGGCCTTTGCATCACGAAGCTCGATGTGCTCGACGGCCTGGATACGGTGCGGCTCGCCACGGGCTACCGGGTCAACGGCTTGGCCCGAGACATCCTGCCGGTGGGCGCGGAGGCGCTGTCCACTTG
This sequence comes from Burkholderiales bacterium, assembly GCA_017853245.1. Taxonomy (GTDB): domain Bacteria; phylum Pseudomonadota; class Gammaproteobacteria; order Burkholderiales; family Usitatibacteraceae; genus FEB-7. The sequence continues at coordinate 326 of JAFMJY010000091.1, read as the reverse complement.
CGAGCCAGTCTATGAGGAGCTGCCCGGCTGGAAAGACAGCACGGTGGGCGTGACGGATTTTGCGAAGCTGCCGCGCAACGCGCAGGATTACCTGAAACGGCTCGAGTCGGTGGTGGGCGCGCCAGTCGTTCTCATTTCCACAGGCCCGGACCGGGAAGAGACCATCGTCCTCAAGCACCCGCTCAAATGAATCGGGGACAGGCAAGGTGCCTGTCCCCGTTGTGTTGGTGCCCAGAAGAGGACTCGAACCTCCACGGTTTTACCCGCCAGTACCTGAAACTGGTGCGTCTACCAATTCCGCCATCTGGGCCCGGCAAGATGCTGCA
>JAFMJY010000090.1 GCA_017853245.1 Burkholderiales bacterium | reverse complement strand
TCTTGATCTCGCGATAGAGCACGCCCAGGAAGTTGAGCGGGATGTAGAGCTGGATGAGCAGCGCATTCACCATCACCAGGTCGCCGATGGTGAGGTTCCCGGTGACGATGCCGTCGGCCGCCCGCCACATGAGGAGCGAGACCGCCACGGCGATGATCGAGGCCTGGACGGTGTTGAGGAAGCCCAGCGAGGTCTCGCTGGTGACCACCGCTTTCTCATAGCGCGCGAGGCTCTCGTCGTAGCGCTTGGCTTCCCAGCCCTCGTTGCCGAAATACTTGACCGTCTCGTAATTGAGCAGCGAGTCGATGGCGCGCGTGTTGGCCTTCGAGTCCATCTCGTTCTGGGTGCGGCGGTGGTGAATGCGCCGCTCGGAAATCACGAAGGTGGCGCCGACGTAAAGAACCAGCGCGCCAATGGTGATGACGCCGAACCACACGTCGAAGCGGACGATCAGGAACCCGGTGACCAGCACGATCTCGAAGAGCGTCGGCAGCACGCTGAAGACCATGAAGTTCAGCAGGTTCGAGATGCCGCGTGTGCCGCGCTCGATGTCGCGGGTGAGCCCGCCCGTCTGCCGCTCGAGGTGGAAGCGAAGCGAGAGCGAATGCATGTGGCGGAAGACTTCGAGCGCCACCCGCCGCATGGCGCGCTGGGCCACCTTCACGAACACCACGTCCCGCAACTCGTTGAAGAGCGTCGACGACGCGCGCAGCAGCCCGTAAGCGGCAAGCAGCGCGATGGGAACCACCAGCAGCGCCTTCTCCGCCGACAACCCGTCGACGATCGACTTCATGACCAGCGGCACGCCGAGGTTGGCGACCTTGGCCGTGATGAGGAACGCGACCGCCAGGAAGACGCGGCCCGGGAACTCCCTCAAATACGGGAGCAGCTTGCGGATGACGCCGATGTCCCCGGAGACGGGCGCCTCGCGCGAGGGGGCTGCGGGCGCGGCGGGCTGCCCGGTCGGTTGAATGGTGCTCATGGGGAGGCCTTCATGGTAGCAGCGGCCCGCTCGCGGCACGCGGTGCTAGCATCGCCTCCATCTTCCTGCGGAAGCCGCTGAACGTGTGCCGCGCCCTCCTCTATCTTGGCCAGCCCGTCGTGCTGGACACGCTGTTCTTCCAGCCGGATTCGGCTCTGGTTCGGCAGGCGACCTTGCCGCGCATGCTGCACATGCTGAACCTTGCGGGCTTCGGCATGCGCGCGTGGGATCGCGCCTCCCGCGAGCCCGACAAGCCGTGGTCCTATGCCTCGACGACGCTGCCGGTGTTCGACCGCAACCTGAAGGGGCTTGCGGAAAAGGTGAGCGCCTCGGCCGTGCTGGGCCATGTGCGAGGGGTGGCGTACAGCACCGCAGCCGAAGTGACGCCTGCCAACGTGCACCCGTTCCAGTTCCCGGGCGCAGCGCTCGCGCTGGCCCACAACGGCGACCTCGCGCGCTTCACCGAGTTGAAGCCGCGCCTGGCAGCCCGCATTCCGCAGGATCTGCTTCGCCACATCAGAGGCTCGACGGATAGCGAATGGATTTACGCGCTCGTGCTCTCGGGCCTTCGCGACCCTTACGCCCGCCCGGAAGCGGACGAGCTTACGCAGGCGGTCGCCCGCGCCCTCGCCATCATTCGCGAGGAGCGCGGAGCGCTCGGCATCGACCTCTCGTCATCGGTCAACCTGTTCATGTCTGACGGGATGCAGGCCGTTGCCGTGCGCTACTGCTTCGACTTCGGGCGCTATGCCACCGAGGATGCGGCGCGGCTTCACGAGGCGAACCTGCACTTCCTGAGCCTCTGGTACACGCTGGGGCGAGATTACGGCCTCCACGGAGGCGAATGGCGCATGACGGGCGGCGCGGATGCGGCCGACTCCATCCTGATCGCCTCCGAGCCGCTCACGCGCGACGTGGCCTCGTGGGTCGAAGTTCCGGAGTACACGATGCTTCACGCGGGGCTTCGAGAGGGCCGCCCCGCCCTGAGGCTTCACTTCCTCGACTAGCGATTCCCCCGCAACAACGCTTCAGGCGGCCGTGGTTGGCAAGGCGAGCCTCGCGATCTCGCGATTCGCGCGGCCGATGGCGGCGGCAAGGTAGCGGTGCGTCGCTCGACGCATGCGGTTGCCGAGCGCCGAGTCGGACACCAGGATCTCCTGGAACGAGGCGCTGGGCCACTCGAGAAGCAGCGAGGCTTCGCGGGCCAACACCCATCCCGCGTGCGGGGAGGCCAACAGGTGGCTAGTCACGCCGAGCGGTTGGCCCGGGCCCAGCACCGCCACTCGACGGCAACCCTCCGTCACGGGGCGCAGGATCTCCGCAGCGCCACGAAGCACCAGCAACACCGAATCGGACGCCAAGCCCGGCGAAACCAGAACGCCCCCGCGCGGCAGGTCGAGATAGCGGCCAGCCGACACCGCGTGGTCGATTTCAGTGGCGCTGAAGCCCTCGAAAAAGGGGAGCTTGGGCAGGAATCCGGACACGTCGAATGGCGGGCGCCTCAAGCGCGGAACATCGCGAAGCGGGTCTGAGTTGAGCGGCGTTCGCGCAGGCAAGTCGCTCCCGGATGCCAGCCGAGCGGCCCGTGAGGCGACACCTGCGAGGCGCCGGGCAAGCGAGAGCGCAAGGCCATGCTGCAGCGCCACGGCTGCGACGCCACGCTGGGCAACGAGCGCACGGAAGTCATCGCGCGAGACGTGCCATCCATCGAGCAGCGTTTCCGCAGTGACCGTGGCAGACCGCGTGCCGGAAGAGACGAGCGCGATTTCGCCCAGGAGATCGCCAGCGCTGTAGAACCCGACCTCGAAAGAATCCCCGCCCGGGGCGATGATGGAGGCCTTGGCGACCCCATCGCGAAGCACATAGGCGCCGTCGGCGGCCTCGCCGTGCCGATACAGCGTGGCGCCCCGCACGAAGGAGACGGGCTCGGCTGCGCTGAGCAGCAACTCGCGGGCCTCGGTGGTGAGCCCGTCGAGGAACACGGTTGTGGCTAGAGCACCGACTGGAGGAGCTTGCCCATCTCGGCCGGGTTTCTGGTGACCTTGATGCCGCACTCCTCCATGACGGCAAGCTTTTCCTGCGCCGTGCCCTTGCCACCGGAGATGATGGCGCCGGCATGGCCCATGCGCTTGCCTGGCGGCGCCGTGACCCCGGCGATGAAGCCCACCACGGGCTTTCTCATGTTGGCCTTGATCCAGCGGGCTGCGGTTTCTTCATCCGAGCCGCCGATCTCGCCGATCATGATGACGGCGTCCGTCTCGGGGTCGTCGTTGAAGAGCTTCAGCACGTCGATGTGCTTCAGGCCGTTCACCGGATCACCGCCGATGCCGACCGCGGAGGATTGGCCCAGCCCCAGCGCAGTGAGCTGCCCGACAGCCTCATAGGTGAGCGTGCCGGAGCGCGACACAACGCCAATGCGCCCCTTGCGGTGAATGTGCCCCGGCATGATGCCGATCTTGACCTCGCCCGGCGTGATGGTGCCCGGGCAATTGGGGCCCAGCAGCAACGTCTTCCGGCCCTTCATGCGGTCGCGGGTGCGGATCATGTCGCGCACCGGGATGCCCTCGGTAATGCAGATGACGAGGTCCAGCTCCGCGTCCACCGCCTCGTCGATGGCGGCAGCTGCAAACGGCGGCGGGACGTAGATCACGGAAACGGTTGCGCCGGTCTGCTTCTTCGCCTCGGCCACCGTGCCGAAGATGGGAATGCCCTCGAACGCCTCGCCGGCTTTCTTGGGGTTCACGCCGGCGACGAAGCAATTCTTGCCGTTCTCGTAGGCCACGCACATCTGCGTGTGGAACTGGCCCGTCTTGCCGGTGATGCCCTGGGTGATGACCTTGGTGTGCTTGTTGATCAGGATGCTCATGGCGTTTCCTTGGGCTGGTCTCTACGCGTGGCCACGCGCCGCGGCCACGACCTTGGCCGCCGCGTCGCCCATGTCGGAGGCGGGGATGATCGGCAGGCCCGACTCCGCGAGGATCTTCTTGCCCAGGTCGACGTTGGTGCCCTCGAGCCGCACCACCAGCGGCACCGAGAGCTGCACCTGCTTGGCCGCCGCCACCACGCCGTTGGCGATGGTGTCGCACTTCATGATGCCGCCGAAGATATTGACGAGGATCGCCTTGAGCCCCGGCCGGGACAGCATGATCTTGAAGGCTTCCGTCACCTTCTCGGCCGTGGCGCCACCCCCGACATCGAGGAAGTTGGCCGGGTTGCCACCGAAAAGCTTGATCGTGTCCATGGTCGCCATGGCAAGGCCGGCGCCGTTGACCAGGCAGCCGATATTGCCGTCGAGCGAAATGTACGAGAGGTCGAATTTCGAGGCCTCGATCTCCGCAGGGTCCTCTTCGTCGAGGTCCCGGTAGGCCATGATCTCGGGGTGGCGGAAGAGCGCGTTGGAATCAAAGTTCAGCTTGGCGTCGAGGGCCACCACCTTGCCCTCGCCCGTGACGATGAGCGGGTTTACCTCCGCCAGCGAACAGTCGCATTCGTCGAAAACGCGGTAGAGCCCCTTGAGCAGGTCCCTTGCCTGGGGGATGGATCCCTCGGGCACGCCAATCTTGCGGGCGATGTCCTCCGCCTCGCCATCCTGGAGGCCTGTGCGGGGATCAATCGATACGCGATGGATCTTGTCCGGCGTGTGGGCCGCCACTTCCTCGATATCCATGCCACCCTCGCTCGAGGCCATGAGCGTGGCGCGTTGGGTTGCGCGGTCAACCACGAGGGCGACGTAGAGCTCCTTGCGGATGTCGGCGCCTTCCTCAATGAGCAGGCGCCGAACCAGGCGCCCACCGGGGCCCGTCTGGTGCGTGACGAGCGTCATGCCGAGAATCCGGGAAGCGAGGTCGCGCACCTCGGCGACCGACTTGGCGACCTTCACGCCACCACCCTTGCCGCGGCCGCCCGCGTGAATCTGCGCCTTCACGACCCAGACCTTGCCGCCGAGCGTCTCGGCCGCCTTCACCGCCTCATCGACCGAAAAGGCCGCAATCCCGCGCGGCGTGGGCACGCCGAACTTCCGGAAGAGTTCCTTGCCCTGATGTTCGTGAATGTTCATGCGCTCACTCCCTTGTCTGCGGCCGATTCTAGCAGCGGCACTTCAGCCGCCCATGTCGACTTCGAGGCCCAGGCCGCGCTCGCGGGCAAGCTTCGCCAGCTCTGCCGCAACGATGAGGTCCTGGATCGCCATGCCCTGCGACTCGAAGAGCGTCACCTGGTCAGGCCGCTCGCGCCCGGGGCGGGTGCCGTTGATCACTTCGCCGATCTCAGTGAGCGCGCCTGCGTGAAGCCGGCCCTTCTCCAGCAGCGGCAGCAGGTCGCCTGCTTCCTTCACCGCAGTGGGGCGCGAGTCAACGACGATAGGCGAGCACTTGCGCAGCGTGGCCTCGTCAATCTCCTGGCGCAGCAGGGAGTTCGACCCCGCCGCGTTGATGTGCGAGCCGGGCTCGACCCAATCCCCGTTGAAGACGGGTGTGGCCGAAGTGGTGATGGTGACGATGATGTCGCTGCCGCGCACCGCAGCTTCCGCCGACGAGGCGGCACAAACGGGCAGGCCCGTCTTCTTCGTCATGCGTGCACAAAAGGCGGCCAGCTTGTCGGCATTGCGCGAGAACACCTTCACCTGCTCGAGCTTGCGCACGCAAGCGAGCGCCTCGATCTGGCCCTCCGCCTGCCACCCGGCGCCGAACACGCCGACGACCTTTGCATCGGGGCGAGCGAGCCACTTCGCCGCCACCCCGCCCGCGGCGCCGGTTCGCGTCATGCCGAGGCGGTTGGCCTCCACCACGGCCTCGAGCTTGCCGGTCTCGGCCTGAAACACATAAACGAGAAAGCGAATGCCCTCGCGGCTGGACGTATAGGCCTTGTAGCCAAACACGCCCGCCGAGGGCACCGCGCCCTGCAGAATGTGCAGCGCGGCCTTGGGCAGGCGCGTGCGCTCGCGCGGAACGTCGATGGCGTTGCCAGCGGAATACTCGCGGTGCACGCGCTCTACGCGGTCAATCACCATCGGCATGGTGATCAGCTGCCCGACGTCGGATTCCTTCAGCAAGAGTGCCATGATGCAAGCCTCGATAGTTTTTTACGGGGCCATCGCGGCGCGAATGGCCTCGACCCGGTCCCGGTTGACGGAGAAATCCCCTCGCCCGACACGCGAGGCGCTCTTCACATGGATCACGCCCGCCTGCGCGTCGAGCGCAAACTGGGCATCATCGATGAACCCGAAAATACGGCTGGCAAACTCGACGTGCAGGTAGGTTGGCGTTCGGGACACGACCCCCGCACGCGGCATCGCAGCCACCACCTGCCCGAGGCGAGCCCAGGCCTGCCCCCCGTCTCCCACGAAAGCAATGGGAGCGACGAAGCGGGTTTTCTCCGCCGGATCAACCGTCGAGGAGACCCAGTTGGGGCGCTCGTCCCCGCGCGCGAAGCGGCCATCGGCAAAGCCCAAGTCCGTCGGGCGGGTTCCGGGAAAGAGGTTCACGGCGGCGGCCGGGGCGCTGGCGGCTAGCGAGGCGGCGGCGAGCAGGATGCTGCCGACTCGCCTGCCGATCACGGAATGAGGATCGTGGAGCCGGTGGTCTTGCGCGACTCGAGGTCTCGGTGAGCCTGAGCGGCATCCTTCAGCGCGTAGCGCTGACGCGGCTCGATCTTGATACGGCCCGCAAGCACGTGGCCAAACAGCTCCTCCGTGGCGGCGAGCAGCTCTGCCCGCTTGCCGACATGCGTGTCGAGCGTGGGACGCGTGACATAGAGGGAGCCCTTCGCTGCCAGTATCGCGAGATTGAACGCATCCACCGGGCCCGACGCATTGCCGAAACTCACCATCAGGCCGCGCGGCTGCAGGCAATCGAGCGAGCGCATGAAGGTGTCCTTGCCGACGCTGTCGTACACCACCGGCACGCCGATGCCGCCGGTGATCTCCTTCACCCGGGCGACGAAGTCCTCCCTCGTGTAGACCACCGTGTGCGCGCACCCGTTCTGCTTCGCCAGCGCGGCCTTTTCGTCGGATCCCACGGTGCCGATCATGGTGACACCCAGCGCTTTCGCCCACTGGCACGCGATGAGCCCCACGCCGCCGGCGGCAGCGTGGAAGAGCATGGTTTCGCCCGCTTTCAGCGCATAGGTACGCCGAAGCAGGTAATGGACCGTGAGGCCCTGCAGCATCATGCAGGCAGCCTGCTCGAAGGAAATGTCGTCCGGCAACTTCACCAGGCGCTCGGCGGGGTGGATCTTGACCTCCGCGTAAGTGCCAAGCGGGCCCGTGGTCCACGCCACGCGATCACCCACCTTCACCGCGGTAACGCCTGCGCCGACGGCTTCCACCACGCCCGCACCTTCACGGCCGATGGGGGAAGGCAGTGGCAGGGTGTACAGGCCGCTGCGATGGTAGGTGTCGATGTAGTTGAGGCCGATGGCCTTCAGGCGAACGCGCGCCTCGCCGGGCCCGGGCTCCCCCAGGGACACTTCCTCCCACTTGAGGACTTCGGGGCCGCCAGTCTGATGGAAACGGATTGCGTGCGTCATGGTTGGTCTTTCGCGTTGACTGTGGTCAGGAGCCGAGCATGGTGCCCGGGCCCGCGCCGACGGCGCTCGCCCACTCGGCGGCGGAAACCTTCTTGCCTCCCTCGGCCTTCACCTTGGCAATCTCGACCTGCCCGCCCTGCGCGGTGACCCGCATCGACTCGGCGCCGACATCGGTGATCTCGCCCAGCTTGCCTTTCACGGCGCCAAAGGTGCGTACGAGGTGCTTCGTCGACCCGAACAGCTGGAGGGGCTTGCCCCCATGGGTTGTCCAGGCGCCCGGGGCCGGGTCCGCGCCACGGATGAGGTTGTGGATCCAGTCGACGTGGCTCGCCCAATGAATGCGCGCCTCGGCCGCCTTGAACCACCCCTCATAGGAGGCCCGGGACTCGTCCTGGAGGGCCTCTTGATGCTTGCCGGCCACCACCAGGTCTGCCGCCTCGAGCATCGCCGCCACGCCCATGGGGAACAGCCGGTCGAAGTAGACGGAGCCGAGCGTGTCGTTCTCCGAGATGGGTGTTTCCTTCTGCAGGATGACGGCGCCCTCGTCGAGGCCGTCCGTCGGCCGGAAGATCGTGAGGCCGGTTTTCGTCTCGCCCTTCACGATCGGCCAGTTGATCGAGCTCGGGCCGCGGTACTTGGGCAGCAGGGACGGGTGGTACTGGATGGTGCCGTGCTTCGGGATCGCGACGAATTCCTGCGGCGCGAACTGCAGCACGAAAGCCATGATGCCGATATCGGCGTCAAGGCTGCGCATCGCGGCGATGGCTTCCGGCGAGCGCAGGGACGGAAACTGGAAGACGGTGAGCCCGCTCTGCTGCGCAGCAACCTTCATGGGGTCCGGCTTGCCGCCCGGCTTCTCCGGGGCGCAGAAAACGCCCGCGACGGTGTCGCCGCGCGCGAGGAACGCCTCGAGGACGGACTTGCCGAAATCCTGCTGGCCGATGATTGCGATCTTCATGTCGGTGCCCTCCTCAGGCCTTCTTGGGCGGCGCCGTAAAGGCGCCTGCCGCCTTGAGCGAAGCCACCTTCGCCGCATCGTAGCCCAGCACCTCGGCCAGGATCTCGTCGGTGTGCTCGCCAAGCAACGGGCTGCGCTTGATGGCCGCGGGGGAGTCCGAGAGCTTGATCGGCATGCCGACGTTGAACCACTTGCCGCGCTGCGGATGGTCCAGTTCCACGTACATGTCGCGGCCCCGGATGTGCTCGTCGTTGGCGAGGTCCTCGGTGGACATGATCGGGCCGCAAGGGACGTCGAGCGGGTTCAGGATCGCCATGAACTCGCGCTTGGTGTGCCTGAGGGCGAACTCCCCGATGAGCTCCCACATCAGGCTCTGGTTCTTGCGTCGCTCGCCGATGGTGGCGAAGCGCGCGTCGGTGGCGAGGCCGGGCTGGCCGATGTCGGGCCCGATGCGCTTGGCAAGCGCTTCCCACACCGCCTCCTGCACGACCACATAGATGAAATCGTTCGGCCCGCCCGGCTTGCAGCGGATGGCATTGCCCAACTGGCCGCCGCCGGAGTCGTTTCCGGCGCGCGGGGCAGCGCCCATACCCTGGTGTGTCGGTACCGAATACTCAGGCAAGGGGCCGCGCGTTAGGCGCTGGTGGTCACGGAACTTCACGCGGCAAAGGTTCATCACCCCATCCATCATCGCCACTTCCACGTACTGGCCCTTGCCTGTTCGTTGCGACTGGTGCAGCGCGGCGAGCAGCCCAATCGCCAGGTGCAGGCCCGTGCCCGAGTCACCGATCTGGGCGCCCGTGACGAACGGGGGACCGTCCGGCACGCCGGTGGTGCTCATGGCCCCACCCATCGCCTGGGCCACGTTTTCGTAGGCCTTGAAGTCCGCGTAAGGCCCCGTCGAACCGAATCCCTTGATCGAGCCCATCACGATGCGCGGGTTCAGCTCCCGGATCTTCTCGTACGTAAACCCGAGACGGTCCAGCACGCCGGGGCCGAAGTTCTCCATGACGATGTCGCACTGGCGGACGAGGTCGGCAAACACCGCCTTGCCCTCAGCGCTCTTCATGTTCACCGTGATGGAGCGCTTGTTGCAGTTGAGCATCGTGAAATAGAGGCTGTCCGCGCCAGGCACGTCGCGCAGCTGGCCGCGCGTGGCGTCGCCTTGCGGCGGCTCGAACTTGATGACGTCTGCGCCCAGCCAGGCGAGAAGTTGCGAGCAGGTGGGGCCCGCCTGCACGTGGGTCATGTCTAGGATACGAACGCCTTTGAGGGCTTCCATGGGCGGCTCCGGGGAACTGGATGGGGGTGGGCGGGCGCGTGACCGCGCGAAACCCCGGATTTTACCCGACGCTCCGGGCGCCCTCCCCGTCGATCGAGGCCCGGGGCTGCGCCGGGGCCCGGCCGCTATTTCTTCTTGGCGCTCTGCGGGTTCAGGCTGGTGATGCGCCCGCTCTCGGTGCCGGCGGTCTCGTCGATCACCGCGTTGATGAGCGTCGGCCGGCGGGAGTGGATCGCCGCCTCGATTGCCGAGCGAAGCTCGGAGGGCGTGGTGGCGTGCACACCCACACCGCCAAAGGCTTCCATCAGCTTGTCGTAGCGGGCGCCCTTCACGAATACCGTGGGGGCAACGTCCGGCCCCCCCGTGGGGTTCACGTCGGTGCCCTTGTAGACGCCGTTATTGTTCATGACCACGATGCATACCGGCAGGTTGTAGCGGCAGATGGTCTCGACTTCCATGCCCGAGAATCCGAAAGCGCTGTCGCCTTCGATCGCGATCACCGGCTGGCCGGTTTCGATGGCCCCCGCCACGGCGAAGCCCATGCCGATGCCCATCACGCCCCAGGTGCCCACGTCGAGGCGCTTTCGGGGGCGATACATGTCGACGATACTGCGGGTGAAGTCGAGCGCATTGGCGCCCTCATTCACCAGGACCGCCTCCGGATTGGCCTTCACGATGTCGCGCACGACGTTGAGCGCGCTATGGAAGTTCATCGGCCGCGGGTCTTTCGCGAGCTGCTCGGCCATCTTGGCGACGTTCTTCGCCTTCTTCTCGGCAATGGCATCGAGCCACTCGGCGGGAGGCCTGGCCCACTGGCTGCCAACCCCCTCCAGCAGCTTGGCCACGCAGGAGCCGATATCACCAACCACCGGCGCATCGATGCGCACGTTGCTATCCGCTTCCTGGGGAGAAATATCGACCTGGA
>JAFMJY010000089.1 GCA_017853245.1 Burkholderiales bacterium | reverse complement strand
CGCGGGGTGGAGCAGTCTGGCAGCTCGTCGGGCTCATAACCCGAAGGTCGCAGGTTCAAATCCTGCCCCCGCAACCAACGCATTCCGGAACGGCCCCTCTCGGGGCCGTTTTCTTTTGGCATTCGGCTGCTCGCCGCTCCTATAATCCGCCCCGCGGCGCCGTCAGAGTGCCGCTGGAGGAGGATGCATGCCCGCGCAGGCGGTCTCGCTCGAAGACAAGTTCACGCAAGTCGCGGGCCGGGTCTATCTCACAGGCACCCAGGCGCTCATCCGGCTGATGCTGGAACAGCGCGCCCGGGACCAGGCGGAGGGGCTCAACACGGCGGGCTTCGTCTCCGGTTACCGGGGCTCCCCGCTCGGCGGCTTCGACCAGGCCCTGTGGCGAGCCCGCGCGCACCTTGCGGAAAGCCACGTGCACTTCGTGCCGGGCGTCAACGAAGAGCTGGCCGCCACCGCGGTGTGGGGCTCTCAGCAGGCAGGGCTTTTCCCGGGCGCGCGCTACGACGGCGTGTTTGCCCTGTGGTACGGCAAGGGCCCGGGCGTCGATCGCTGTGGGGATGTGTTCAAGCACGCGAATGCCGCGGGCACGGCGCGCCACGGGGGAGTGCTGCTGGTGGCCGGCGACGACCATGCGTGCAAGTCCTCGACGCTGCCACACCAGTCCGAACATGCGTTCGACGCCGCCATGATCCCCGTGCTCTATCCCACGGGCGTGCACGAAATCGTGCCGCTGGGCCTGCACGGCTTCGCCATGTCGCGGTGGTCCGGTTGTTACGTAGCCCTGAAGACCATTTCGGAAATCGTCGATGCCTCCGGCACAGTCGACCTCGCCGAAGGCGAGCCGCGCATCGTGATCCCGGGCGATTTTCCCGTTCCGCCCGGCGGCATGAACATCCGTTGGCCGGACGCGCCGCTGGAGCAGGAGCGCCGGTTGCAGCACGACAAGGTGTACGCCGCGCTGGCCTACGCGCGGGCGAACCGCCTGAATCGCGTCACCCTCGATTCACCGCGCCCGCGGCTCGGCATCATTGCCTCGGGCAAGTCCTATCTCGATGTGTTGCAGGCCCTCGACGACCTGGGCATCGATTCGGCTGTCGCCGCGGAAATAGGGCTGCGCGTTTTCAAGGTGGCCATGCCCTGGCCCCTGGAGCCGCAGGGCGTTCGGGAGTTTGCCCAGGGGCTCGACGAGATTCTGGTGGTCGAGGAAAAACGCCAGCTGATCGAGTACCAGCTGAAGGAGCAGCTCTACAACTGGCCAGACTCGATGCGCCCTCGCGTGGTCGGAAAATACGACGAGCATGGGGAGTGGGAAGCCGCGCGCAGCGACTGGCTGCTTCCCGCTGCCGGCGAGCACACGCCCGCCATGGTGGCGCGGGCGATTGCCGCCCGGGTCGAGCGCTTCTTCACCTCGCCCCTGATCGAGGGGCGCCTGCGTTTTCTCGAGGAGAAAGAGGCGGCGCGTGCGCGCCCGCGCTCGAAGGTAGCGCGCATTCCCTACTTCTGCTCCGGTTGCCCGCACAACACCTCGACGCGCGTGCCCGAGGGCTCCAAGGCCCTGGCGGGCATCGGCTGCCACTACATGGCGACCTGGATCCGCGCGCCGGAAACCATGACCTTCACGCAAATGGGCGGCGAGGGGGCGCCGTGGATCGGCATTCAGCCCTTCACCGAGACGCGGCACGTCTTTGCCAACCTCGGTGACGGCACGTACTTTCACTCGGGCATTCTCGCGATCCGGGCTGCGGTTGCGGCGAAGGTGAACATCACCTACAAGCTGTTGTTCAACGACGCGGTAGCCATGACTGGCGGACAGCCGGTCGATGGAACGCTCACGGTCCCGATGCTGGTGCGGCAGGTTCAGGCGGAGGGCGTTCGCGAAGTCGTTGTGGTATCGGACGAGCCTGAGAGGTACCACGGTGAGGCTAGCCTCGGTACGGGCACCTCCGTCCTTCACCGCGACGAGCTCGATGGCGTGCAGCGCCGGCTTCGAGATATTCCTGGCGTCACCGTCCTGGTCTACGACCAGACATGTGCGGCTGAAAAGCGCCGCCGTCGCAAACGGGGCCTGCTGGCGGACCCGCCCGTGCGGGTGGTGATCAATGACGCCGTGTGTGAAGGCTGTGGCGACTGTGGCGTAAAGTCGAACTGCCTTTCCGTGGTTCCGCTGGATACGGAGTTCGGCCGCAAGCGCGCCATTGACCAGAGTAGTTGCAACAAGGATATGTCGTGCCTGAAGGGCTTCTGCCCAAGCTTCGTCACCGTCGAGGGCGGCCAGCCCCGACGGCGGAAGGCGGTTGCAGGCACGCAGTGGCCGGCCCTTCCCGAGCCGGTGTTGCCCGTGCTCGAGCAGCCGTGGGGCATCCTGGTGACGGGCGTTGGCGGCACGGGGGTGGTGACGATCGGCGCGCTGCTCGGCATGGCGGCACACATCGAGGGCAAGGGCGCCACGGTGCTCGACATGACCGGCCTCGCGCAAAAGGGTGGCGCGGTGTACTCGCATGTTCGCCTTGCGGCGTCTCCCGCCCAGCTGCACGCCGTTCGCATTGGCGTCGGCGAGGCGAGGACGGTGATTGCCTGCGACATGGTGGTGGCGGCCTCCGACGAGGCGCTGATCCGCATGCGGGTGGGACAGACGCGCGCCTTGGTGAATGGCGATGTCTCCCCGACCGGGGAGTTCACGCGCAACGCGGATTTTCGGGCGCCCGCAGACGCCATGGCGACCTCGATCGCGGAAGCCTGCGGCCCGGACGCGGCGGCATTCGTGAACGCCACGAGCCTGTCCGAGCGCTTGCTGGGCAACGCCATCGGCGCCAACCTATTCATGGTCGGCTTCGCCTGGCAGCGCGGGTTGATCCCGCTCTCGCGCCAGTCGATTCTGGAGGCGGTGGCGCTCAATGACACCGCGGTCGAGGCCAATCGCGCCGCGTTTGAGTGGGGGCGCCGCGCCGCGGTAGATCCCGAGGCCGTTCAGCGTGCGGCAGCCCCGGCCGAAGCCGTGCCGGAGTCCCATCGGGTGTCAGCGACACTCGATGAGGCGATCGAGCGCCGGGTGGCATTCCTCCAGAAGTACCAGGATGCCAGCTACGCCGAGCGCTACCGGCAGCGCGTGGCGGCGATTCGGGATCGCGAGCGCGCCGTGTCGCCCGGCTCCGAGGCGCTTTCGCAGGCCGTCACCCGCTCGCTCTTCAAGTTGATGGCGATCAAGGACGAGTACGAGGTGGCGCGCCTTCACACCAACGGCGACTTTCGCCGCAGGCTGGAATCCGAGTTCGAGGGCGATTTTCGCCTGCGCTATCACCTGGCACCGCCGCTGTTCGCGCGCGTCGACCCGGCTACCGGTGAGCCGCGCAAACAGGCCTATGGGCAGTGGATCCAGGGCGCGATGTCGTTGCTCGCCCGGCTTCGTTTTCTCCGCGGGACGGCGCTCGACCCGTTTGGCTACACCGATGAACGTCGCGCCGAGCGGCAATTGCTGCGCGACTATGAGGCTCTGGTCGACGAGCTCACCATGGGGCTGAATGCAGGCCGACTCGCCATCGCCGTCTCGCTCGCATCGATTCCCGAAAAGATTCGGGGCTTTGGCCCCGTGAGGGCACGCGCCATGGAGGCGGTGCGCGGGGAAAGAGACTCACTCCTGGCGCAGTGGCGGTCCGGGAGCCCGTCGCCGGCTTCGGCCACTGCGCCCGAGCGCGCAGCCGCCTGACCTAGCGCCGACCGAGGCCGGGCCAGCTGAGCGTGTAACGCCCGTCGCCGATCGCCAGTTTCGCGGGCACGCCGAACGGTAGCGTGAGCTTCCGCGCGATGTGCCCGAAGGGCAGGCCCTCGAGCACGGGGATCGGCAGGCGCTCGCGCAGCGATTCGATCACCTCTGCGAGGCTGTAGGCATAGCGAGACGTATTGGTCGGGTCACAACGCCGGAAATCCCCGAGGACCAGCGCTCGCTGGCTGCGAAGAACCCCGGCGTGAAGCAGCTGCAGGAACATTCGCTCAATGGCGTAGGGCTGCTCCTCGATCTCCTCGACGTAGAGAATTCCGCCCGCAATGTCGGGGAGGTAAGGGGTACCTGCGAGGTGCGCGAGCAGCGAGAGATTGCCGCCCCAGAGCGTGCCGTCGATGCTGCCCGGCTTCGCGCCATGATCGACGTCGACCGATGCGTGGTCCTCGTCGCCGTGGAGCGTGGCCTCGAAGTGCTGCCACATGAACGGATCCGGGTCGCCCTCGCCGAAGTCGCTGGTGAACATCGGCCCGTGCAGCGTCACCAGGCCGGCTTGCGCATACGCAGCGCAGTTGAAGGCGGTGAAGTCGCTGAAACCCACGAATGCCTTGCCGCTTGCCCGCACGGCTTTCCAGTCGATGCTGTCGAGCAGGCGCGAAAAACCATAGCCGCCGCGTGCGGCCATTGCGATATCGGCATCCTCGGTGTTCAAGACATGCGTGAGGCCGGCAAGGCGCTGGGGGTCGGTGCCGGCAAAGTAGCGCCAGGTGGCAGACGTCTCGTCCGCGACATGGACCCGGTAGCCTCGAGAGAGGAGGCGAGCCGTGGCGCCAGCCAGGCGGGTTGCGTCGACGCGGCCTGAGGGCCCGAAGACGCCGATGCCCGCAGGCCGCGCAGGCGGGCGGGGAAGAAGAATGTCCGTCGTCAAGGCGTGTCAGCGCGCGACGTGGCGGGCGCGCTTGGCCTGCGCATCGACGACCGCGAAGGCAGTCATGTTGATGATTCGTCGCACCGTGGCGGAAGCAGACATGACGTGCGCTGCCTTTTTCGCGCCAAGCAGGATCGGGCCGACGGTGATGCCTTCCCCGGCAGCCGTCTTGAGCAGGTTGAACGCGATGTTGGCGGCCTCGATGGTGGGCATGATGAGCAGGTTCGCCTCGCCCTTGAGCCGGGAGTTCGGGAATGCCGCCATGCGGACCGACTCGGAAAGCGCTGCGTCACCGTGCATCTCGCCCTCGACCTCCAGGCCCGGTTGGGCGGCGCGGATAAGGTCGAGCGCCGTGCGCATTTTCACCGCCGACGGGGAGTTGCTGGTGCCGAAGTTCGAGTGCGACAACAAGGCCACGCGGGGCGTGAGCCCGAAGCGCCGCACCTCCTCGGAGGCCAGGCGCGTCATCTCCGAGATCTGGTCGGGGGTGGGGTCCTCGTTCACGTACGTGTCGCAGATGAACACAGTGCTGCGCGGCAGCATCAGGATGTTCATCGCGTAGTAGTTGTTCACCCCCGGGGCCCGGCCGATCACCTGGTCCACGTAGTTCAAGTGAAGCGAGTGGGTGCCAAAGGTGCCGCAGATCATCCCGTCCGCCTCGCCCTTGTGGATCAGCATCGAGCCGATAAGCGTGTGGCGGCGGCGCATCTCGATCTTGGCGTATGGAATCGACACGCCGCGGCGCTCGGTGAGGCGGTGGTACTCGGTCCAGTATTCCCGGTAGCGGTCGTCCCACTCCGGGTTCACCACATCCACGCTTTCACCCAGCTTGAGCCGTAGCCCGAAGCGCTCGATGCGCCGCTCGAGCACGGCAGGGCGGCCGACGAGAATCGGGCGGGCGATTTTCTCGTCAACCACCACCTGGACCGCGCGCAGTACGCGCTCGTCCTCGCCCTCTGCGAAGACGATGCGCGCGGGCGCAGCCTTGGCGGCGAGAAAGATCGGGCGCATGAGATGCCCCGAGTGGTAGACGAATTCGTTCAGTCGCTGCTGGTAGGACTCCCAATCCGTGATCGGGCTGGTGGCCACGCCGCTCGCCATGGCGGCGCGCGCCACGGCGGGCGCGATCTTGAGCATCAGCCGCGGGTCGAACGGCTTGGGGATGAGGTACTCCCGCCCGAAGCTCAGGTTCTGCTCTCCGTAGGCTTGCGCGACCACGTCCGACTGCTCGGCGGTGGCGAGGTCCGCGATGGCGTGCACGGCTGCGAGCTTCATCGGCTCGTTGATCGTCGTGGCGCCCACGTCGAGCGCGCCGCGGAAGATGAAGGGGAAGCAGAGGACGTTGTTCACCTGGTTGGGGTAATCCGACCGGCCGGTGGCGATCACCGCATCGTCGCGCACGGCCTTCACCTCATCGGGAAGGATTTCGGGCACCGGGTTGGCGAGCGCGAGAATGAGCGGGTTGGGCGCCATGCGCTTGACCATGTCCTGCTTGAGCACGCCGCCGGCTGATAGCCCCAGGAACACATCCGCGTCGCCGATGATGTCGCCGAGCGTCCGTGCATCCGTCTTCTTTGCGTAGCGCGCCTTGTTGTCGTCCATCAGTTCCGTGCGGCCCTCGTAGACCACGCCGGCAATGTCCGAGACCCAGATGTTCTTCAGCGGGATGCCGAGGGCCACCAGCATGTCGAGGCAGGAGAGGGCGGCAGCGCCCGCGCCAGACACCGCGAGCTTCACCTTCGCGATGTCCTTGCCCACCACACGCAAGCCGTTGACGATGGCTGCGCCGACGATGATGGCGGTGCCGTGCTGGTCGTCGTGGAAGACCGGAATCTTCAGGCGCT
This sequence comes from Burkholderiales bacterium, assembly GCA_017853245.1. GTDB lineage: Bacteria > Pseudomonadota > Gammaproteobacteria > Burkholderiales > Usitatibacteraceae > FEB-7. The sequence continues at coordinate 4,286 of JAFMJY010000089.1, read as the reverse complement.
CGCGGAGCTTTCGCTCGATGTAGAAGCACTCGGGCGCCTTGATGTCCTCGAGGTTGATGCCGCCGAAGGTGGGCTCGAGCGCCGCGATGTGGTCGATCAGCTTGTCAGCGTCCGGCTCGTTCAGCTCGATGTCGAAGACGTCGATGCCCGCAAACTTCTTGAAGAGCACTCCCTTGCCCTCCATCACCGGCTTGGCGGCGAGGGGGCCGATGTTGCCGAGGCCCAGCACGGCCGAGCCGTTGGTGATCACGCCGACGAGGTTGCCGCGAGCGGTGAGATGGCGGGCTTCCGCAGGCTCGGCCTGGATCGCCTCGCAGGCAAACGCCACCCCGGGGGAGTAGGCGAGCGAGAGGTCCTGCTGGGTTTCGAGGGTCTTGGTGGGAGTGACCTCGATCTTGCCCGGCCGCGGCGATCGGTGGTAGTCGAGCGCTGCTGCCTTGAGCTTGTCCGGCATGATGCTAAGTCCTTGAGCAAATTGAATTTATTGGCAGTCTAGCATGGGCGGTCAGAGGGGGCGCGTGCTAGACTGTCGCCCGTTTCCTGCCCCTGCCCCGACATGTCCGGCAACACGCTCGGAACCCTTTTCACCGTCACCACGTTCGGCGAATCCCACGGCCCGGCGATCGGCTGCGTCGTCGATGGCTGCCCGCCCGGCCTGGCGCTATCGGAAGCCGACATCCAGCCGGATCTCGACCGTCGCCGCCCCGGCACCTCGCGCCATGTCACCCAGCGTCGCGAGGAGGACAAGGTGCAGATTCTCAGCGGCGTTTTCGAGGGCCGGACGACCGGCACCCCGATCGCGCTCCTCATCGCGAACGAAGACCAGCGCAGCAAGGACTACGCAAAAATCGCGTCGAGCTTCCGGCCGGGGCATGCGGATTACCCCTACCTGCGCAAGTACGGCCTGCGGGATCCCCGCGGAGGCGGGCGCTCCTCGGCTCGCCTCACCGCGCCCGCCGTTGCGGCCGGCGCCATCGCGAAGAAATGGCTCGCGGAGCGTTTCGGGGTCCGCATTCGCGGCTGCCTCTCCCAGTTGGGCCCCCGGGTGATTCCCTTTGTCGACTGGTCGCAAGTCGACGCCAATCCATTCTTCGTTGCCAATGCAGAGGTCGTGCCGGAACTGGAGGCTTACATGGACCAGCTTCGCAAGTCCGGAGACTCCTGTGGCGCAAAGATCCGCGTTGTGGCGACGGGGGTACCCGCAGGCTGGGGTGAGCCGCTCTACGGGCGCCTCGACGCGGACATCGCCCAGGCGCTGATGGGCATCAATGCCGTCAAGGCCGTTGAAATTGGTGATGGGGTTGCCGTGGCGAGCCAGCTCGGCACGGAACACTCCGATGAGATGTCGCCCGAAGGTTTTCTCTCCAACCACGCCGGCGGCATTCTGGGCGGCCTTTCCACGGGGCAGGACATCGTGGCCGAGATCGCGATCAAGCCGACGTCCAGCATCCGGCTCGCGCGCCAGACGGTGGACGTGTCCGGCGCCGCCACGACCATCGAAACGCACGGCCGTCATGACCCTTGCGTGGGCATCCGCGCCACGCCGATTGCGGAAGCGTTCCTCGCGCTCGTGCTCATCGATCACGCGCTGCGTCACCGTGCCCAGTGCGGCGACGTTGTTCATGCGGCAGCGCCTGTCCCCGCCGCGGCGAAGCCGGGTGGGCCCGGCGGCCCTGGCGCGGTCGAAAACCCCGACCCGAACGAAGCCTGACGGTAGGGGCAAGCCCCTAATCGTTATAATTTTCGGCTTCCCAGGAACGCCGAAATGACCGCACGCACTCTTTACGACAAGCTTTGGCAGTCGCACCTCGTACGCGAGGAGGCTGACGGCACCGCCCTCATCTACATCGACCGCCACTTGCTGCATGAGGTGACCAGCCCTCAGGCCTTCGAGGGCCTCTCGCTCGCGGGCCGCAAGGCCTGGCGGGTGGAGTCGATCGTCGCTACCGCGGACCACAACGTGCCGACGCACGAGCGCAGCCGCGGCATTGCCGACCCCATTTCCCGCCTGCAGGTGGAGACGCTCGACGCGAACGTCGTGAAGTTCGGCCTGCCGGTCTACTTCAACATGACGGACCGGCGCCAAGGCATCGTGCACGTGATCGGGCCGGAGCAGGGCGCAACGCTTCCGGGCATGACCGTCGTCTGCGGCGATTCCCACACCAGCACCCATGGCGCCTTCGCTGCCCTGGCATTGGGCATCGGCACGAGCGAGGTGGAGCACGTGCTGGCTACCCAATGCCTCGTCGCGAAGAAGGCCAAGTCGCTGCGGGTCGTTGCCGATGGCGTGCTCGCGCCGGGGGTCACGGCGAAGGACCTGGTGCTCGCCATCATCGGAAAGATCGGCACGGCTGGCGGCACCGGGCACGCCATCGAATTTGCCGGCCCCGCCGTTCGCGCGCTGACGATGGAAGGGCGCATGACCGTCTGCAACATGGCAATCGAAGCCGGCGCGCGCTCCGGGATGGTAGGCGTGGACGACAAGACGCTGCAGTACCTGCGCGGGAAGCCATTTGCCCCTCAGGGCAAGGAATTCGACCGGGCTGCGGAGTATTGGCGCACGCTCGTCTCCGACGACGGCGCCACGTTCGATCGCGAAGTGCGCCTCGATGCGTTCGGCATCGCACCTCAGGTCACCTGGGGCACCTCGCCCGAAATGGTCACCGGCGTGGATGGCCGGGTGCCCGACCCCGCAGCCGAGCCGGATGCCTCCCGCCGGGAGTTCATGGAGCGGGCGCTCGACTACATGGCTTTGAAGGCCGGCACGCCGATCATCGACATCGCCATCGACAAGGTGTTCATCGGCTCGTGCACCAACTCGCGCATCGAGGACTTGCGAGCTGTCGCGCGCGTGGTTCGCGGCCACAAGGTGGCGTCGAACGTGAAGCTCGCCATGGTGGTGCCGGGCTCCGGCCTCGTGAAGCGCGCCGCGGAAGCCGAAGGCCTCGACACGATCTTCAAGGACGCGGGTTTCGAATGGCGCGAGCCGGGCTGCTCGATGTGCCTCGGCATGAACGACGACCGCCTTTCACCGGGCGAGCGCTGTGCCTCCACGTCGAACCGCAACTTCGAAGGGCGCCAGGGCGCGGGGGGGCGCACGCACTTGGTCAGCCCAGCCATGGCCGCAGCCGCCGCGCTCGCCGGTCGCTTCGTAGACATCCGCGGGAGAGCGTGAGCCATGGACAAGTTCGTCACTCACACGGGCCTTGCCATTCCTCTCGATCGCGCCAACGTCGACACCGACGCGATCATCCCCAAGCAGTTCCTGAAGTCGATTCTGCGCACGGGGTTCGGCCAGAACCTGTTTGATGCGTGGCGCTATCTCGACCCGGGCGAGCCCGGCCAGGACCCGGCCGCGCGCAAGCCCAACCCCGATTTCGTGCTGAACCACCCACGCTATGCGGGCGCGTCGATTCTCGTCACCCGAAAGAATTTCGGCTGTGGCTCGTCGCGCGAGCATGCGCCGTGGGCCCTCCAGCAGTACGGCTTCAAGGCGATCGTCGCCCCTTCCTACGCGGATATCTTTTTCAACAACTGCTTCAAGAATGGCCTGCTGCCGATCGTGCTCGCCGAGGAATCGGTCGACCACCTGATTGGCGAGATCCAGGCGGCGCCGGGGTATCGGCTATCGGTGGACCTGCAGGCGCAAATCGTGACCACGCCCTCGGGTGCGTCGCATCGGTTCGACGTGGAGCCGTCCCGGAAGGAATGCCTGCTGAACGGCTGGGATGAGATTGGCCTGACACTGCGGCATCAGGAAGCGATCAAGGCTTACGAGGCCGAGCGCCGCGCGCGCGAGCCCTGGGTCTTCTCGTCACCGGGCAGCGCCACATGAAGATTGCGCTGCTGGCCGGCGACGGCATCGGGCCGGAGATCATCCGCGAGGCCGTGCGGGTGCTGGATGTGTTTCGCGCCGAGGGTCTCGAGGTCGAAACCGAGGCGGCGCCAGTGGGTGGCGCGGCCTACGACGTGGCGGGCGAGCCGTTGCCCGCGGCCACGCTTGCGCTCGCCAAGAGCGCCGATGCCGTTCTATTCGGCGCTGTCGGCGGCCCCCAGTACGACTCGCTTCCCCGGGACAAGCGCCCGGAGAAGGCCATCCTCGGCCTGCGCGAGCAGTGCGATTTCTTCGCCAATCTGCGGCCGGCCACGGTGTTTCCGGAGCTCGTCGGCGCCTCGACGCTCAAGCCTGACGTCGTGTCGGGCCTGGACATCATGATCGTGCGTGAGCTAACGGGCGACATCTACTTCGGCCAGCCGCGAGGCGTGTCGGGCGAGAAGGGCGCGCG
>JAFMJY010000088.1 GCA_017853245.1 Burkholderiales bacterium | reverse complement strand
TCCAGCGCCACCTTCATGATTTCCTTGGTGATGCCGTTGATCTTGATGTCCATCTGCAGTGCCGTGACGCCACGCTCGGTGCCGGCGACCTTGAAGTCCATGTCGCCGAGGTGGTCCTCATCACCCAGGATGTCGGTAAGCACGGCGAAGCGGCCCCCATCCTTGATGAGGCCCATGGCGATGCCCGCCACGTGCGACTTGAGCGGCACGCCTGCGTCCATCATCGCGAGGCAGCCACCGCAGACGCTCGCCATCGACGACGAGCCGTTTGATTCCGTGATCTCTGAGACGACACGGAGCGTGTAGCTGAACTCTTCCTTCGGCGGCAGCACCGCCACCAACGCACGCTTGGCGAGGCGACCGTGGCCGATCTCGCGGCGTTTGGGGCTACCGACGCGGCCCGTCTCACCGGTGGAGTACGGGGGGAAGTTGTAGTGCAGCATGAAGCGCTCGGTGAACTCGCCCTGCAGCGCGTCGATCCGCTGCTCGTCCTGGCCGGTGCCGAGGGTGGCCGTGACGATAGCCTGCGTCTCGCCGCGGGTGAAGAGCACGGAGCCGTGCACGCGCGGCAGCAGCGTCGGGCGGATGGAGATGGGGCGAACGGTGCGGGTATCGCGCCCATCGATGCGCGGCTCGCCGTTCAGGATCTGGCCGCGAACGACTTTGGCTTCCATGTCCTTCAGGATCGAGCGCACGGTGTTGCTGTCGGCCGGCGGGTCAGCCTGCTCGACGCATGCCTCCAGCACGCGACGCTTGATGTCGTCGAGCTTCTCGGAGCGAACCGACTTCGACTTGGTGCGATAGGCGTCGGCCACGGCGCTCTCGGCAATGCCGCGAATCTTCTCGACCAGCGCGGTGTCCGGCGCTTTCGGCTCCCAATCCCAATCGTCGCGGCCGCCTTCATCGGCGAGCTCGTTGATGGCGCGGATGGCCGATTGCATCTGGTCGTGGCCGAAGACCACGGCACCGAGCATCACGTCTTCCGGCAGCTCGTTCGCCTCGGACTCCACCATCAGCACGGCCTGCTCGGTGCCCGCCACCACGAGGTCCAGCTGCGACGTCTCGAGCTCGGTCTTGGTGGGGTTCAGCACGTACTCGCCGTTCAGGTAGCCCACGCGAGCAGCGGCGATCGGGCCATCGAAAGGGATGCCGGCGAGCGTGACGGCCGCCGAGGCGCCAATCATGGCCGGGATATCGGAATCGACTTCCGGGTTGATCGAAAGCACGGTGGCCACCACCTGCACTTCGTTGTAGAAGCCGTCCGGAAAGAGCGGGCGCAGCGGACGGTCGATCAGGCGGGAGGTGAGGATCTCCTTCTCGGAGGGGCGCCCCTCGCGCTTGAAGAAGCCGCCCGGGATGCGGCCCGCGGCATAGGTCTTCTCCTGATAGTCGACCGTCAGGGGGAAGAAATCCTGCCCGGGCTTCACTTCCTTGCGCGCCGTGACCGCCACCAGCACGACGGTGTCATCCATGGTGACCAGCACCGCGCCGTCAGCCTGGCGGGCGATCTCGCCCGTTTCCAGCGTTACCTGATGGCGGCCAAACGCAAATGTCTTCTTGATCGGCTTCACGATTCAGTCCTTTGGTAGGCGAGGTCGCCGCCGACACGGCAGCAACCCCTGAAAAGAAAAACCCCGCGCAGGTCCAGTGCGGACTGACGCGGGGCTTGGCTCGGGCCGGCTCGCAGCCCTACTTGCGCAACCCGAGGCGCTCGATGGTCGAGCGGTAGCGATCCAGGTCGCTGCGCTTGAGGTAGTCCAGGAGGCTGCGGCGCTGGCTCACCATGCGGAGCAGCCCGCGACGGGAGTGGTGATCCTTGACGTGCGCCTTGAAGTGGCCCGTCAGGTCGTTGATGTGGGCGGTCAGGAGGGCAATCTGGACCTCTGGGGAACCCGTGTCCCCCTTGGCTCGCTGGTGCTCTGCAACAACCCGGGCCTTGTCGGCGGTGGTAAATGCCATCTGTCTCTCCGAGGGGCGCTCGCCCCGCTGGTGGTCTTAAGTCAAAGACCACGATTTTAGCCTTCCAAGGCGCCTTTTTTCAAGGGTAATCAGGGGGCTACGGCGGCGGCGCCCATCATTCGCACCGCCAACCATCGGCCTCCTTCGGCCCTGGCGACACCAAGGAAATGGCCGCCCGGACCGTATACAGCCGACTCACCCGGTAGGGCATCAGGCATGGCAGCCGGGCGCTGGCCGTGGAGCAGGCTCCGGGCTGCATCGCGACTCAACTCGACCCGGGGCAGCTCCGAGACCAGGGCCTCCACGGGCAAGAGCTTGGCCGCGACATCGGCGCCCCTTGCCTGGACATCGTCCAGGGTAGCGGCCCCATCGATCGAGAAAGGACCCGACGCCGTTCGACGGAGTGCGACAAGGTATCCGCCGCAACCAAGACGCTTACCCATGTCCTCGGCGAGCACGCGTATGTAAGTCCCCTTCGAGCATTTCACCGAAATTAGAAGCATTTCGCCGCTAAATTCTAGAATTTCGAGTGCCTTGATAACAACAGCCCGCGGCTCCCTCGGTAATTCGACCCCCGCCCGAGCCAGATCGTACAGGCGCTGACCACCCACCCTGAGGGCCGAATGCATGGGTGGAACTTGGGTTATCGCGCCTCTAAATTCGGCGATTACCCCATTAACATCCGCTAACGTCGGAGATCGAGAGTCCTCCACCTCGGTAATCACGCCCTCGATATCGCCTGTGCTCGAGGTGAATCCCAGGCGGATGGTCGCTACGTAAGCCTTGTCCGAGTCGATCAGGAATCGGGAGAACTTCGTGGCCTCCCCCAGGGCGATCGGCAGCAGGCCCGTGGCAAAGGGGTCCAGGGTTCCCGTGTGGCCAGCCCGCCTGGCTGCCAGGGCCCGCTTCACGCGGGCCAGCGCCTGGGTTGAGGAATAGCCCGGCGGCTTGTCGAGCAGCAAAACGCCGTCCGCCCCGCTCACCCCGTGGCTGCTCAGGGGCCCGCCCGCCGGCGTTTGGGGGGCGCCTTGGGCGCAGGGGGCGTTGCGACCGCCTCGTCGATCAACCGGGAAAGCCGCACCCCCCGCTCGACGGACTCGTCGAACACAAAGTGCAGCTCCGGGACCTTGCGGGTGGTGAGCCGGTGCGAGAGCCCTGCCCTCAGGAACCCCGCTGACCGGGCAAGGCCGGCACCGCAGGCTTCTGCCTGCTCCGGCGTTCCGAGGACGGTAAAGAAAACCTTGGCGTGGGACTGATCCCGGGAGAGCTCAACGGCCGTCAGCGTGACGAATCGGACGCGGGGATCCCGGACCTCTTCGCGGATGAGCTCCGACAGCTCGCGCTGGATCTGGTCGGCGATCCGGGCAAGCCGCGCTGTGCTCACGCCTTGGGTTGCCCGAGCGGTGGGGTTAGGCGAGCGACCGGGCGACCTCGACGACCTCGAAGGCCTCGATCACGTCGCCCTCCCGGACATCGGTGAAGTTGGCGAGCGACAGGCCACACTCGAAGCCCTGCTTCACCTCCTTTACGTCCTCCTTGAATCGCTTGAGCGAGTCGAGCTCGCCGGTGTGCACCACGACGCCCTCGCGCACGAGGCGCACCGAGGCACCCCGGCGCATGAGGCCGTCCGTGACCATGCAGCCGGCCACCGTGCCGACCTTGGAGATCTTGAAAACGTTGCGTACCTCGGCGGTGCCGAGGACGGTCTCCCTGCGCTCCGGGGAGAGCATGCCGCCCAGCGCCGCCTTGATCTCGTCCACGGCCTCGTAGATGACGTCGTAGTAGCGGATCTGGATGCCTGAATTCTCGGCGAGCTTGCGGGCGGCCGCATCGGCCCGCGTGTTGAAGCCGATCACCGACGCCCTGGAGGCGAGCGCGAGGTTGATGTCCGATTCGGTAATGCCGCCGACGCCCGAGTGGATGATGTTCACCTTGATTTCATCCGTGGAGAGCTTGCCCAGCGCGTGCGCGAGGCCCTCGTAGGAGCCCTGCACGTCCGCCTTGATGATGAGGGCGTAAGTCTTCACTGCCGCACCCTCGGTCATCTGCTCGAGCGCTGCTTCCATCTTGGAAGCCTGCTGCTTGGCGAGCTTCACGTCGCGGAACTTGCCCTGCCGGAAGAGCGCGATCTCGCGAGCCTTGCGCTCATCGTTCAATACCAACATGTCATCGCCAGCGCGCGGCACTTCCGCGAGGCCCTGGATTTCCACGGGAATGGAGGGGCCAGCCTGGGCCACCGCCTTGCCGTCCTCGTCGGTCATGGCGCGGACGCGGCCGAACACGGCGCCCGCAAGCACGATGTCGCCCTTGCGGAGCGTCCCCGACTTGACCAGGACCGTGGCAACCGGGCCGCGGCCCTTGTCGAGGCGCGCCTCGATCACCATGCCACGCCCTGGAGCCTCAACGGGCGCCTTGAGGTCGAGCACCTCCGCCTGCAACTGGATGGACTCCAGCAGGCGATCGATTCCCTGCCCCGTCTTGGCCGAAACGTCGACGACCTGAACGTCGCCGCCGAACTCCTCGGAGACGATGCCATGGGAGAGTAGGTCCTGCTTCACCCGCATCGCGTTGGCTTCAGGCTTGTCGATCTTGTTCATCGCCACGACGACAGGCACGTTGGCCGCCTTCGCGTGGTTGATGGCCTCCACCGTCTGCGGCATCACGCCGTCGTCCGCAGCGACGACCAGAACCACGATATCGGTGATCTGGCTGCCGCGCGCGCGCATCGCCGTGAAGGCCTCGTGGCCTGGCGTGTCCAGGAAGGTGATCACGCCGCGGGGCGTGTTCACGTGGTACGCCCCGATGTGCTGTGTGATGCCACCGGCCTCACCCACGGCGACACGCGCCTTGCGGATCGAGTCGAGCAGCGACGTCTTGCCGTGGTCGACATGCCCCATCACGGTGACGACGGGAGGCCGAGCCATCTGGGTCTCGGGCGCGGTGCCCGCCTGGGCCTCCGCGAGCAGCGCCTCGGGGTCGTCCAGCTTCGCCGCCTTGGCCACGTGGCCCATTTCCTGAACGACGATCATCGCCGTTTCCTGATCCAGCACTTGGTTGATGGTGACCATCGAGCCCATCTTCATGAGGGTCTTGATCACCTCTGCCGCTTTCACTGCCATCTTGTGGGCAAGGTCGCCGACCGTGACCGTCTCAGGTACCAGCACCTCGAGCACCTTGGGCTCGGTCGGCGCCAGGAACGTGGAGGGCGTGTCGTCGTCGCGCTGGCGCGACGCACCCCGCGATCCGACGCGCCAGCTGCCACGACCGCCACCCATGTCGCCACGGGTCTTGATGGTGCGGCGCTTGGCGAGCTCATCCGCCCAAGAGGACGTGGGCTTGGCAGCCTTTTTGACCGCTTTCTTCGGCTCCGGACGGCCCGTCGGGCGGTGCAGCGTGCCTTGCGTGACATCCGGCTTGGCGGGGGCCTCGGCGGCCGGCGCCGCAGGCGCCTGCGCCTCATCCGAGGCGGCGGGCGCCTCAGGCGTTGGCGGGGGCGCTACCGCAGCAGCGGCAGCCGCGGCGACATCGGCAGCCTTGCGCATGACCCGCTTCTTGGGTGCCGCCTCCGCAACAGCGCCCTCAGCTGCGGCCGCCGCTTCCTTTGTCTCCTTGGCCTTGCGGGCGCGCGTGGCCGCGTCGGCAGCCTGGCGAGCGGCAAGCTCAGCCTGACGCCGCGCCTCCTCCTCGCGCTTGCGAGCCTCGCCCTCGTTGATAATGGGCGCTGCCGGGGCAGCCGGCTTTTCCACCTCCACCGGGGCTGCCGCCTTGTCGACCTTCACGAAGGTCCGCTTCTTGCGAACCTCGACTTGAATGGTGCGGGCCTTGCCGGTTGCGTCAGCGCGCTTGATCTCCGTCGTGCGCTTGCGCGTGAGGGTGATTTTTTTCTTGTCTTCCTTGTTGCCGTGCGCTTCGCGCAGGTACTCCAGCAGCTTTGCCTTGTCGGCTTCCGTGATGGCTTCCTCGCCAGTCTTGCGGGCTACGCCCGCTGCCGCAAGCTGCTCGAGGAGGCGGGGCACCGGGAGCTCGAGCTCCTCGGCGAATTGGGCGACAGTGGATTTGGCCATGGGTCTTTCTCCGGGGCTCCGCTCAGGCCTGCGCCGGCTCCTTGAACCAAGGGGCGCGGGCAGTCATGATGAGGGCGCTCGCACGATCGGGCTCCATTCCCGTGAGCTCGGTGAGTTCGTCGGTGCCGAGGTCGGCAAGCGACTCCATCGTCGTGATGCCTTTCGAGGCGAGCAGGCGAGCAGTCTGGCTGTCCATGCCTTCCATGGATTCCAGGCTGCCAACCGCATCCTCGACGCCCTCTTCCCGCTTCAGCTCTTCCGTGAGCACCGCGTTGCGCGCGCGGCGCCGCAGCTCATTGACGGTGTCCTCGTCAAGGGCTTCGATCTCGAGCATTTCGTTGATGGGTACGTAGGCCACCTCGTCCAGCGAGGTAAAGCCCTCCGCGACAAGGATGTCGGCAACCTCCTCGTCCACGTCTAGTTTTGCCATGAACAGCTTGCGCAACGTCTCCGTTTCGGCGCCTGCCTTCTGCTCACGCTCGTCGACCGTCATGATGTTCAGCTCCCACCCTGTCAGCTGGGACGCGAGCTTCACGTTCTGGCCGAGCTTGCCAATGGCGATTGCCTGCTGGTCTTCCTCGACCACGACGTCCATTGCATGACGCTCCTCGTCGACGACGATGGAGCTCACGTCCGCAGGCGCCAGGGCGTTGATCACGAACTGGGCAGGATCGGGGGACCACAGGATGATGTCCACGCGCTCGCCCGCGAGTTCCTGCGTGACCGCCTGCACTCGGGAACCCCGCATGCCGACGCAAGTGCCCACGGGGTCGATGCGCTGGTCGTTCGACTTCACGGCAATCTTGGCGCGCAGGCCGGGGTCGCGCGCTGCCGCCTTGATCTCCAGCAGCCCCTCCTCGATTTCCGGCACTTCGAGCTCGAAGAGTTTCACGAGAAACTCGGGCGCCACGCGGGATAGGATCAATTGCGGCCCACGGGCCTGACGGTCGATCTTGTGGATGTAGGCGCGCACGCGATCGCCGACGCGCAAGTTTTCCTTGGCAATGAGCTGGTCCCTCGGCAGCAATGCCTCCACGCGCCCGGACTCGACGATCAAATTGCCCCGCTCGGCGCGCTTGACCGTGCCGGTCACCAGCGACTCGCCACGCTCCAGGAAGTCGTTCAGGATCTGCTCGCGCTCGGCATCGCGGATCTTTTGCAGGATCACCTGCTTGGCCGCCTGCGCACCAATGCGACCGAAGGTTTCGGGCTCGAGGGGCTCCTCGAATACGTCGCCCACCTTGGCTTCCTCGTTCTCGGCCAGGGCGTCGGTGATGGCGACTTGGTAGGCCGGCTCTTCGTGGTCTTCATCGAGCACGACGGTCCAGCGACGGAACGCCCGGTATTCGCCCGACTCACGGTCGATCTCCACGCGGACATCCACCTCGTCCTTGAAGCGCTTCTTCGTGGCCGAGGCAAGCGCCATTTCCAGCGCGAGAAAAACGATGTCCTTCGGGACGTTTTTTTCCCGGGACAACGCGTCGACCAGCAGCAAAATTTCTTTCGTCATCATCGTCTCCTGCGTACTTCCTTACACTTCCGGCACGAGCCGGGCCCGCTCGATGTCACCGATCGGCACCGACCACCGGGTTCCCTCGACGTCCAGCTGGACGCTCTCCCCTTCAACCCCCGCCAGCCTGCCTTCCAGCCGACGGCGGCCGTCGCGCGGCAACTTCAAGCGCACCGTCGCCTTTTGGCCGGCGAACCGGGCGAAATCCGCCAGGCGGCGAACGACGCGGTCCAGGCCTGGTGAAGACACTTCCAGCCGGTCGTACTCCACCCCCTCCACCGCAAACAGCCGGGTCAGGTGGTTGCTGACCTTGGCGCAGTCGTCGACCGTAATTCCGTCGGGCCGGTCGATGAAGAGGCGAACCATGCCCCCCCTAGAGCGCTCGACGTCCACCAACTCGTAGCCAAGCCCTGCCAGGGTCGATTCCAACCAGTCGTCGGGACGCGCAATCGGTTCCACAAACAAAAAATGGGCGCTGACGCCCATCCGTTTCTTGCAAAAGCGCGAGATTCTAGCACGCCTTGCCCCGCAAACCCCCTCCCCGCCGACCCGAAAGACGCATCCGGCGCACCCCAAACAGGTTGCGGCGGCGGGGGACGTCCTTTACGATTCGCGCGTTCAAGCCCCTTGCAGCGGTTCCTGACCGCCCCAGGAGCCGTCTTACCCGTTAAGTCCCAAGTTGAATCCCTAAACCGTTCGGAGAACACATGAAGAACATCCGGAAGAAGCAGCTGAACCGCGTGGTGGCGCAGGCCCTTGGGGCCGGCCTTGCGGTGTCGATGTTTGCCGTCGGCGCTCAGGCGCAACAGGCCCAGAAGGTCGAAAAGATTGAGGTGACTGGCTCGAACATCAAGCGGGTCGACATCGAGACGGCTGCTCCCATCCAGGTCATCACGGCAGAGGAAATCCGCCGCTCGGGCCGCCAGACGGTTACCGAGGTTCTGCGCGAGCTGACGATCAACGCCGCCGGCGGCCTCACGGAACTGTCGGGCTCCAGCAGCTTCTCCGCCGGCGCGGCCACGGCCTCCTTGCGCGGCCTGGGCTCCACCGCCACCCTGGTGCTCCTCAACGGCCGTCGTATCGCCCCCTACGGCCTTGCCGACCCGAACTTCGGCCAGAGCGCGGTGGTGAACCTGAACGCGATTCCGCTCAACACCATCGAGCGCATCGAGATCCTCAAGGACGGCGCCTCGGCCATTTACGGCTCGGAGGCCATCGCGGGTGTGATCAACATCATCCTGCGCAAGGACTACAAGGGCGGCCAGGTTGCCGCAACGGCCCAGCAGAACTTCCAGTCCCTCTACAAGAATCAGACGTACACCGGCGCCATCGGCTTCGGCGACCTCGCCAAGGACAAGTACAACGTCTTCGCGGCATTCGAGTACTACAAGCAGGATGCGGTGTATTTCCCCGACGTGAAGGATTGGCTGGTCCGCCCGGATCGCGTTCGCATTTACGGAACCGGCATCCCGAACAGTGTCTACTCGCCGTTCCTGACCTACATCACCAACGCCACTGGCGCGACGGTTCTCTCACCGGGCAGCGGATGCCCGACTGAAAATCGGGTCGACGCCCTGCCTGTAGTCGGCGCGCCCGGCACGGCCTGCCTTTACGACAACGTTTATCGGTCAACCATCGTTCCAGAGGCCGACCGGAAGAGCGTGTTTGCGCGGGGAACCTACGACCTCTCTGGCACCACCCAGCTCTACGGCGAGGCCAGCTTCGTCTCCGGCAACACGTTCTACCCGGGCTTTGCCCAAGCCGTGGGTCAGGGAACGGGCTCGACGTTCAACCCCAGCAATGGTCGTCTGAACCCGTCGCCCACGCTCCTGCCGATCGGCCACCCGAACAACCCCTTCAACCGCGCCACTTCGTTCCGGGGTCGCTTGGATGCCGTGGGCAATCAGGATAACGAGGTCAAGAGCGACAACTCTCGTTTCCTCGCGGGCCTCAAGACAAAGATGGGCGCCTTCGATATCGACGCGGGCGTTCTGTACAACCGCTCTGAAATCGAAAGCTACAACTACAACGCCATTCGTTACTCGCAGCTCGTTGCGGGCATCACCGGCGGCGGCTTCAACTTCTACAATCCCAACTCCGGCTCAGTCACTGCCGACACCCTCCGGATCAACGCCAAGGACAAGGCTGTCTCCGAGTTCACCATCGTCGACCTGAAGGCGTCAGGCGAAATCGGCACTCTCCCCGGCGGCCCGGTTGGCCTCGCGGCGGGCGTCGAGTTCCGCAAGGAAGAACGCGTGGTCAACCCGCAGGAAGAAAAGACGCGTGGCGAAATCTTCGGCCGGGGCGTTGCGACGGTTGACGGCTCCCGCGATGTCTCGACGGTGTTCGGCGAGCTGGTCATGCCGGTCATCAAGAATGTCGAGGTCCAGCTGGCTGCACGCTACGACCGCTATTCGGACTACGGCAACTCTTTCACCCCGAAGGTCGCCGCCTCCTGGGTGCCGATGTCGAACCTGAAGCTCCGGGCTAGCTACGCGGAGGGCTTCCGCGCACCGGCGCTCACCGAGATCACCCGCTCGGGCACCTCGGGCTTCTTCAACGGCGTGGACGACCCGCGGCGCTGCAACCGCCCGGCGTACACGGTTGGATGCGGCATCTCGATCCCGGGCCTGATCGTGGCGAACCCGGGCGTGCAGCCGGAAGAGGCCAAGACGTACTCGGCCGGCTTCGTGCTCGAGCCCACGAACAACACCAGCGTGAGCGTCGACTACTTCAAGATCAACCGCAAGAACGAGATCTCCTTCCTCTCGCTCACAGAGATCCTGCTGAACGAAGGCTCCACGGATCCGCGCTTCGCGAATCGCATTTTCCGCGATCCCACGAACACCAGCGCAACGGTGCCGAACGATCCGGGCGCGATCCTCTACGTCCAGACCGTGTTCGACAACCTTGGCGAAACGCGCGTGTCGGGCTTCGACGCCGACCTGCGCGCCCGCTTCTCGCTCAAGAGCTACGGGCAGCTGGATTCCCGCCTGATCTTCACGCACTACATCGACCAGAGCGGCAACGGTGTGGCTGGCGCGCCGATCGTGAGCTACAGCGGCTACCGTAACGCGCCGGAGAACCGGGCCCAGTTCGTGAACACCTGGACGGTGGGCCCGTGGGCCAATACGGTGAACGTGAACTGGCTGGACAAGTTCTCCGCCTACAGCGCGCCGGAGTACAGCGGCACGGCGCGTGTGACTTGCTCGAACCCGAACGGTACCTACTACGGCATCTGCCGCGTGAACGAATACGTGACGGTAGACCTCTCGACCGAGTATCGC
>JAFMJY010000011.1 GCA_017853245.1 Burkholderiales bacterium | reverse complement strand
GCCGAACGGCGTGGCGGCGTTGTCCAGGCCCAGGAAATTGGCCGAGAAGTTCATGACGATGTGGCCGCTCGCGGGGTGGTCGCGCGGGATTCCGGGGAAGATCCGCACGAAGAAGGGGCGGATCAGCCGCGCGAGCGCGGCCACCGCGCCCGCTTTCTCCGCCACCGCGAGGATGCCAAGCCAGAACGCCATCACGCCCACGAGCGGCAGCGCGATTTCCATCACCGCCACGCGCGCCGAGTCGAAGAGCCCGTCGACCACGCGCTTGAACGCATCCACATCGCCGCCGAGGACGAGCTGGCCCGTCGTCGCCACGAAGGCGACGAGGATGAATGCAGTCCAGAAGGCGTTGAGGGACACGGCTCGGCGCGTGCCTCAGCTCACGCCGGTCTCGGCGCTCACCGCACGCTCGCCCACAGCGGCCAGAACCAGTTGTCCGAGCGGTGCGTCACCGTCACGTTGGCGCGCGACACCCACGGCACCACCTGTCGGTGCAGCGGGATCACGTTCACCTCGCGGTGCATGGAGCGGATGGCGTCGTTGATGAAGCCCTGGCGCTTTGCCGCGTCCATCTCGGTTTCCGCTTTCTGGATCAGCGCGTCCAGCTCCGCGTTCCTGAAGTTCCCGTAGTTGGTGTCACCGCGACCGGTTTCCTTTTCCCACGAGTGGTAGAGGGGGCGCAGGGTGAACATGGCGTCTCGATTGTTGTCGCCCCACCCCTGCATGCAGGCGCTGAACTCCTTCTTCGGCGTGCGCTGGAAATACTGGGCTTTCGGCATCGTCTCGACCTTCACGTTCAGGCCTGCCTTCGCCCACATGGCCCCCACTGCGACACAGATCCGCTCGTCGTTCACATAGCGGTCGTTCGGGCAGTGCAGCGTGAAGCCGAAGCCGTTGGGATAGCCCGCCTCGGCGAGCAGCTTCTTCGCGGCGCTCAGGTCGTACGGATAGCGCTGATCGAGCTCGGCGGGAATGCCCTCGCCTCTCGGGTTCGGCGTCGGCACGGCGGTGGGGGTGGCGAGCCCACGCATCACCTGCGTGCGCAGCGCCTGGATGTCAATCGCCTGATAAAGCGCCTGCCGCACGCGCCGGTCCTTGAACGGGTTCTTGCCCTTGACGTCGGAGAAGAGCAACTCGTCTCGCGCCTGGTCGAAGGCGAACAGGATGATGCGGGTCTCGTCGCCCTCCCAGACCTTGAGCTCCTTGTCGTCACGCAGGCGCGGGATGTCCTGGACCGAGGGGTCGAGGACGAAGTCCACCTCGCCCGACTTGAGCGCTGCCATGCGCGTGGCCGCGTTGGCGATGGGGCGGTATTCGATGCGCTCGATGTTGCCTTCCATCATGCCTTCCTTGAGGCCCCACCAGTCGGGGTTGCGCGCATGGATGGTGCGAACGCCGGGCTCGGAGGCGACCAGACGAAACGGGCCGGTGCCCATGGCCTTGCGGGAAGCGAACGTCATCTCCTTCGCCGCGAAGTCCTGCGCCACGACCACCCCATTCTTCTCGCTCCACGCGCGGCTCATGATCGGCACCTCGCCGATGTAGAGCACCTGAAGGGGATTGGGCTGCGGGGCCGTGAACTCGACGGTGAAGTCATCCACCTTGCGCACCGTGCCCGACGGGCCGGCGTAAGCGCGGAACTGGCGGCTCTTGCCCGCCCGCTCGAAGGAGAACACGACGTCGTCCGCCGTGAAGGCCGAGCCGTCGTGAAACTTCACGCCCCTGCGGAGCGTGAACACCCACTGGTTCGGCGCCGTGCGCTTCCACGCCGTTGCAAGCCCCGGGCCCACGGACATGTCTTTCCTGCGCGACACGAGGCGCTCGTAGACAAGCGCGTTGTTGGCCTTGGTGAAGCCCTCGTCCTGGGCGTGCGGATCCTGGGTGGCGATGTCTCCCTGCGAGGCCCAGCGGAAGGTGCTGGCGGAAGCCGGCAGGGCGAAGGCCAGCAGGCAGGCAAGGGTGGCGGCGACGCGGTTCATGGGGCTCTCCGGTTCTAAGTCGTGGGGCAGCCGAGAGTGTAGGCAGTTGCGGCGACGCGCGCCACGCCCGAAGGTAAACTCGATGCCACCGTGCGATCCGTTTCCGGCCATGTGCTCACCCCTTCCGGCTTCATCCGCGGAGCGATAGCCGTGCGCGCCGACGGGCGCATCGACACAGTCGCGGGCGAGCCGATCCCGGAGTCGGCAGCGCGCGACTCGCCTGGCACGATCATCGTTCCGGGCTTCATCGACACGCACGTGCACGGCGGCGGTGGCCGCGACCTGATGGAAGGGGGCGACGCGGCTGCCACGATCGCGCGGGTGCACGCCCGCCACGGGACGACGTCACTGCTTGCCACGACGATGACCGCGCCCCTGGCGGACCTTGAGTCCGCCTTCGCTGCCGTCGCGCCACACTGTCGCACCCGCGCGGCAGGTGGCGCGCGCATCCTCGGCGTGCATCTCGAGGGGCCGTACCTCAGCGCTGAAAGGCTGGGCGCGCAGCCCGATTACGCCCGTGGTTTCAACGAGGCCGAGTTTCGCCGGCTGCACGGCATCGCACCCATTCGCGTCGTGACGCTGGCGCCAGAGGTCGACGCCAACCGCGAGGCCATCGCGATGCTGAGTGCGCTAGGCGTGCGCGTGCAGCTGGGCCATAGCGAGGCGTCGTATGAAGCGGGAGTCGACGCACTGGCGAAAGGTGCGAGCGGCTTCACCCACCTCTTCAACGCCATGAGCGGGCTGCACCATCGCGCGCCCGGGCTGGCGGGCGCGGCGCTCGCGCACGCGGACTACGCCGAGATCATCCCGGACTTGCTGCACGTCCATCCGGGCGCCATTCGCGCCGCGCTGCGCTGCGTGCCGCGGCTCTTCTGCGTCACCGACTCAACGGCGGCCGCCGGCATGCCCGACGGCGAATACCGGCTCGGGCGCCAGGCCGTGCACAAGTGCCTCGGCGGCGTGCGACTCCCCGACGGCACGCTGGCGGGCTCGACGCTCACGATGGATGAGGCGTTTCGCAACCTCGTCGACCACCTCCGGCTGTCGCTCGCCGAGGCCTCGCGTCGTACGTCGGCCTTCGCCGCTGACTTTCTCGGGGCCACGGACCGCGGCCGCATCGAGGCGGGCGCCTGGGCCGACCTCGCCGTTTTCGATCGCGACCTGCGACTCACCGCCGTGTACGCCGAGGGAGAGGCGATTGCCCTCGCGGATGCTTGAAGAGGCGCTGGAGGCGCCCGAGGCCGTGGCGCAGCAGCTCGCGGCGGGCGATGCCCCTGTTGCGGGATTGGCAGCGCGCTGGCGCGTCACGCCGCCCCAACGACTCTTCACGGTGGCACGCGGCAGCTCGGACCACGCCGCCCACTTCACCGCCTACCTGCTGATGAGCCGGCTGGGCAAGCCGGTGACCTCGCTGCCGCCCTCGCTCGTGACCCTCGAGCACGCGCCGCTGCCGCGCGCCGGGTCCGCGGTGCTCGCATTTTCGCAGTCGGGGCGCAGCCCCGATCTGGTCGAGGCAACCCGTTGGTTCGCGGAGGGAGGCGCGGAAACGGTCGCCTTCGTGAACGACGTCGGTTCGCCACTTGCAGCCAGCGCCGGCACCGTCGTCGACCTGCATGCGGGCGACGAGCGCAGCGTGGCGGCCACCAAGAGTTTCATCGCGCAACTGGCCGCTGGCGCGCGGTTGGTGGCGGCGTGGCAGGCGGATACGGCGTTCACCGACGCGCTTCGGTCGCTGCCGGAGTCGCTGGCGGCTGCGGCCCGGGCGGACTGGTCGAGCGCAGTCGACGTGCTGAGCCGCGCCCAGCGGCTACTGGTGATCGGGCGCGGCACGGGGCTTGCGATCGCACAGGAGGCCGCACTCAAGCTCAAGGAGGTCGCGGATCTGCATGCCGAGGCCTTCTCGGGTGCCGAAGTCCTGCACGGGCCCCAGGCGCTCGTGCACGACGGGCAACCGGTGCTCGTCTTTGCGCCTCGCGGCCCGGCGCACGCAGGCCTCACGGCACTGGCGGAAACGCTCGCCCAGCGCGGCGCGCGCGTTCTGCTCGCGGCGCCGACCGGCACGCCGGGCGCGACGCTAGCCATCGCCGCATCACGCGAGCCCGCTCTCGACGCGCTCTGCGCCATCCAGTCTTTCTATCCGCTTGCCGAAGCCGTGGCGCGCGCTCGCGGGCTCGACCCGGATCGGCCCCGCCACCTCGCCAAGGTCACGCTCACCCTCTGATGCCATGAGCCTTCCCGACACCGAATCGCCGCATCCGGCGCACACGACGCTCGACGAGTACCCCACGCGCGACTTGGTTGACGCCTTCCTCGGCGACCAGGCGCACGCGGCCTCGGCGGTACGCGCAGCACTCGAAGCCATTGCCTGCGCGGTGGACGCCGCGGTTCCTCGCCTGCAGCGTGGCGGACGGCTGGTCTATGTGGGCGCTGGCACGTCAGGGCGCCTCGGGTTGCTGGACAGCGTCGAGCTTCATCCCACCTTCTCGTGGCCCTCGGACCGAAGCGTGGCGATTCTCGCAGGCGGCGACACGGCCGTGCGCACGGCGGTCGAAGGCGCGGAAGACGACGACGAAGCCGGACGGCGAGCCATCGCCGAGGCGGGCGTCACTCGTAACGACGTGGTGATCCTGCTCGCCGCGTCGGGCCGCACCCCGTTCGTGATGGGAGCCCTGCTCGCTGCGCGCGGCGCGGGCGCCCTCACCATCGGCATCGCCAACAACCAAGGATCCCCGCTCGCGCAGCAGGCGGAAATCGGCGTGACGCTTGCCACCGGGCCGGAGGTGATCTCCGGCAGCACGCGGCTCAAGGCGGGCACGGCGCAGAAGATCGCGCTCAACACGCTCTCGTCGGCAATCATGGTTCGGCTGCACAAGGTCCACGGCAACCTCATGGTCGACGTGCGGCCCACCAACGCCAAGCTGGTGGCGCGCGCCCTTCGCCTGACGGTGCACGCCACCGGCGCGAGCGAGGCGGCCGCACACGAGGCGCTGGCCCAGTGCGAGCACGAGGTGAAGACCGCCATCGTGATGCTGGCTGCCCGCCTCTCCGCCGACGATGCCCGGCGGCGTCTGGCCGCCGTGCACGGCAGCGTGCGCGCAGCGATCGCGAAGTGAGCGCCACGCGCCGCACTCCCTGGGCGTGGATCCCGACGCTCTACTTCGGGCAGGGCCTGCCCTACGTGGCGGTGATGTCGCTCTCGGTGGTGCTCTACAAGAACCTGGGCATCTCCAACACCGATATCGCGCTCTACACCAGCTGGCTCTACCTGCCATGGGTGATCAAGCCGCTGTGGTCACCACTCGTCGACCTCTTCGGCACCAAGCGCAGCTGGATCGTCGCCCTGCAATTCGCGGTCGGCGCGGCGCTCGCGCTGGTGGCGCTTACGCTACCGATGGACCGCTTCTTCCAGCTCTCGCTCGCGCTGTTCTGGCTGATGGCGTTCAGCTCCGCCACCCACGACATCGCTGCGGACGGGTTTTACCTGCATGCGCTCGACGAGGGCGACCAGGCGGCCTTCGTCGGCGTGCGCAGCGCCTTCTACCGCGCAGCGATGATCGCGGGCCAGGGTGGGCTCGTGTACCTGGCCGGCACGCTGGGTGAATTCACCGGCGACGTGGCCTTCGGCTGGTCCCTGGTCTTCGGCGTGCTCGCCTCGCTCTTCGTCCTGCTGGGCGCCTGGCACCGGACCGTGTTGCCACGCCCCCCAACCGACGGGCCGGCTTCCGCCGGCACAAGCCCCTTCGCCGCTTTCGTCGAGACCTTCGCGTCATTCTTTCGCCGACGCGACATCGTCGTCGTGCTCGCGTTCCTGCTGCTCTTTCGCGCTGGCGAGGCGCAGATCGTGAAGCTGCTGGCGCCCTTCCTGCTGGATGGGCGTGCGAGCGGCGGCCTCGGCATGACGACCGCGGACGTGGGCCTTTTCTACGGCACGCTCGGCGTGGCGGCGCTCACCGTCGGCGGCATCGCGGGCGGCTACGCCATCTCGCGCCACGGGCTCAAGCGCTGGCTCTGGCCGATGATCGCCGCCGTACACCTGCCCAATCTGCTGTATGTGTGGATCGCCCTCGACCCGTCCTCGGCCAAGGCGCTGGTCGCCGCGGCAATCGCCCTCGAGCAACTGGGCTACGGCTTCGGCTTCGCGGCGTACCTGCTGTTCATGATCATGGTGGCCGACGGGCCGCGAAAGACGGCGCACTACGCCATCTGCACCGGCTTCATGGCGCTTGGCATGATGCTGCCCGGCATGGTGAGCGGATGGATTCAGTCGCAGCTGGGATACCCCGGGTTCTTCATCTGGGCCTGTGTGGCGACGTTGCCCTCCGTCGCCATCGCTGCGTTCCTGCGCATCGACCCGGCCTTCGGTCGCAAGGCCGCGCCCGCCTCGTGACGCCAGACGCGGACCGCCTCGCCAGCCTCGACGCCTTCCGCGGCTTTGCGGTGGCGAGCATGGTGCTGGTCAACAACCCGGGCGACTGGGGGCACATCTACGCTCCGCTGCGGCATGCGGACTGGCACGGCTGGACCTTCACCGACATGGTCTTTCCGTTCTTCCTGTTCGTGGCCGGAGTGTCGATGGCGCTCGCCGCCTCGCGTCAGCACGCGATGGGGGTGGCGCCCTCCACCATGCTCGCCAGGCACGCGCGGCGCGCTGCCATCCTGTTCGCGGCCGGCCTCTTCCTGAACCTGTTTCCTTTCTTTGATTTCTCGACGGTGCGCATCCCGGGCGTGCTGCAACGGATCGCGCTGTGCCTGCTGATCGCAGCGCCCATCGCGGTGTACGGTGGCACGCGCGCCGCCGCGATGGCCATCGGCGCGTTGCTGGTCGCCTACACTGTCCCCATGCTTCTCGTCAGCGTTCCTGGGCCCGATGGCCGGTTCGCCGCCGGCGCGCTCGAGCCCGGTCGCGACTTCGGCGCCTGGGTGGACCGCGCGCTCCTCGACGGCCACCTGTGGGCCAAGTCGAAGACCTGGGACCCGGAAGGCCTGGTGAGCACGCTTCCCGCGGCAGCGAGCCTGCTCGCGGGCTTCATCGCCGGCCGCGGCCTGCCACGCAACGCAGACTCGAGAACGCGCACGGCCTGGATGATCGGCGCGGGGCTCCTTGCGCTCTACGCAGGGTTCGCGCTGGACGCGCTGCTCATGCCGATCAACAAGAATCTCTGGACGCCGTCCTACGCGGTGTTCATGGCCGGCTGGTCGCTCGTCGCGTTCGCGGCCTTTCATGCCGCGCTGGATGGCAGCAAGCCAGGCACTCGGCGGGCGACTCGGGCCCTCTGCCTGCCGCTCACGCAGTTCGGGCGCAATGCGCTGGTGCTCTTCGTGCTCGCCGGCGTTCTCGGCCGTATCCTCCAGAACGTCACCATCGCCACGGACACCAAGGCCGTCTCCCTGAAAGCCTGGCTCTACGCACCGATCCAGTTGCTGCCGATCTCGCCCACCGACGCGTCCCTCGTTTGGGCGCTCGCCTTCATCGCGCTGTTTTTCATCATCGCGTGGGCGATGTGGCGTCGACGCTGGTTCGTCACCGCATGAACCCGCGCCGCCGCCAGCTGGCTCTGGCCCTTGCCGCACTGGCAGGCGCTTGCGCCGTGCAACCGCCCGCCCCATCGCCTGAGGCAGGCCCGTCGGACAAGCCGTCGCCGACGCCCTTGCCGGACCGGACGCCACGCGCCCTGCCCGATCCCCCGCTCGCGCCACGGGAGTTTCGCGCCGCCTGGGTCGCTTCGGTGGCGAACATCGACTGGCCGAGCAGGCCTGGCCTCTCCACTGGCGAGCAGATCGAGGAAATGCGCCGCATCGTCGAGCGCGCCACGACACTCAAGCTCAATGCGCTGATCCTCCAGGTGCGCCCCGCGGCGGATGCGCTCTACGAGTCGTCCCTCGAGCCGTGGTCCGAGTACCTCACTGGCGAGCAGGGGCGCGCCCCTGCGCCCTACTACGACCCGCTGCGCACCTGGATCGACGCCTGCCACGCTCGCGGCATCGAGCTGCATGCCTGGTTCAACCCGTATCGCGCCCGCCACTCGTCGGCAAAGTCGCCGGCAGCGCCGACACATGTCTCTCGCCAGTCTCCGGCCATTGCCAAGCCCTACGGCGACCTGGTGTGGATGGACCCGGGCGAGCCCGAGGCCGCGCGCCGCACGCTCGACGTGATCCTCGATGTCGTGCGCCGCTACGACATCGACGGCGTGCACATGGACGATTACTTCTACCCCTACCCGGTGGCCAAGCCCGGCGGCGGCGAGGTGGAGTTTCCCGACGGGCCGGCGTGGCAGCGCTACCAGCGGCGTGGCGGCAAGCTCTCGCGCGCGGACTGGCGCCGGCAAAACGTGAACGAGCTGGTCGAGCGATTGCACGATCGCATCGCGCGAACGCGGCCGGGCGTTCGCTTCGGCATCAGCCCCTTCGGCCTGCCCCGGCCGGATCGACGACCGCCGGGCATCACCGGCTTCAGCCAGTACGACAAGCTGTTCGCGGACGTCGAGTTGTGGGTGGAGAAGGGCTGGCTCGACTACCTCGCCCCGCAGCTGTACTGGCCTCGCGACCAGCTGCGCCAGGCCTTCGGGCCGCTGCTCACCCACTGGGCGCGGGCCAATCCGATGCGTCGCCACGTGTGGCCTGGCCTCTTCACCAGCCGCATCGACGACACGCCCAAGTCGTGGGTGCCGGAGGAAATTCTCGCGAAGGTCGCGGCCACCCGTGTCGAGCCCGGCATCGGGGGGCACATCCACTTCAGCGCCATCGCGCTGCTGCAGAACCGGCGCGGCATCGCCGACCGCCTTGCGCGCGACCTCTATGCCAGCGCGACGCTCGTGCCCGCGACGCCCTGGCTCGGGGACGCGAGGCCGCCTGTGCCACGCGCCCGCGTCACCCGCAACCGGGGAAGCCTCGAAATCGCCTTCGATGCGCCCGCGCGCGAAGACGCCTGGCTCCTCGCAGTCTGGGCGTGGCGGGGCGAGCGCTGGCACTTCAGCACCCATGCCGCGCAAGGTGGGCGCGTGATCGTCGCGACGGGCCAGGGCGCTGATGCCGTGCAGGGGCTCGCGGCCTCGTTCGTGAGCCGCACCGGCATCGAGGGGCCGGTCGTTCGTCTGGCTGTTCCCCTGGAAACATCGCGTGGGTAAGTCAGAAACCTGGCTCGGCCTCGACGCAGGCGGCACTCGCACACGGTGGGCCATGGCCGATGCCGAGGGTGCCATCGTGGCGGAGGGCGAGGGCCCGGGCATGACGGCGATGGACGCCACGAAGGACGGCGGGTCGACGCTGCAAGCCGCACTGAACGCGGTGGCAACGGTAGCCATGACATTCGCGCCCCGCGCCGCTCACGCCGCGATGACCGGCCTCGGTGACAATACCGACATTGTTCGCCGCTGCGTGGCCAAGGCCTTCGCGCTTCCCGAGGCTCGCGTCTCGGTCGGCACCGACATCGAAGCGGTCTGCCGAGACCTCTTCGCGCCTGGCCAAGGCTACGTGATTTATGCGGGCACGGGCTCGATCGCGGCCTACCTCGACGAGCATGAGGTGCTGCATCGAGCCGGTGGCCGGGGCGTGGGCCTCGACGATGGCGGCGGCGGCTACTGGATCGCGCGCGAGGCGCTGCGCGCCATCTGGCGCCGCGAGGACGAGGCGCCAGGCGCCTGGCCCGGTTCCCCGCTCGCGCAGGCCGTGTTCGCGCAACTGGGTGATTCGTCCTGGGCGCGATCGCGCGATTTCTTCTATGGGTCCGCGCGAGGCGAGGTCGGCCAGCTCGCGCTCGCCGTTGCGCAAGCGGCGCAGGCCGATGAGGCTGCCCGAGCAATCCTTCGCGCTGCGGGCGCGGAGCTCGCCCGCCTGGGCGGGGCGCTCGTGTCGCGCTACGGGCCGAGGCCGGTCGCGCTCACCGGGCGCGCTTCAAGCCTGCATCCCCTCATTGCCCAATCGGTGCGCGAGCGCCTGCCCTCCACCATCGAGATGACGCAGCGAGACGCGTTTCCGCACCGCGCGGCAGCACGCTTGGCAGCGCAGGCCTCGAGCGGGGACAATAGCCCCACCCAATGAAAGCCCTCACTCGACTTCTCGCTGTCTCGTTGCTGCTGCTCGCGGGTTGTGCAACCGGGCCCGCCATCGACCGAAGCTATAGCTCGGTGAGCCAGGACAGCCGCGTGCAGTTCCTGATCCTGCACTTCACCTGGGGAGACTGGAAGTCCTCGCACAAGGTCCTCACCGAGGGGCCCGTGAGCAGCCATTACCTGGTGCGCGACAAGCCAGTCGAGATCTACGGCCTGGTGGATGAGAGCCGTCGCGCGTGGCATGCGGGCGTCAGCTGGTGGAAGGGCCACACCCATATCAACGCGAGCTCGATCGGCATTGAGATCGTGAATGCCGGCAATCGCCTCGCCGCGCAGGGCATCGATTGGGAGGACTACCCGCCCGAGCAGATCGAGGCGGTCGTCGCGCTGGTTAAGGACATCGTCAAGCGCCACCAGATCAAGCCTGACCGCATTCTCGGCCATAGCGACATCGCGCCGCTGCGCAAGGTCGACCCAGGCCCGAAGTTTCCGTGGAAGCGCCTCGCCGACGAGGGGCTCATCGTCTGGCCCGATGCGGCGAAGGTTGCCCAGCGCCGCATCGCCTATGAAGCTTCGCTTCCCGACACGGCATGGTTCCAGGCGAAGCTCGGCGAGCACGGCTTCGCGATCCCGCAGACCGGCGAGCTCGACGTGGTGTCGCAAAGGGTCCTCGCCGCCTTCCAGATGAAGTACCGACCCGCGAAGTTCGACGGCCAGCCGGATGCAGAGACGGCCGCCCTCCTCGCCGTCCTCACCGAGCCGGCCGAGCGTCGCTAGGGCCCGCGCTGCGTGTTCGCTGGCTTTCTCGTCGCCGCGCTGCTCTCCTTCGCCCTCGCCATGCAAGCCTCCGGCCCCACCGCCCTGCCCGCCCCCGCGCGCGAAGCGCTGGACCGCGACATCGCCACCATCGTGAGCGACCCCGCCTATCCGCTCGCGGGCGTGGCAGCGATCGCCCTGCGCGGCGGCGAAGTGGCTTACGAAGGCTACGTCGGCCGACGGCGCATCGACGGCGCCCAGCCCGCGAACGACCTTCCGCTGGAGCGCGACTCGCTGATGCGCGTAGCGTCGATTTCGAAGCTGGTGGTGACGCTCGGCGTGCTGCGCCTGGTGGAGGCCGGCAGCCTCGACCTCGACCGCGACATCTCGATCGACCTGGGCTGGACGCTTCGCAACCCGCACTTTCCCGACACGCCGGTCACCCTGCGCATGCTGCTCTCGCATACGTCGTCGCTGCGGGATGACGGCGGTTACTTCTGGAACAACACGCACCGCCTGCGCGATGTGCTGCACCCGGGCGGCAAGCATCACGGGTCTGGCGCTATGTGGGCAAGGAATGCGCCGCCGGGGTCCTTCTTCGCTTACGCCAATCTGCCGTGGGGCGTGATCGGCGAGGCGATGGAGAAGGTGACCGGCGAGCGCTTCGACCGGTTGATGAAGCGCCTCGTGCTCGAGCCCCTTGGCGTGCCCGGCGGCTTTAGCCCTGCGGACCTCTCGGCGGAGGATTTGCAGCGCCTCGCGACGCTCTACCGCAAGCGCGAGAACTTCCCGGACGGGCGGGAAATCTGGCGTGCCGTCGATGGGCCCTGGTACGCGCAAGTCGACGATTACACGCGCGAAGCGCCCGTGCCGCGCGCCGGCCCCGATTACGTAGCCGGCACCAATGGCACGCTCTACGCGCCGCAGGGGGGGCTGCGAACCAGCGCGGGCGGGCTGCTGCGCATCATGCGAATGCTGATGAATCGTGGCGAGTTGGATGGCATCCGCTTCCTGCGCGCTGACACGGTCGACGCGATGCTCGCCGAGCAGTGGCGCTACGACGCAGGCCGCCGCAACGGCGACCCGGCCTCCGAGGAGGGCCACCCCGGGCTCTTCAACGCGTGGGGGCTCGGCAATCAGCACTTTCTCGATTTATCCGGCCCCAAGCGTGGCGACCGCCTGGTGGAAGGCGGTGGCTTCAAGGGCGTGGGACACCTCGGCGACGCGTGGGGCCTCACGGGGACGTTCGTGTTCAACCCGGCCACGCGCGATGGGCTGATCGTTCTCGTGAGCGGCATCGGCGCGGACCCGGAGAAGCAGCCCGGGCGCTACTCGGCGCACTACCGGCACGACGAGCGGCTGCTCAGCGTACTTTGGAATCGCGCGGTGAAACGCGAGGCCTCGCCGCCCTAGTCGTCACCACGCGGGCGCCCATCTCGCCGAGGCCCAGGGCCGAAACACCCGCGATGTGAACACTCGGGCCGCGATCTGAAGGGCAGGGCTATCATCTCGGCGACGTTAGCCTTATCCTCTGCCGCTTTTTCCAGCCCGACCCTGCGCCCGTCCTCATGACCGCCACCGTCGCCGCCCAAAACGCCTGCAACCTCTGTGGGAATGAGGAGGTCAGCGTGCTCGCCACCCGCAGCCGCAGCGGCGCCGCGCTGCGAAGCGTGTGTTGCGTGCGGTGCGGCCTCGCCTGGTCGGACCCCCGCCCCCACAATGCGCGCGCCTTCTACGAAGACGAATATCGCGTCGCCTACAAGCAGACTGCGGAGCCCAAGCCCAAGCACGTGCTGCGGGCCGGGCGCGTGGCGATCGATCGGGCGGGCAAGATCACAGCGCTGCTCAATCGGCCGCTCCGTATTCTCGATGTAGGCAGTGGCGGCGGCGAGTTCGCTTATCTTCTGCAAACGCTCGGCCACGCCGTGACGGGCGTGGAACCCAACCGGGGCTACGCAGGCTACTCGGAGCGCGAATACGGCCTCGCCATCCAGCGGGGGTTCATCGACCAGGCCACGCTCACGGAGGCGAGCTTCGACCTCATCACCATCTGGCACGTGCTCGAGCACACCGAATCGCCTCACGCCGTGCTGACGCTCCTGAGGCATGCGCTGCGGCCTGACGGCCGGCTGGTAGTCGAGGTGCCGAACCTCGAGGCCACCTGCCAGTCACCGCGTAGTTCCTTCCACGAGGCGCATCTCTTCACCTTCAACCCCGCCACGCTCGAAGCCATGGGCGCGCGCGCGGGGCTCGCCCTGCAGTCGCTGCGGGTCTCGGCCGACGGTGGCAACCTGACTGCCGTGTTTGCGTTGTCGGAGCCCAAGCCCTGCGCCGGCATTCCCGGCAACCACGACCGGGTGAGCACGATCGTGGGCCGGCACACGGCGCTGCGTCATTACCTCACGGCGCATCCGTATCAACGCCTCGCGGCGCGGCTCGCGCGCACCGTCGACGAGTCTCTGGCCTTGCGCGCCGGAGGCACCGGCCGGGCGCTGCTCGACCGCCTGTACCGGCCCCTGGCGGGCCGCCTGGCACCGCCCGCCGTGGCGCCGAACGCGACCCTCGTCGCGACGAGCCGTCCCTAAGCCTTCAAGCGACGCCGCCTTCGAGCAGCGTGAGGGTGCCCGCGTCGGCATCCATTCGCGCGCGAACGCCCACGGGAATCGTAAAGTGATGCGCCACGTGCCCGAACGAAAACCCGTACCGCACAGGCACGCCCAGCGGCTCCAGCCGGTCAATGAGCGTCTCCTCGAGCGTGAGCGTTGCCTCTCCGGCAGGCAGGTCCGTGCGCGTGAACACTCCCAGCATCACGCCTGCGACGCCGTTTAGGCTGCCGGATTGGGCGAGTTGCGTGAGCATTCGATTCACGCGGTAAGGCGGCTCGGCGACATCCTCGAGAAAGACGATCGCTCCGCGCAGGCGCGCCGCATACGGCGTGCCCACCAGGGAGACGAGCGTGGCGAGGTTGCCCCCGACGAGCGGGCCGACCGCCATCCCGCCCCGGATGAGCTTCGGCATGAATTGCGGGCGCGTAGCAGCGAGCGCCTCGTTTTCCGCCGCCCCCGTGATCACACGCGGCGCGGAAGCGTCCATCAAGGCCCGGCGCAGCTGCTCGACGGAGTAAGGGGAAAACGTCGAGATGCCTGATGGGCCGTGGAATGTGACTAAACCGGCATACCGCTGAAGGGCAAGGTGCAGCGCCGTCGTGTCCGAAAAGCCCACCAGCACCTTGGCATTCCGGCGGATGAGGCCATAGTCGAGGAGCGGCAGCAGCAACGCTGCGCCCGAGCCGCCTCGGCCACTCCAGATAGCGCGTACCTCGCGGTCGAGGAACATCGCGTGCAGGTCGGCCACCTGCTGGGCGGGGGTACCCGCGTAGTTCCCGCGCCGAAGCCGGACGTTGTCGCCCAACTTGACCCTGAGGCCGATGGATTCGATGTTGCGAACGGCGCGCTCGATCTGCGCGTCCTCCATGGCGCCACCGGGCGCGAGCAGGCCCACGAGGTCGCCCTCGCGAACCCGCGGGGGCTTGATGAGCGCCGGGCTCGCCACAGCAGGCAGCGCCAAGCCGGCAGCGCCGGCCACGCTCGTCGACAGGAATCGGCGACGGCTACGCATGGGCGCCCGACAAGAAAAAAGGCGCAGGGCTTTCGCCCTGCGCCTTCTGAGCTCGGACGCCGGTGACGATCAGAACGTGTACGACGCGCGCGCCACGACCGAGCGGCCACGCGGGTCTGCCACGCGCGGGTCCCAGCCTGCGCCTGGTGTGAAGTCCAGGTTGTGGGCGGTGAACGGCGGGTCGGTGTCGAACAGGTTCTTCACGCCGAACGTGAGCGACGTGTTCTTGATGCCCGTGTAGGTGACGGACGCGTGGTAGATCACGTATTCCTTCACGTTCGGGTTGAAGCCTGGCGGCGGCGCGAACGGCACCTGGTCCTTGTAGCCGGTGGTGTACTGCTGCACCAGCGTGCCCGACCACGGGCCGCGCGTGTAGGTGACGTTGGCCGCATGCTTCCAGCGCGGGTAGATGTCACGCGAGCTCCACTGGCCGGCGAACTCGGTGTAGTTCTGGCTGCTGAACACGCGGGAGCGGAAGCTGTCGATATAGGTGCCATCGAGGCCTGCCGCCCACTTGGCGCCAAACGCCTTCCAGTTGAAGCGCAGCGTGACATCGGTGCCGCGCGTGATATCGCCATCGGCGTTCACGAAGCCGGCGCGGATGTAACCGCCGGGGCCATCGAGGCGGCCGTTGGTGCCGCGCACGAGGTTCTCCGGGAAGGTGGTGAAGTTCGCGATTACCTGCTGGGGCGTCAGTTCATAGATCCGGTCGAAGCGGCGGATCTGCCAGAGATCGACGCTGCCGGAGACCCAGGGCGCAGGCTCGAACACGAAGCCCACTGTCCACTGCTTGGAGGTCTCGGGCTCGAGTGTCGGGTTGCCGCCCTGGCGCGCATTCGGGCGAATCGCGCACACGGACAAGTCGCCCGGGTTCTGCGGGCAGAGCACCGGGTCGGCGATGTTGCCCGGAACCGGAGCATCCCCCTGCGCGGTGTAGAGCTGGAAAAAGCTCGGGGCGCGGAAGCCGGTGTTGTAAGAGCCACGGAACAGCACTTCCTGCACCGGGTTGAACTTCAACGCCACCTTCGGGTTCGTGGTGCCCCCGAAGTCGCTGTAGCGGTCGTGGCGCACGGCCACCTGCGCCTCCAGGTTCTTGATGATCGGCACGATCACCTCGCCGTACGCAGCCTTCACGGTGCGCTCGACGAACGGGAACTCGGCATCGAAAGGCGCCTGGTAGGTGGGCTGCGCCGAGGTGGAGCCATCCGAGAACTTGTAGCTCTCCTTCCGGTAGTCAAACCCCGCTGCGAAGGCGAGCGAGCCCGCCGGGAGCTTCATCAGTTCGCCGGAGATCGCGCCGTCGAACTGCGTGAGGCCAGACTCGCCACCGAAGAGGCGCGTGCCATCGGCGCGCGCCGCATCGAGTAGCGCCATGGCCTGCGCTGTCTGCGACTCGCCGGGCCGAAGCCACGGGTTCACCAGGCCACTGCCAAGCGCCGTGGTGAGCGGGCCGGTGAGCATGTAGCCGCGGCCCAGCACCGACTCCGCCTCGCTGCCGGCCTTGGAGAAGCCCACGCGCCAGTCGTACTTGCCGTCGAGCACGCCCTCGAGGCCCACGAGCGCGCGGTAGGCATCCGTGGTGGTGGAGATGGTGCGACCGCCGCACTCCACGCACCGCCACCGGTAGGCGATGGGGAGGTTGCGGTTGAAGGTCGGGATATAGGCCGAGAGGTCCTGGTAGTACGGGCCGTTCACCGGGTACTGCATGCCGGCGAAGCTGCCGGTGGTGGTGATCTGCACCGGCTCGAACTGCTTGGTGGCCTCGACGCGCGAGGCAACGACCTCCGCGATCGCCGTGATGTTGCTGGACACGTTGAAGGTGCCGCGCGCCACGGCATTCACGCGGTCCACCGGCTGGATCAGCACCGCCGACCCGCCGTAATCCCACGCGCAGCCGTACCGAAAGCCCGGCGTGGCCCACAGTTCCCATTGGTACTGCGTCATGCCGGGATAGCTTTCGCAGCCCGTGGTGAAGGCCAGCAGGTTGGCGCGGTTGTAGGACTGCGTGCCCGTGGCGGGCAGGCGGAACGACGCGCCCATGGCGGTGCCGGCGAGGCCTGTGTGGGTGGCGAACGGCGTGCCGGTCGTGTCCGGCGACAGGCCGCGCTCGGGCTGGAACCCGTTGGAAAAACGTCGCTCGTTGCCGTTCAGGATCTCCTGCCGGTCCACGGCCACGTTCACCATGATGTTGAAGCGGTCCTTCGCCAGGTCTCCCCAGCCGAGCAGCAGGTTGCCGCGATACATGTCGCCACCGCCGGCTTCCGTGACATCCAGCGAGCCGGACGCTTCCGCGCCGACGAAGTCACGCCGGAGGATGAAGTTCACGACGCCGCCGATCGCGTCCGTGCCATAGATGGCGGAGGCGCCGTCCTTGAGGATCTCGACCCGCTGCACCGCCGAGAACGGAATGGAGTTCAAGTCCACCGCGTTGCCCTTGGCGCCGTGAGTCGACACACGGCGGCCGTTGAGCAGCACCAGCGTGCTGGAGGCACCCAGGCCGCGCAGGTTGGCGCTCGAGTTGCCATTGTTGTTGCGGTCCGTGGTGCCCAGCTGGATGCCGACGTTGGAGGAGAGGTTGTCTGCGCCGGTGCCATTCACCGACAGGCGCATGAGGAGCTCCTCGGCGCTCTGGATGCCGCGGGTGATGAGCTCTTCGCGAGTGATGACCTGCAGCGGCAGCGCGCCCTCATCGGCCACCCGCTTGATGCTCGAGCCGGTGACCTGGACCTTCTCGACTTTCTGGGGCTGCGGCGGCGTGGATGACGGGGTTTGCGCCGCCACCGGGCCGGTGGCCAGGGCGAGCGCGACAAAATGGGCAAGCTTCAGGTTACGCGTCACGAAGGGGTCTCCTCGGGGCTCGACAGGGAGGGCGGCACGGCGACGGAGCCTCGCGCCGCCGGCGGATTCGCGGGACAGGGATAATCCCGCTTTCGTGACCGGAACTTTGCTGCCAACGCCCCGGAAATGCAATACCTGTTCGCCCTTGCCGTGCTCCTGCTAGCGACCCTGCCCACGCAGGCCTCGCCACTTCCCGAGCCGATGGCCACCCGGCTGCGGGAAGCGACCATTCCGCCTCAGGCCGTTTCCGTCTCCGTGATCCGGCTGCGGGACGGGAAAAGCGTGCTCTCGCACCGCGCGGGGGAGCCGATGCCCCCCGCCTCGACGATCAAGCCCCTCACGCTCGCGGTGGCCCTTCAGGAGCTGGGGCCGGCGTGGCGCGGCCGAACGGTGCTCCTATCCGACGCCCCGCAAGAGGGTGATGCCCTCAAGGGCGACCTGGTGCTGCGCGGCGAAGCGAACCCCGACTTCGACGAGGCGGCGCTCGCGCGCATGCTGGCCTCGCTCCGTAACCGCGGCGTGCGCGCCATCGAGGGCGACCTGGTGCTGGACCGCACCTTTTTCACGCCTTCGCGCGCCGACGTCGGCCTGCCCCCGTTCGACGAAGCGCCTGAGTTTCGCTACAACGCCATCCCCGACGCCCTGCCGGTAGCGATGCAGCTCGCCGGGCTCGAGATCGACACGCGCGGCGGCGGCGTCGCGACCCGCCTGCACCCGCCGCTCGATGGCGTGCGCATCGACTCCGCGCTCGAGCTGACGGACGGCAATTGCGCCCGCTGGGATGACCATTGGCGGACGCCCGAGACGTCGGATTCGGCCGATGGCCTCGTGGTTGTTCGCCTGATCGGCAAGGTTCCCCGGGAATGCACGATTTCCACGCGCGTGTCGCTGATG
Source organism: Burkholderiales bacterium (assembly GCA_017853245.1). GTDB lineage: Bacteria > Pseudomonadota > Gammaproteobacteria > Burkholderiales > Usitatibacteraceae > FEB-7. The sequence continues at coordinate 19,267 of JAFMJY010000011.1, read as the reverse complement.
GATCGGGATCGCTTCGCCGAGCGCCTGTTCCGGGCAACCTGGTCCGGCCTTGGCGGCGAGTGGCGCGGCCGAGCCAGGGAGGCCCGCGCGCCCGAGGGCGCGCGCGTGCTGGCCGAGCATCTCTCGCGCCCGCTCTCGGAGCTCGCCTTCGACATCAACAAGCGCTCCGACAACCCGGTGACACGACTGGCCTACCTCGTCCTCGGCACGCGGGGCGGCGAAGGCTCGACCACCGCGGAGCGGGCCGATGCCGCCGTTCGCCAGTGGATGCGGGCTCGCAAGATCGACGACGCCAGTCTGGTGCTCGACAACGGCTCGGGCCTCTCGCGGCGCGAGCGCATTTCCGCCGAGGCCCTCGCGCAGTCGCTCATCGCGGCCCGCGCTGGCCGGTGGGCACCGGAGTTTCTCGCGACCTTTCCGATCGTCGCCGTCGACGGCGCCATGCGAAGGCGCCTCGCCGACAGCCCCGCCGCCAGCCGCGCGCGCATCAAGACCGGCTCCCTCAGGGACGTCTGGGCCGTGGCCGGCTTCGTCGACGACGCGCGAGGGCAGCCCCACGCCGTGGTCGCGATGATCTACCGCCAGGGGGCCAAGGGCGCTGACGCACGAGCCGCCCTGGACGCGCTGGTCGACTGGGTGGCGCGAAGCAACACGGCCGTCAAACCCGGCGTCGCCGCGCGCTAGACCACCCGGGCAAACTGCGCGCGTACGCGCTTGCGGTCACCGAAGTCGAAGTGCCACCACTCGGTCGGGATGTTCTGCCAGCCGCCGGCGCGCATCGCGGCTCGCAAGGCCTCACGGTTCGCGACTTGCGCGACGGACAACTGGCCCGCATCGAGAAAGCGGCGCTCAAGCGCCGGGTGGCTCCTCTCGTCCATCTCGTCGAAGCCGGTGCCCATGTCGAGTTCCCGCCCGGAAGCATCGACGATGGTCAGGTCCACCGCCATGCCGAAGGAGTGGATCGACCCGGGCCCGGGGTCAGCGAGGTAAATGCGGTCGGCCTCTGAAACGCTAGCCCACATCACCTCCTGGACGCGCTGCGGGCGCACCGCGTCGAGCACCAGGAACGCGTGCCCCGGAAGCGCCTGGGCAAGCGCCGCGGCGGCCCGTGACAGCGCCTGCGCCGCCTCCCGGTGCAGGAAGGCACAGTCCAGCGGCGAGTACAGGTTGCGCCCCATGAAATTGTTGTCGCTTGCGTAGCGCAAATCCACTTGCACGCCCGGCACGGATGCCAGCGACCGAAAATCGGAGTTTGCGTGCAGCGTATCGGCAGAGGCGGTGTGGTGCACGAGTGAGGAAGGCAGAGTTTCAGCGCGCGGCAATGGTACAGTTTCCAGCCTCACCGATCCCCCCTCGCCGAGCTCTCGTGCCCGCCACTCCCGCATCCCGTTACCGTATCGACGGCGGCCAGCCCGTCTCCGGCCGCATCCGCGGCCTCGGCGCCAAGAACTTCGCCACCAAGGCAATGGTGGCAGCCCTCCTCGCCGAGGGGAAAACCACGCTCCTCAACGCACCCCGCATCGGTGACGTCGACATCACCTGCGAGCTGCTGGCGGCCGCCGGCGCGAAGCTCGCCTGGCCCAGCGAGGGCGTGCTGGAGATTGACGCCTCGGCCCTGGCCTCCGCGGACGTGCCGGTGCCGGACAGCGGCTCGAACCGCATTCCCATTCTGCTGCTCGGCGTGCTGCTGCACCGGCTCGGCGCCGCGCACGTGCCCGTGGTCTCCGGCTGCAACATCGGCGCCCGCCCGGTGGATTTCCACCTGGACGCGGCGCGGCTCTTCGGCGCCGACATCGAGATTGCCAAGGACGGCTACCGCGCGAGGCGCCACGGCCCGCTCAACGCCTGCCACTACCGGCTGCCCTACCCCTCCGTGGGCGCCACCGAGAGCTGCCTGTTCCTGGGCGTGCTCGCGCGCGGCACCAGCATCATCGAAAACGTCGCCACCGAGCCGGAAATCATCGCGCTCATCACGCTCCTCAATGCCATGGGCGCGCGCATACAGCTGCGCCCGAACCGTGAGCTCGTGATCGAGGGCGTCGACCGCCTTTACGCCACCACGTTCGAGGTGCTGGGCGACCGCATCGAGGCCGCTTCCTGGGCCGCGCTCGCCGCAGCCACGGATGGCGACATCACAGTGGACGGCATCGACCCCGCCACGCTCATCAACTTTTTCGGGCCCTTCAACGCCGTCGGCGGGGGTGTTTCCATCGAGGGGCCGCGCTCAATCCGGTTCTTCCGCCGGCGCCCGCTCAAGAGCATCGTGCTGGAGACGGATGTGTTCCCGGGTTTCGCCACCGATTGGCAGCAGCCCTTCGCGGTGATGCTCACGCAAGCCTCGGGGACGTCGATCATTCACGAGACGGTGTACGAGCGCCGCTTCGATTACCTCGAGGCCCTGGCTGCGCTGGGGGCTCGCACGCAGATCGAGACGCATTGCCTGGGCTCCGTCGCCTGTCGCTTCCGGGGCCGCGATTTTCCCCACAGCGCCATCATCCAGGGGCCGACGAAGCTGCGCTCCGAGGGCCTCTCACTGGAGGTGCCCGACCTGCGGGCGGGCCTTGCGTACGTGATGGCCGCCGCCCTCGCCGAAGGCGAGACCACGATCACCGGCGTGCCGCGCGTCGAGCGCGGCTATGGCGCGCTCGCCGAGCGCACCCGGGGGCTGACCCTGCGCCTCGCCACCGCCTGAGGCCGCATGGGCACGGGCCGCTTGCCTTTCGTCTCCCGCAACACCTTTCTCGCCGCTCCAGCGAACGACGCGTCGCGGCCACTCGCCGTAGCGGGCATCCCGTACGACGGCGCCACGACCAATCGGCCAGGCGCGCGCTTCGGGCCCGATGCCATCCGGCGCGCGAGCCACATGCTGTGTGACGGGATACATCCGCACTTCGACGTGTCGCCGCTCGCGCGCCTCACGGACCTGGGCGACCTCGACTTGCCACAAACGCAGCACGCCGCGATGCAGGCAGCGGTCCAGGCCGCGGCAGCGCCGGCCATCGCCCGCCATCACCTGTGCTGGCTGGGTGGCGACCACTCCGTCACGCTCCCCTTGCTCCGTGCTTACCGCGCGCATTTTGGAAGGCCGCTGGCCATCGTGCACTTCGACGCGCATTGCGACACGTGGACGGAGCACTTTGGCGAGCCATCGGGGCACGGGACGTGGCTGCACGAGGCGCTCGAGGAGAAGCTGGTCGTTCCCGCTGCGACAGTGCAGCTGGGCATCCGCTCGTCGGGCGAACGCTCGGCGCGGGAGCGCGTCGACATCGAGGGCGGGCGCATCTTCACCGCTCGGGAATTGCGAGGCCGCGATGGCGTGAGCGCGCTCTCGGACGTGTCCGCCGAGATTCGACGTCGCGTGGCGGCCGCCGGCAACCCGCCCGTCTATCTCACCCTCGACATCGATTGCCTCGACCCCGCCTTCGCGCCGGGCACCGGCACGCCCGAGCCGGGCGGCCTCGCGAGCAGCCAGGTGCTCACGATCCTCGAGGAACTGGCCGACCTTTCGTGGTGCGGCATGGACCTGGTCGAGGTCTCGCCCGCCTACGACCATGCCGAGCTCACGACGCTCGCCGCGGCCACGTTCGCCTGGACCTATCTCTCGTCGCGCGCGGCGCGGCTCCGCTGATGCCCTCACCGACCGTCGCTCCGTTTCAATCGATTGCATTCGCTGCGCCTGCGCCGGGTCCGCGCCTGATCGTCACCGGAGCCGTGCACGGCAACGAAACCTGCGGCACCCAGGCGATTCGCCACGCCATCGCCGACATCGAATCCGGGCAGGTGGTGCTCCAGTCGGGCAGCGTCACCTTCGTGCCCGTGACCAACCCACTCGCCTATGCCAAGGGCGAGCGGGCGGGCGATCGCAACCTCAACCGCAACCTCTCGCCGACCGACCAGCCGGCAGACTTCGAGGACCGCGTAGCCAACTGGCTCTGTCCGCTGCTTGCTGCGCACGACGTGCTGCTGGATTTGCATTCGACACGAGCCAGGAACCCTGCTTTCGCGATGCTGGGGCCCCTCGACAACGCCGGCCCCCTGCAGCCCTTCCGCCTGGCGGCTCGCGAGCGGGCGCTGGCCGTTCGGCTTGGCGTTCACCGGTTCGTCGATGGCTGGCTGGAGACATACGCCACCGGGGTGGCGCGGCGCGTCGCACGCATCGGCGCAGCGGGCAATCGCGCGCAGGCGCTCAACACGGACCCGCGCTACGGCGTCGGCACCACCGAGTACATGCGCTCGGTGGGCGGCTGTGCGATCACGCTCGAGTGCGGGCAACACGAGGACCCGCGGGCGCCCGAGGTAGGGCACCGGGCCATCGTCAACACGCTCGTCCACCTGGGCATCGCGCAAGGCGAGGCGCCAGCGCCGGTGCAAGACGCCGAGTACCTCAGCCTGTGGGACGTCACGGACCGGCTGGATGCGGGCGACGCGTTCTCGCGCGAGTGGTCGAGCTTCGACCGCCTCCGCAAGGGCGATCGCATCGGCACGCGAGCCGACGGCACGCCCGTCGTGGCGCCCGAGGACGGCCTTATTGTGTTTCCTGACCACAAGGCGCTGCCGGGCAACGAGTGGTTCTACCTGGCGCGCGCACGCCCTTCGGCGGATCTCCTGCCCGCGCGCTGAGCGCGGGGCAAGCGCTCCGGAGGCACCCTCTGTTCCCCCCCGCCTGGCGAGCTGCGCTCACCGCCGAAGAAGCCGCGCAACTCGCGTCGATCGAGGCACGCCTCGGGGCGGAATCGCGCGAGGCGCCGGTGTATCCCCCCGCGGCGCTTCGCTACCACGCGCTCGAGCGCGTGGCGCCTGACAACGTGCGGGCGGTGATCGTGGGGCAAGACCCCTACCACGGCGCGGGGCAGGCGCACGGTCTCGCGTTCTCGGTGCCGCGGGGCGTGCGTGTGCCGCCGTCGCTTCGCAACATCTACGCGGAACTGCAGGCTGACCTGGGCGTGGCGCCCGCGAATCATGGCGACTTGTCGGCCTGGGCCGACGAAGGCGTGCTGCTGCTCAATACCGCTCTCTCGGTGAGGCACGGCGAGGCCGCCTCCCACGCGGACTACGGCTGGCGTGCAATCACCGCGGCGGTGCTGCGCCATGTGTCATCCCAGGGTCGCCCGATCGCCTTCCTGCTGTGGGGCGCGCATGCGCAGTCGCGCCGGCCGGACATCGTGGGTGACGAACACGCCATCCTCACTGCCGGGCACCCCTCTTTCTTTTCGCGGCACCTGTTCCTCGGCTGCCGGCACTTCTCGCAAGCGAACCACTTTCTGCGGATGCATGGTCGAGGCGAGGTGAGATGGGCTCTCCCCTAGTGGCGCACCCAGTTCTCGACCTTGAGCCCTGCGAAGCTCGTGAAGTCACCGGCGTTATTCGTCACCAGCGTGACACCGAGCGACAGGGCATGCGCCGCGATCAGCTTGTCTAGCGCGTCCCGCCGCCGCGCCTGATTGGCCGCCCGCAAAGGGCCATACGCGCGAGCCGCTCCCGCCTCGAAGGGCGCGACCAGGATGTCCTCGAGCAGGCTATCAAGCGCCGCCTGATTGTTGGCACGCGCCCGGCCCGAAATGGCAACGCCAAACTCCAGCTCCGCGAGGGTGATGGCTGAAATGACGACGTCACCCACATAGCACTCGGCGAAACGCGCCCGGACCTCTGCGGGCTGATGCTTCATGAGGTAAATGCAGATGTTGGTGTCCAGCATGTAGCGGGGCTTCATAGCGCGTCGCGCTCGCCCTCGACGTTGCGGCCCCGGCCCCCGCGCAAGAAGCCACGGGAGAATCGGGCGAGCTTGCCCAGCACGTCACCCATCCTGCGCCGGGCGGGCCGGATATGTAGTTCGTCCCCGTGACGCTCGATGACCAGCTCCAGATCCCACGTGCTGTAGGCAAGTTCGGCAGGAATGCGCACGGCTTGCGAGTTGCCGTTCTTGAACAGTTTGGTGTTGGCCATGGTGCTGACCTCGATGCCGGGGGTGGATGTACATGTACATCTTACCAGAGGGGTGCCCCAGCTTGCGGCCCGAATTGGGGCTGCGGCGCCGCGCCCTGCATTCAACGCCCCGACCTAAGACCACGCTGACAAGGGCGCCCTGAAGCGCTGGCGCCGCTCAGGCCATACGCTTGGCGAGGTAGCGCATGAGCGGGCCCACCAACGGAAGCTTGGCGTAGAGCTCCCCCGCCGCATCCCAGTAGTCCCGGTGATAGGCGACGCGGCCGTCGGGGCCGAAGCGCACGAGCGAAAGCCCGTGGATCTTCTGCTCGGTGTCCGGCTTGAACCGCTTGATGCGGAACGTGAAGTCCCACACCAGCACGGCGCGGTCGCCCTCGAGGAGGGTCTCCTCGATGCGAAACCTCGGCTCGTGCATCGCCTCGTACATGCCCTCGAAGATGCGCTGTATTTCCTCGATGCCGCGCACTTCGTTGAACGGGTCCTTGAAATACGCGTCGGGCGTGTACACCGTGTCGAGATGGCGGAGCGCCGCCGGCGTGAGCGCCTCGAAATAGGCCTGGAGACCCGCGAGCCCCTCGCGGCTCATAGCTTGGTCGACCGGCGGATGGCCGGAAAGTAGAAGCGATACGGCAGCAGGCGCAGGAACTTGAGCATGCGCGAAAACCGCTTCGGGAAGTGAATCTCGAATTCGCCGCGCATGAGGCCCTGCACGATCTCCTCGGCCGCCTGCTCGGGCTCGATCAGGTAGGGCATCTCGAAGTCGTTCTGCGCCGTGAGCGGCGTGCGCACGAACCCCGGGTTGACCACGCACACGCCGATGCCCCTGGGCTGAAGGTCGAGGTAGAGCGTCTCGGCGAGATTGATGGCCGCCGCCTTGGTGGGCCCGTAGACGAGCGCCTTGGGAAGCCCGCGGTAGCCTGCGACCGAGCTCACGATGGCGAGCGTGCCGCTGCCCTGCTTGAGCAGTTGCGGCACGAGCGACACCAGCCCATTGAGGATGCCAGTGAGATTCACCTCGATGATGGCGCGCGCGGCGGGAAGGTCCACGTCCCACGCCCGCATCGGCTTGTAGTCACCGGCCATGAACACCACCAGGTCGATCCCGCCCCACTCGGCGACGACGCGCTCGGTGGCCGGCGCCCATGCGCCGGCATCGGTGATGTCCAGCGGTTGCGCCAGAGCGCGCCCTGAGGGCAGCTCGGCGGCGAGCTTCTCCAGCGCTTCGGCACGGCGCGCGGAGATCGCCACGCGCGCGCCCCGGGCAGCCAGCGTGCGCGCGAGCGCCGCGCCGATGCCGGTGGAGGCGCCGAGGACCCAGCAGCGCTTGCCTTGCCAATCCGTGATGGGGGGGTTCAACGCCACGGCAGCTCCCCGCTCAGCGCTTGCGGAAGAAGATCGTCACCTCGCCGAAGCGGATGCCGAACTTCGAGAAACTGGTCTTGTTCACCATCGTCTTCTCGTCGATGAGCCACATCCAGTCGTCCATGTCGAGGTGGATGGTGCCACCGCCCTCGCGCTTGGCGTCGAGCACATAGCGCCAGTTCAACGTGTTGCCACGCGCCTCCCCCAGGGCTTCACCCACCACGTCCGCGGCGGTGCCGACGTAACGGGTGCCGTTCTTGCGGATGGTCCACACGCGCGTTTCCTTCGTGCCGTCCGCATAGGTGAAGCGCTCGTCGAGCGTGCCGACATCGCCGTTCCAGGTGCAGGTCATCTCCACCGTCATGCGCTTGATGACCTTGCCGGAGCGGTCCTGGATCACCCCCCAAGCGTCGACCTTGCCGTTGAAATACTCCTTCAGGTCGAGCACCGGCTTCTCGGCGGCGTAATCCTGCACCGACACCGAGGCACACGAGGCGAGGAGCAGCGCCGCGAAGGCGGCAATCAGCAGGCGGGTCCAGCGGAACATGGCAATTCTCCTGAGGGTCAGTGGGGCGCGGCAGGCGCCCGGCAAAAGGGGGAGGTGAACAGCGCGACGGCGGCCGTCGCCTTCAGCGCGCACGGCAGCAGCGCATACACGCCTGCCAGCACCAGCAACGACTCGGCAGCGTTGTCGGAGCGCGGAGCGTAGCCGAAAGCCTGCAGGAGCGGGAGGGCGATGCCGGCGGAGAGCGCGAGGTTCATCTTGGTGGCGAGGCTCCAGAGGCCGAAGTAGGCGCCCTCGTTGCGCCCGCGGCCACTCGCCTCGTCGGCATCGATCACGTCCGCCAGCATTGATGGCGGCAACGCGAGGTCCGCGCCCAGCGCGAGGCCCGACAGCAGGCAGATCACGCCGTAGGCCACTGCCCCGCCGGGCGGCAGGAAGAAGGCCCAGACGAACGCGGCGATCGCCACTCCCATCGAGACGAGCCACGCGCGGCCCTTGCCGATCCGACGCGCGAGCCACACCCAGAGCGGCAGCCCCGCCGCACCGGCAGCGAAATACGCGATGAGGAAAACCGCGGTGAGGTCCGGGCGGCGCACCACGTCCTCGATGAAGAAAAGCACCAGGGTGGCCGGGATTGCGGCCGCGATGCCATTCAGCACGAAGATGGCGATGAGCGGCCGGAAGCGCGGGTTGCGAAACGGCAGCGCGAAGGCGCCGAAGATCGCCGTGCCCGTGGGCGGCCGCCGCCCGTGCGCCGGCGGCGAGCTGCGCATGGTGACCCAGGCGAGCACGAGCGCCACCGGCACGAACAGCCAGGAAAACTGCGCGAAGCCGGCGCGCTCACCGGAGGCCTGCTTGAGCACTTCCGGCACTGCAGAGGCGAGAAACACGCCGATCAGCGAGAGCCCCTCGCGCCAGGCCGTGACGCGCGTGCGCTCCGCCACGTCATCCGTGATCTCGGCGCCGTGCGCGAAGTAACTCACCGTCACCATGCTGTAGCCGGTGTAGACGATCAGCAGGTTGCCGATCAGCCACGCCGCGAGCGACACCGCACCGCTTTCTGGCGGGTTGAAGAGGCCGGCCATGCCGAGTGCCAGCAGGGGCGTGCCCCAGGCGATGAACGCCCAGCGGCTGCCGCCGCGGGCGCGATGCCGGTCGCTCCACCAGCCGAGCAGCGGGTCCTGCACGGCGTCGAATAGGCGCGCGAGCAGCAGGGCGCCGCCGACCGCCGCGAGCGACAGCCCGAGCGTGTCGGCGTAGAACTTCGGCACGTGCACGTAGATGGGCAGCGCCGCCATAGCGAGCGGCAGCCCGAGGGCGCCATACGCAGCGAGCCGCCACGCCGAAAGACGGCCCGCCATGCGCGGCTAGGAGCCCAGGCGCAGCATCTGCGCGCGCAACTTCGGCTCGCTGGTGCGCTCGTCGAGCCAGATCGAGAAGAAGGCCCGCGAGAATTCGGGATCGGGCACAGTGCCCAGCAGGCGGTCGTTCGAATAGAAGCGCGCTTCCTTGCCCGGGATGTGCAGGCCCACCAGGCGGTCGCCCGCCTTGATGTCGGGGAACACGCGCTGCATGGCCTCGCTCCAGCGACGGAGCTTCTCGTCGTCGCCGATGCCGATCTTTCGCATCTCATCGATCGAGCGGCTCGCGATGTCGCGACCCTTGAGGCTCATGGCGTAGCGGATGTCGAGGGCGAAGGCGCGCTCGAACGACCAGGCCTCCCCCAGCACCCAGAGAGCGGCGTCGTAGACGTGCAGGCCCAGCCAGCGCAGGCGCCCCTCGCCCAGGCGCTTGAGCGTCGGGGTTTCGGCCACCAGTGGCGCGGGCAGCGGCACGGTGGCGGCCGCGGGCAATGCCACGGCGGGAAGCGTTGCCGCCAGGAGCAGCATGGCCATCAGTCGTTTCATGCAGGCCTCGTCAGGTGCAGGTGAGCCACGTCCGTCCGGCCGGTGTCGAAGCCGGCCTCGCAGTAGTGAAGATAAAAGCGCCAGATGGCGAGGAAGCGATCGTCGAAGCCCAGGGCCTGGATGGCCTGTTCCTGCGCGTCGATCGCCTCGCGCCAGCGGCGAAGTGTCTCCGCATAGTGCGCGCCAAAGCGAAAAGGTTCCCGGTGGCCGAGGCCTGCCGCCGCCGCCTCGGCGTGAAAGCGCCCGAGCGAGGCGAGCATGCCGCCCGGGAAGATGTATTCGCGGATGAAGTCGCTCGAGCGCCGGTAGCGCTCGAAGGCGCCCTCGTCGATGGTGATGGCCTGCACGCAAGCCTCGCCGCCGGGTACCAGGCGATCGTGGATCTGGCCGAAGTACGACGGCCACCAGCGCTCACCCACCGCTTCGATCATCTCCACCGACACGATGCGGTCGAACTGCCCCTGCAAGTCGCGATAATCCTGGAACACGAGCCGGGCCCGGTCCGACAACCCGGCGCGCGCGATGCGCTCGGTGGCGTAAGCGAGCTGGGCCTGCGAGATGGTGATGCCCGTCCACCGGCAGCCGCGCGTTCGCACGGCGTATTCGGCGAACCCTCCCCAGCCGCAGCCGATCTCCAGCACGTGGTGGGCGGGCTCGACCGAGAGCGTCTGCAGGATGCGCTCGTACTTCGCCTCCTGAGCGCGCGCGAGCCCCTCGTCGTTGCCGCCCCCCGCCGGGCGAGTCACGACGCCTTCGGCAAAGACGGCCGACGAATACGTCATCGTGCGGTCGAGCCACAGCGAATAGAACGCGTTGCCGAGGTCGTAATGCGCATGGATATTCTTCTTCGCCCGCGCGCGCGTGTTGTCGCGCAGGGCGTGCGCGAGGCGGAAGAACAGGGCGACCACCGGGTTGCCATAGAAGACCTGCTCGAGCGCCTTCTCGTTCGCCACACACAGCTTGAGGAAGGCGGTCATGTCCCGGGTGGCGATGAGGCCGTCTCGCCAGCACTCGGCCACGCCGATTTCGGCCGCGCGCAGGATGCGGCCCACGGCGCGCCAGTCCCGGATCTCGAGATCCGCCATCGGCCCCGGCGCCGCCCCCGAGAACGTGCGGCTCGCGCCTTCTGGCGTCGTGAGCGTGAGCTGCCCATACGCAAGGCGCTCGAGCACCCGAAACAACGCGCGGCCCGACCAGGACCGCGGCTGGGCGAGGGAGGACGGCGCGCCCGCGGCGCTCATCGTGTGGTCTCCGCCACGGGTGGCTCGGGCTTGCGGAAGAACGGCACGCGCTTGACCCACAGCCCGAGCGCTTGCCGGTGGATGCGCACAATCACGCCCAGCGTGAGGAAGGGCTGCGCCAGCAGCGCGCGCCACAGGGCGCCGGGGCTGATCGGCTCGCCGCGCCCGTCCATGGCCGTCACCAGCAACTTGCCCTCGGCGTCGTAGTAGTCGATGTGGACGAACTCTTGCTCCCCGTCGCCTGAAAAGCGGAAGCGGTAATGCCCCCGAACCTCGCAAAACGGCGAGACGTGGAAGACTTTCTCCGACTGCAGCCAATCGCGCGGCCCGATCGGGCGGCCATCGGCATGGGCGAGAGCGTAGTTGTGGCGCTCCCCAAAGGTGTTGGCCACCTCGCACAGCACGGCGCGCAGCCGGCCGGCCCGGTCGTGGCAATAAAAAATGGCGATCGGGTTGAAAACGTAGCCCAGCACGCGCGGAAAGGCCTGCAGCACGATCTCGCCATCGGCCCCCTGGATGCCCACGCGCTCGAGATGCCGTCGCACCCAGGGCTCGAGGGGCGAGCCATCGCGGGGCCCGTGGTCGCGGGACCGGAGCGACAACAGGTTGGGGCGATCGATCGAGAAGATGCCGAGCGAGGCGGATGCCCACGCCGAGAGCGGCACCCGCATGAAGAAGACGGGATAGGCGAAGGCGTGCCGAACCGGCCGGCGGCGGCAATGGAAAACCCGGCCAAAGAGGATCTGCGCGGCGCTCATGCCTGCCAGGGCGGGGACATGCCCAGCCGGCGAGCGACATTCACCGCCGAAAGCAGGCCGTCCTCGTGGAAGCCGTATCGCGTCCACGCCCCGCAGTACCAGGTGCGCGACTGGCCCTGCAGCCCGTCGATCGCCGACTTGGCTGCATCCGATGCTTCGTTGAACACCGGGTGGTGGTACGTCCACGACCCCAGCACGCGCTCGGCGCGCGGCGCTTCCGGCGGGTTTAGCGTCACCATCACCGGGCGCCGGAAAGGCAGGGGCTGCAGCCGATTGAGGAGATAAGTGAGCGAGACCGGCGCCCCGGAAAGCGACGAAGTGGGCGCGTGGAAATTCCAGCTGGCCCAGGCGCGCCGACGCCGCGGAAGAAAGCGCTCGTCGGTGTGCAGGACAGCGAGGTTGGCTTGGCTCGGGATGGCGGCGAGCGCTGCTCGCTCCGCCTCACTCGCATCGGCCAGCAGCGCGGCCGATTGGTCGGCATGGGTCGCCAGCACCACGTGGTCATAGGTTTCGTTTCCGGCCGCCGTGGAGATCGTCACGGCGTCGGCGCTGCGGCGCACGCGTGTCACCGGCGTGGCCAGGCGCACCCGGCCGAGCCCGGGCTGCATCCGGCGAACGTACTCGCGCGAGCCGTCTTTCACGGTTCGCCACTGCGGGCGGTTGGATACCGCCAGCAGGCCATGGTTGGCACAGAAGCGCAGGAACGTCGCGAGCGGAAAGCGATTGATCTGGGTGGCGGGCGTGGACCAGATGCACGCTGCCATCGGGATGAGGTAGAGCTCCCGAACCTCCGGGCCGAACCCGCGGGCGTCGAGAAACTCGCCCAGCGTGCCCGGTGGCATGCCACCACCCTCGGCGATCGCGGTGGCTTCGCGATTGAAGCGCAGCAGGTCCGCCAGCATGCGCAGGAAGCGCGGCCGCAACAGGTTGGAGGGCTGGGCAAACACACTGGCGAGGTTGGTTCCCGCCCACTCGAGGTCGCCCTCGCCGATGCGCACCGAGAAGGACATGTCCGACGGCGCCGTTTCCACGCCCAGCGCGGCGAAGAGGCCCATCAGGTGCGGGTAGGTCCGCTCGTTGTAGACGAGGAAGCCCGTGTCGACGGGGTGGGTGAGGCCGTCGACGGTGGCATCGACCGTGTTGGCGTGCCCCCCAAGCCAGGTGCCGGCCTCGAAGAGCGTGACGTCGTGGGCCCGTGCCAGCAGCCACGCGGCCCCGAGGCCGGAAATCCCTGCTCCGACGACGGCGATTCTCGACATGGTCCGGGGGCTTCGGAAGAGTGCGCCGCAACAGGCGGCTGTTTGCTATTCTAGCCCCCCGCTGCGAGGCCGAATTCATGCTCTATTCCGATCTCTTCGCGTCGTTCGAGAAGGTGCGCTGGGACATGGCCCGAGACATTCCATGGTCCGGCTTCGACTCCTCGAAGCTCTCCGACGAGCAGGCCGCGACCATCAAGATGAACGCCATCACCGAGTGGTCGGCCCTGCCGGCCACCGAGATGTTCCTGCGTGACAACCAGCACGACAGCGACTTCTCCGCCTTCATGTCCATCTGGTTCTACGAGGAGCAGAAGCACGCACTGGTCCTGATGGAGTACCTGCGCCGCTTCCGGCCGGATCTCGCGCCCACGGACGAAGAGCTCCACGCGGTGCGCTTCCCGTTTGACCCCGCACCTGCCCTCGAGACGCTGATGCTGCATTTCTGCGGCGAGATTCGGCTGACCCAGTGGTACCGACGCGCCGCCGACTGGCACACCGAGCCGGTGATCAAGCGCATCTACGAGACGCTCTCCGGGGACGAGGCCCGTCACGCCGGCGCCTACTTCCAGTACATGCGCCGCGCCATCGCGCGGGCCGGAGACGAAGCCAGGGTCGCGTTCGCCAAGATCGGCGTCCTGATGGCCTCGGCGGCCCGCACGGCCAAACCCCTGCATCCCACCAACCTGCACGTGAACAAGGCGCTCTACCCGCTGGACACCGTGCAGTCGAAGCTGCCGGACCCGGCGTGGCTCGAGCGCTGGCTCGACCACCAGATCCGCTTCGACAAGGCGGCGGAGGCAAAGGTGGTCCAGACCGTGCTGGCAAAGCTCTCTACGCTCTTCGACCGCACCATCGAAAACGCCGCCTCGCTGAACCGCTACCGCAAGGATCTCCTGGCCTCGCTGCACCCCAACCCCGCCGCAGCCTGACATGGCCGACCGGGGCGGCGTCGGCTTCGAGTCCAAGCTGTGCGAGCCCGAGGAGTTCGTGCGGCGCGCGGCGGCGCTCGCCCGCCCCCTGGTGTTCACCAACGGCGTGTTCGACATCGTCCATCGCGGCCATGTCACTTACCTTGCCGAAGCGCGGGCGCTCGGCGCCTCGCTGGTGGTGGCGCTCAACTCCGATGGGTCCGTGCGGCGCCTGGGCAAGGGCGAGGATCGCCCGGTCAATGCGCTAGCCGACCGCATGGCGGTCATCGCCGCACTGGAAAGCGTCTCCCTCGTGACCTGGTTCGACGAGGACACGCCCATCGCTCGCATCCGCGAATGCCGGCCCGATCGGTTGGTGAAGGGCGGCGACTGGGCGCTCGACCGCATCGTCGGGGCTGAGGACGTGCGCGGCTGGGGCGGCACGGTGCACGCCATCGCCTTCCGGCACCAGCGCTCGACCACCGCGCTGCTCGCGCGCATCCGGGGCTGACGGGCCTGCCCGTGGGCGCGCACGACTTGCTTCCTGCCGGGCTGCTCGACACGCTTCGTGCGGCTGTCGGCGAGCGCCATGTGATCGTCGACGAAGCCGACCAGGAGCCCTTCGTCTCCGATTGGCGGGGCCAGTACCGCGGTCGGGCCGCCGCGGTGGTGAAGCCCGGCTCGACTGACGAAGTCGCGCGCGTCGTCACCGCGCTCGCCCAAGCGGGCGTGGGCATCGTTCCCCAGGGCGGCAACACGAGCCTTTGCGGCGCCTCCGTCCCCGACACGAGCGGCACGCAAGTCGTCGTGAACCTGTCCCGCATGAGCCGAGTTCGCGCGGTCGACCTCGAGAACGACACCATCACCGTCGAGGCCGGCTGCATCCTCGCGCAGCTGCAGGCCGTCGCCCTCGAGCACGGGAAATTCTTCCCCCTGTCCCTGGCCGCCGAGGGCAGTTGCGAAATCGGCGGCAACATTTCCACGAATGCCGGCGGCACCCAGGTGCTGCGCTACGGCAACACGCGCGAGCAGGTGCTGGGCCTGGAGGTCGTCCTGCCCGACGGGCGCGTCTGGGACGGGTTGCGGGGCCTTCGCAAGGACAACACCGGCTACGACCTGAAGCAGCTCTTCATCGGGGCCGAGGGTACCCTTGGGATCGTCACTGCCGCGGTGCTAAAGCTCCATCCCAGGCCCGCGGCCGTGTGCACCGCGCTCGCCGCCATTGCCTCGCCCACCCAAGCGGTGAAGCTGCTGGGGCACCTGCGGGCCACCTGCGGCGAACGCCTGACGGGATTCGAGATCATCGGCCGCGCCTGCATCGACCTGGTGGTGCGGCACATCCCGGGCTCGACGGACCCTTTCGCCGAGCCCCACCGGTGGTACGCCCTGGTAGAGCTCTTCGACAGCGGCGCGGAAGAGCCCCTGCGCGACAGGCTGACGGAGGCGCTCGGCGAGGCCGCCGAGCAAGGCCTCGTGGCGGACGCGGCGGTGGCCGCAAGCGAAGCGCAGCGAGAGGCGCTCTGGGGCCTGCGCGAGAACACCCCCGAGGCGCAGCGCGTCGAGGGCTATTCGGTGAAGCACGATGTCTCCGTGCCCGTGAGCCGGACGGCGCAACTGATCGAGGAAGGCGGCCGTGCCCTCGAGGCAGCGTTCCCCGGCATCCGCATCGTCGCCTTCGGCCACCTGGGCGACGGCAACATCCATTGGAACGCCTTTCCGCCGGCGGGCATCGCCGACGTGAAGGCGTGGTCGACTGAAGTCAACCGCGTGGCCTACGAGCAAGTGAGCCGGCTGGGGGGCTCCATCAGCGCCGAGCATGGCATCGGCGTGCTCAAGCGGGACACCCTCGTGCGCCACAAGGGTGCGCTCGAGCTCGAGCTCATGAAGGCGGTCAAGCGGGCGCTCGACCCGCAGGGCGTCATGAATCCCGGGAAGGTGCTGCAGCCGTGAGCGGCGCCTTTTTCCAGAACACGATCGCGATCGTCTACGACTTCGACGGCACGCTCTCTCCGCAGCCGATGCAGGAGTACACGGTGCTGCCCCGACTGGGCGTGCCGCCGCGCGAGTTCTGGAAGCGCGTGAACGACGAGGCCCAGGCAACGCAATCGGACCCGATGCTCGTCTACATGCGCCACATCCTCGAGTCGCTCGAGCGCCAGCGCATTGCCGTGAAGCGGGAGGATTTCGCCCGCATGGCCCGCGCGATCGAATACTTTCCCGGCGTGTCGACATGGTTTCCGCGTCTGAATGGCTACGCGCGCAAGCGCAGCGCCGGCAAGGTGAAGCTCGCGCACTACGTCATTTCCGCCGGCCAGCGCGAGATCCTCGAGGGCGCCGCGATCCGTCGCTGGTTTCGCCGCATCTACGCCTCCGAGTACCACTTCAACCACCATGGGGTCGCGACCTTTCCCAAGCTGCTGGTGACGGACACGCTCAAGACTCAGTTCCTGTTTCGCATCAACAAGGGCAAGGAGTCGGTCACCGAGTCGATCAACGAGCACATGCCCGAGGGCGAGCGGCCGATTCCCTTCTCGAACATGATCTACGTGGGCGACGGGATGACGGACGTGCCCTCCATGGCGCTCACCAAGAAGAACGGCGGCCACACGGTGGCCGTCTACCCCGACGGCGAGGACCGCGACAAGTCCACCTGCATCAAGCTGCTCGAGGCGGGGCGCGTCGACTTCATCGCGCCGGCCGACTATCGGCGCGGCAGCCGCCTCTCGAGGCGGGTCGAGCTGCTGCTCGACGCGATCATCGCCGACATCGCCTATCGGCGCGAGGCGCACGCCTGCCGCGCCGAACACCGGGGCGGCTAGGTGGGGCCCACGGCGCTGCGCGCCCTGCGCCTCCTTGCCGACGGCCGCTTCCACTCGGGAACCGCCATCGCCCGAGAGCTCGGCCGCTCTCGCGCCGCCGTGTGCGACGCGCTGCAGGGCGCGCGCCAGTCCGGCATCGAGATCCACAGCGTCCCGGGCCGGGGCTACCGCCTGCCGCACCCCGTCGACTTTCTCGACGCGCGTCGCGTCAACGCCCGGCTCGCAGCCACCGGCTGCCGATCACGCGTGGCCGTGCTCGAGGAGACCGACTCGACCAGCACCCAGCTGGCGGCGCTTGCCGCAACGGGTGCCGCAAGCGGAACAGCGATCGCCGCCGAGTGGCAGAGCGCCGGCCGGGGTCGGCGCGGGCGGGCATGGCGCTCGTCCATCGGTGGCAGCCTGACCTTTTCCGTGCTGTGGCGGTTCGATCGCGGGCCTGGGCACCTCGCCGGCCTGCCGCTTGCGCTCGCCGCGAGCGTGGCGCAGGCCCTCGAGGCAGCGGGCTGCGCCGGGGTCGGCCTCAAGTGGCCCAACGACCTCGTGGCCCACTGGCGCAAGCTGGGCGGCATCCTCGTGGAAACCACGGGCGAGATGCAGGGCCCCACGGCGGCCGTGGTGGGCATCGGCCTCAACTACCGCCTCTCGGAATCCCTCACGCGCCACATTGACCAGCCGGTGATCGACCTGGCGGAATGCTCGAGCCCGCTTGCGCCACGCAACGAGCTGCTCGCGGCCCTGATCGCGAGCGTAGAGGACACCTGCAGCCGCTTCGAACGGGCGGGCTTTGCGGGCTTCCGGGACGCATGGCGGGCGCGGCATGCCTACGCGGGCGAGCGCGTCAGCATCCAGGAGGGGGAACAGGCGCCGCGCATCGCCACGGTGGTCGATGTCGCCGAGGACGGCGCGTTGCTCGTGAGCTTTGGGGGCGCTGCGCGGCGGATCACGTCGGCCGAGGTTTCCCTTCGCCCGGCAAGGGCCCGAACGGCATGAGCGCCAGCCACCCATCCTGGCTCGCCATCGACGCTGGCAATACCCGCCTCAAGTGGGCGGTCGGGCGCCCGGGGCACTGGCAGGCCACTGGAGCGGCCGAAACCGGTGCGGCTGAGTCGCTGGCCGAGGCGCTGCCGGCCATGCCGGCCGGCACCCGCGCCGTGTTCTGCTGCGTCGCCGGGGAGGCGACCGAGCGCGCCATCATGCAGGCGTGTGCCCGCCTCGGCATTCCACTGCAGCGCGTTCGCGCCACCGGAACACAACTGGGCGTGACGAACGGCTACCGGGACCCGTCACAACTGGGGGCCGACCGCTGGGTGGCGCTGGTGGCCGCCCACCGAGAGCAGCCCTCTCACCAATTGGTCGTCAATGCCGGCACCGCGCTCACGGTGGACGCCCTGGCTGCCGACGGCCGCTTCCTCGGCGGCGTCATCGCACCCGGAGTGCAGTTGATGCGAGAGGCGCTGGTCGGTGGCACGGCGAAGCTGCGGCCTGCGGGGGGTAAGGTGACGCCCCTTCCCCTTTGCACCGATGACGCCATCGCCACGGGCACATCCCTGGCGGCGGCCGGTGCCATCGATCGCATGGCACGCAACCTGGCTGAACAAGGGCTCGCCATCTCTCGCGTTGTGCTGAGCGGTGGCGGGGCGGATGCGCTCGCGGAGCACATTGCACACCCGCTCGCTCGCCGGCCGCATCTGGTTCTGGACGGGCTCGGCCTCATTGGCGAGAGCCTGCCGTGGCCCGCCTGACCTGCCCCTACGGCCGGGCGCGCTCGAAGCGGATGTCGCCGAAGTAGGCGACGGCGACGCCCCCCGTGTTGTCGGAGTCGCTCATGATGCCCACCGCCTTCACGCGCGGGGGATCCTCCCCGAACGCACGGCGGTAATCCTGCAGCAGGTTCACGCGCTCTTCGCGCCAGGCGCCAACCCCGTCGGTACCCGTGCCAGCGACAATCATCTTGATGCGCCCAGTCAAGTGGTGCGGGATGACCGAGCCCACCGGCAACTGGTTCTCCCAGATGTACATGAGCGTTGCGTAGGGGAGCCGGTTGCCGCCGATGGCCAGCGCCAGGTCGTAGTTGATCTGCTCCGCAGCGGGCAACTGGTCCCGCCCTCCCTCGAACATCACGACCACGCGAGCCGGCGAATCCTCGACGTGCGCCAGGGTGTTGTCCGCCCCGTCGATCAGCGCCGTCACTTTCCAGCGCCACGTGAGGAGGGGGAATTCCTGCAGGTCCACGGAGGTGTCGAATCGCAAGCCCGAGGCCGATGCCTCCGCGGTCGCTCGCATGGCCACCGTGCCGCCGTAGGGAACCAGCTGGTAGCGCGTGTCCTTCTTGAAGCGCGCGAGCCGATAGGGCTGCCAACCCTGCGGGAGCGCCTCGAGCGAGGTGGCGGCCGAAAACGGCGTGGGGTTGGGGTCCCGGCCGGGCATGGCTACTGGCGCCGGCGGCGCACTGGCGCAGCCGGCCAGCAGAAGCGTCAATCCAAAGGTGAGAAGGAGGCGCATGGGGATTCAGTTATCCTCGCCAGCCGGTCGCAATCGCGTCGCTCGAGTCTACCGTTGAGGCCT
>JAFMJY010000087.1 GCA_017853245.1 Burkholderiales bacterium | reverse complement strand
TCCAGCCCTACCCCTTCGAACGACTCAACGCGCTGCTCGCCGGGGTGAAGCCGCCTGCGGGCCTCACGCCCGTGAGCTTGTCCCTGGGCGAGCCGCAGCACCCGACGCCGGAGTTCATCAAGCAGGCACTCGCCGCGAACTTTGGCGGCCTGGCCCGCTACCCCCTCACCAAGGGCTTGCCGGAACTGCGCCAGGCAATCGCCGGCTGGCTCGCGCGGCGGCACGCCATTCCGGCGCTCGATGCGGAGACACAAGTGCTGCCGGTGTCCGGCACGCGCGAAGCGCTCTTCTCCATCGCACAGGCGGTGCTCGATCCTGCCGATACGCAGGCGCGCGTCATCTGCCCGAACCCGTTCTACCAGATCTACGAGGGCGCGGCGCTGCTGGGCGGCGCGAAGCCGCTGTTCGTCAACGCCGACGGCGCGCGTGGCGGCGCGCCCGATTGGGACGCGATCACGGAGGCAGACTGGGCCAACACGCGCCTCGTCTATGCCTGCTCGCCGGGTAACCCCACTGGCCGCATCATGCCGCTCGACGAATGGGCGATGCTGTTCGAGCGGGCGGACCGGCATGGCTTCACGATCGTCGCCGACGAGTGCTATAGCGAGATCTACTTCGACGAATCGGCGCCTCCCCCGGGTGCGCTCGCCGCTGCGCACCGCCTCGGCCGCGCGGGATTCCCACGCCTCGTGGTGATGGGCTCGCTTTCCAAGCGATCGAACGTGCCCGGCCTGCGCTCGGGCTTCGTGGCGGGCGACGCGCAGGTGCTGAAGCCCTTTCTTCTCTACCGCACCTACCACGGCTCGGCGCTGTCGAACACCGTGCAACAGGCCTCGGTCGCCGCGTGGAATGACGAGGCACACGTGCTGGAGAACCGGCGCCTGTACCGCGAAAAGTTCGCCACCTTCTTCGACCTCGTGAATCCCGTGCTGCCCCTGTCGCGGCCCGACGCCGCCTTTTACTTCTGGTGCCGCGTGCCCGGTGATGACGAAGCCTTCGCGCGAGAACTCTTCGCCGCCACCGGCGTGACCGTGCTGCCGGGCAGCTATCTGTCGCGCGAGGCACATGGCACGAACCCGGGCCGTGGCTACGTGCGCATGGCGCTCGTCTCCACGGTAGCCGAGGCCGCCGAGGCCGGGCGGCGCATCGCCGCCTTCGCCCGTGAGCGCAGCGTGGCCAAGGCCCCTTCCTGACCCTCACTTTGACTACGAGCCCGCCATGAGCGCCCTGCAAACCGTCATCGAGCAAGCCTTCGAGAACCGAGCGAGCCTGTCCCCGGGCTCCGCCAGCGCCGAGATCAAGGATGCCGTGAAAACCGTGATGGCGGGCCTCGACAGCGGCCGCCTGCGCGTGGCCGAAAAGCAGGGCGCCGACTGGGTCACGCACCAATGGGTGAAGAAGGCCGTGCTGCTCTCCTTCCGCCTGCGTGACAACGAGATCATGCAGGGTGGCTACACGCACTACTTCGACAAAGTGGATTCGAAATTCGCGCACTTCTCGCAGGCGGATTTCGCTGCGGGCGGCTATCGAGTCGTGCCGCCGGCAGCCGTGCGCCACGGCGCATTCATCGCGAAGAACGCCGTGCTCATGCCCTCCTACGTGAACGTCGGCGCCTACGTGGACGAAGGCACCATGGTCGACACCTGGGCCACCGTCGGCTCCTGCGCGCAGATCGGCAAGAACGTGCACCTCTCCGGCGGCGTGGGCATCGGCGGCGTGCTGGAGCCGCTGCAGGCGAACCCCACCATCATCGAGGACAACTGCTTCATCGGCGCCCGCAGCGAGATCGTCGAGGGCGTGATCGTCGGTGAGGGCTCCGTCGTGTCGATGGGTGTCTACATCGGGCAATCGACCAAGATCTACAACCGCATGACCGGCGAGGTGAGCTACGGCCGTGTGCCACCCGGCTCGGTGGTGGTGTCGGGCAACCTGCCGGGCCACGACGGGCGCTACAGCCTGTACTGCGCTGTCATCATCAAGCAAGTCGATGCCAAAACCCGCGCCAAGACGGGTATCAACGAACTTCTGCGGGGCGATTGACGCCCGGGCCGCGATGACGAGCCTCGCGGAACACCTCACCACGTACGCGCGCGCGCATCGCGACCGCCGAAATATCGCGACGCATTGCATCGGCATTCCCATGATCGTGCTGGCGCTGCTGGTCGGCCTGAATGTGGTCTCCGTGCCGCTCGCGGGCATCCCGCTGAGCGCAGCGGCGCTGCTTGCCATCGCCGTGGGCGCCTACTGGTTGCGCCTCGACCCGCCGCTGGGCATCGCCATGGCCCTCGTCCTGTTCCTGCTCTACGCGCTGGCGAGCGAGGCCACAGCACGGCTCGGCTCCGGCGGCGCGCTGGGCCTCGCGGCGCTCCTCTTCGTCGTCGGCTGGGCGCTGCAGTTCTGGGGACACTGGTTCGAGGGCGTTCGGCCCGCGTTCATGGATGACATCCGACAACTGCTGATCGGGCCGATCTTCGTGGCGGCCGAAATCGCGTTCCTGCTGGGCATGCGCCGGGAACTGCAGCAGACGATCGAGGCACAAGCGGGCCCCACGGTCGCGCGCCGTGGCCGCTAGGCGGCCGGCAGTGCCCGCCGCTCGCGCCCCGCGGGCCGAGACGGTCGGCTCCCTCATTCTCTCCAGCGCCCGACGCCTAGAGCGTGCCGGCGTCACATTCGGCCACGGCACCAGCAACCCAATCGATGAGGCGGCATGGCTGGTGCGCCACGCTCTCGCGCTCCCGGTGGCGCCCCCGCGTGACGACACCACAAGGCGCGTGTCGGCCGACGGTGTGCAAGCAGCGCGCGCCCTCATCGCAGAGCGCATTCAGTCGAGAAAGCCAGCGGCCTACCTGCTGAGCGAGGCCTGGCTCGGGCCCTACCGATTCCACGTCGACGAGCGCGTGATCGTCCCGCGTTCGTTCATCGCCGAGCTCCTGCTGAGCGACGCGCTCGCGCCCTGGGTCGCGAACCCCGCATCCGTGCGTAGCGCGCTGGACCTCTGCACCGGCTCCGGCTGCCTTGCCATCCTGCTGGCCAAGGTGTTCCCGCT
Organism: Burkholderiales bacterium; assembly: GCA_017853245.1. Taxonomy (GTDB): domain Bacteria; phylum Pseudomonadota; class Gammaproteobacteria; order Burkholderiales; family Usitatibacteraceae; genus FEB-7. The sequence continues at coordinate 8,051 of JAFMJY010000087.1, read as the reverse complement.
GGCCGCCGTGGATGGCTCGGACATTTCGCCCGACGCGCTCGCCGTGGCCCGAAAAAACGTTTCGGCATACCGGCTCGGCAAGCGCGTTCGCCCGGTGGAGTCCGACCTGCTCGCGGCACTCCAGGGCCGAACCTACGACCTCATCGTCTCGAATCCACCGTATGTCACGGCGGCGAGCATGCGACGCCTGCCGCCCGAGTATCGGGCTGAGCCCGGCCTGGCACTCGCGTCGGGACCCGATGGCCTCGAGCACACGCGCACGATCCTTCGCGAGGCTCGCCGTCATCTCAACCCGGGAGGCATTCTCGTCGTGGAGATCGGTCACAACCGGCGCGCTCTCGAGCGCGCGTTCCCGAGCCTCCCGTTCGCCTGGCCCGCCCTCTCCAGTGGCGAAGACGCCGTGTTCGTGCTCGAGCGCGACGCGCTTCCGCGCTAAACTTTTGCCATGAACATCGCCGACATTCGCAAGGATTACGCGCTCCGCCGCCTCGAGGAGTCAGACGCCGATGCCGATCCCCTGCGCCAGTTCCGCCAGTGGCTCGATGAGGCTATCCGCGCCGCGGTACCCGAGCCCACTGCCATGACGCTCGCCACCGCTGATTCGGCAGGGCGTCCCTCGGCGCGTGTTGTGCTGCTCAAGGGGGTGGACGAGCGCGGCTTCGTGTTCTTCACCAACTACGAGAGCCGCAAGGGCGCGGAGCTCGCCACCCGTCCCCGAGCCGCGCTGGTGTTCTTCTGGAAGGAGCTCGAGCGCCAGGTGCGCATCGAGGGCGACATCGAGAAGGTTTCGGCAGCCGACAATGATGCCTACTACCGCTCCCGCCCCCTGGGCTCCCGCATCGGCGCGTGGGCAAGCCCGCAGAGCCAGGTGATCGACAGCCGCGAATGGCTGGAGGCCCGCGTTCGCGAAGCGGAAGCGGAACACGGGGACGACCCGCAGCGCCCCTCGCACTGGGGCGGCTACCGCGTGGTCCCCGATGCGCTGGAGTTCTGGCAGGGACGGCAGAGTCGGCTCCACGACCGCATCACGTACAAACGACGGGCGGACGCGTGGGTGCGCTCGCGCCTCGCGCCCTGACCCGCCATTCATGGTGAGCGACCCAAGCCCTGCCGCCGCCGACCCCTACGCTGTCCAGCGCCTCTCCCCGGAAGCGCTGGAGCGCTCCCTCGACGAGACGCTCGAACGCCGGCCCTGCACCGGGGCCATCTGGGTCTTTGGCTACGGCTCGCTGATGTGGAACCCAGGCTTCGCCTTCGTGGAAAAGCGCCTCGCCACCGTGCACGGGTTCCACCGCCAGTTTCGCCACTGGTCACGCGTGAACCGGGGCACGCCCGACAAACCCGGGCTGGTGCTGACACTCGAGCCTGGCGGCTCCTGCCGCGGCATCGCCTTTCGGCTGGGCAAGGCCACGCTGCGGGAAGCCCTGCTGACCCTGTGGCGCCGCGAAATGGCACTGGGCTCGTATCGCCCCGTATGGCTCACCTGCCGCGCTGATGGTGAAAGCCTCTGCGGCCTCACCTTCGTGGTCAACCGCGCCGACAGGCGCAGCTACACGGGGCCGATGCCGCTGGAGGCGATGGTGCCGCACCTCGCCGGCGCGCGGGGCCGTTATGGCTCGGCCGCCGAATACCTCTTCCAGACGCAGTCGACGCTGGCCACTTTTGGGGTGCAGGACCGGCACATCGAGCAGCTTGCGGCGCGCGTGCGTGCCGCGCTCACCAGGTAAACGCCGGGACCACGAACGCAGGCCGGGCGGGTGCCCGGCCAAGCAACGCCTCGAGGCTTCCCGCCGTCGGCATTTCGCCCCGCACGATACCCAGCGCCTCGGCGTGCACGCCGCCCGCCACCAACGCGCACGGAAGGCTCACCGACGCGGCGCCCGCCACGTCGTGGTCGAGTGAATCCCCGACAGCCACGATACGGCTTGTTGGAATGCCGCCCATTTCCTTAAGGCACGACTCGTAGATCGGCGCGTGCGGCTTGCCGTGCCAGAAAACCTCACCGCCGATCGCTGCGTAGCGATGGCCGAGCACCCCGGGCGCGTCGACGAGGCGCCCTTCGTGAAAGCGCACGAGGTCCGGGTTGGCACAGATCATCGGCAGGGCGCGAGCGAGCGCGGCTTGCAATTCGGCCTCGTAGTCGGCGAGGCTGCGTCGCGGCGAGTCGATGCCGATCACGGCCACGAACTCGGCTTCGTCCACGCGATCGACGAACGTGAGCCCGAGGCCCTCAAGGAGCTTGCGTTCGCCGTCGCGGGTGAACGCCAGGCAGCGGCGGCCGAGGCGCGCGTGAAACGGGGTGGTGCGATTGGCGATTGCCGAGCGGGCATCCTCCCCGGCAGCGACGAACGCGTGGTAGAGCTCGCGCGAAAAACCCATCGACGCCATCAGTGCCTCGTTGGCCGCGTTGCTGCGCCCGGAGTTGGAGAGCATCACGACGCGCTTGCCGGCGCGCTTGAGTGACTCGAGGCATTCGCGCGCGCCCGCATAGGGGGTGGCGCCGTCGTGCACCACGCCCCACTGGTCGACGATGAAGCCGTCGAAGCGAGGCGCAAGCGCGCCGATGCCGGCGATCAGCTCAGGAGATGCGACCACGGATCCAGGCCGACACCGCCTCGCTCGCAATCACGATCAGGAGAATCGCCGACAGCACGACGAGCACTTGCTGCCAGGCGAACTGATTGATCGAGGCATAGAGATACAGGCCGATGCCGCCGGCCCCCACGAAGCCCAGCACGCTGGACTCGCGCACATTGATGTCCCAGCGGTAGACCGTGGTGCCGATGAGCACCGGCATCACCTGGGGGAGCACACCCACGAGATAGACCTGCAGCGTGCTGGCACCCGTGGCCTCGATGGCCTCGATCGGCCCGCGGTCGGCTTCCTCGATGGCTTCGGCGACCAGCTTGGCCAGAAAACCCACCGAGCGCGCCGCCACGGCGAGAATGCCTGCGAGCGGCCCCGGTCCGAAGATGGCGACGAAGAGCAGGCCCCAGATGATGGTGTTGACCGACCGCGATCCCACGAGAATCGCGCGGCCCACCGCCCAGGTAAAGCCATTCGCCGCAGTGTTGCGCGCAGCCAGGAACGCAATCGGCACCGAGAGCACGAGCGCCACGGCGGTGCCGAGGGTGGCGATGTGGATCGTCTCCACCAGCGGCTCGAGGATCACCGGCAGGTAGGACCAGCTGGGCGGCCACATGCGGTCGATGAGGTCGGCCGCCTGCTCGTGAGCATCGAGGAAGAACGCCCACTCGATATCGAGCGCGGACACAGACCACACGGCGGCCACCGCCACCGCCACCATCCACGCCCACTGGATGGCGGACTCGCGCGGCGTGCGCTTGCGCCAGACCTCCGGGTAGCGGGTGGCGACCGTCGAGCTCATCGCATCCGCCGCCGGACCCAGTCGCTGAACCACTCACCGAGCGCCACGAGCGCCGCGATGGAAAGCAGAATGGCCGCGGCGAAGTCGTAGTCGTAGCGCGAGAACGAGGCCGAGAGCGTGTGGCCGATGCCGCCCGCGCCGACGATGCCCACCACCGTCGAATGGCGCACGTTTGCATCGAGCCGGTAGATGGTCGTGCCCGTCTGCCGGGAAAGCACCTGGGGCAGCACGCCGTAGACGAACACTTGGCCAAAGCTCGCGCCGGTGGCGCGAATGGCCTCCACCGGGCCCTCGCGGATGTTCTCGATGTCCTCGGCGAGCATCTTGCCGAGAAAGATCATCGACGCAAAGGCGAGGGTGAGCAATCCCGCCACCGGCCCGAAGCCGAACAACTTCACAAAGAAGATCGCGATGATCACCTCGTGAAACGTGCGTCCGGCGACGATGAGCCCGCGGGCCGCAACATAGACGGGCTTCGGCGACAAGTTGCGGGCTGCCGCGATGCCGAGCGGCACGCTCAGCACCACGCCCACGAGGGTGGAGGCGATCGCCATTTGCAGGCTTTCGACCATGCCCTTCACCAACAACTCCCAGCGCATGAAGTCCGGCGGGATCATGCGCGCGAAGAGGTCCAACGCCCGGCCGAATCCCGCCAGCGCGCGCTTGGTGTCGATATGGAGCGTGGCCACCGACCAGACGAGGTAGCCGATGGCGAGCGCCCAGACCAGGTTCTGGCGGGTGCGCGTGCCGAAGAAAGGCGGCGGGCGCCAGCGCGTGGGCGCCGCGACGGCGCTCACGCCTCGGGCTCCTCGTCCTCATCCTTGCGGATGGTGCGGCTCCAGTCCTCGTCGCCGTAGATCGTGGTCAGCACCTCGGGCGTGAGCCCCGAGGCTGCGCCGTCGAACACCACGCGCCCCCCTTGAAGCCCGATGATGCGATCCGCAAAAGACTGGGCGAGCCCGACGTCGTGAATGTTCACGAGGGCGGGCGTCGCACGCTCCTCGGCGAGCGTGCGAATGAGCCGCATGATCTGACGCGCCGTTTTGGGATCCAGGCTGGCGGTGGGCTCATCCACCAGCAGCAGCTCGGGCTCCTGCATGAGTGCCCGGCCGATGCCCACCCGCTGGCGCTGCCCGCCCGAGAGCGCATCGGCGCGGGAGTCGTGCCGGCCCGCGAGGCCCACGCGATCGAGAATGGCGAACGCGTTGGCGACGTCGCGTGGCGGGTAGCGGCGAAGCCAGGCGGCGAGGAACCCGACGGCCCCGAGGCGGCCGGACAGGATGTTCTCCATCACCGTGAGCCGATCGACGAGGTTGAATTCCTGGAAGATCATGCCGATGCGCCGGCGGGCAGCGCGCAGCTCACGCGGCGAAAGCGACACCAGGTCGAGGCCACTCAGGCGAACGGATCCCGACGTGGGCTCCACCAGGCGGTTGATGCAGCGGATGAGCGTGCTCTTGCCCGCGCCGGAGGAGCCGATGATGGCCACCACCTCCGGCCGCTCGACGCGAAACGTCACGCCATCGAGCGCGCGCGTGCCGCCCGGGTAGACCTTCGAGAGGCCCTCGATGGCAAGCAAGGGCCCAGCGCCCGCCGCGGCAGGCGCCGCCGCCGTGGCCACGCCTACTCCGCCTTGGTGCCGAGCTTGGACAGCCCTTCCTGCGTGTACTTCACACCGGAGGCCTGCTGGATGGTGAGCACGTCGCGCCAGCCGTCCTTGTAGACGATCGGGGCGAAGCGCTCGGTGTCCTTGAACTCCTTGGCGAGGCCCGACTTCTTGAAGTCGAAGTTGAGGAAGGCCTCGCGGATCTTCGCCTTCAGCTCCGGGTTCAGGTTGTGCGGCACGCCAAATGCAGTGCGCGGGAACGGCGCCGACTCGTAGACGATGCGAAGCGTGTCGGGCTTGAAGAGGCCGCGCGCCTGCATGCGCTCGACGACGGTGGAGGCCACGGGGGCGGCGTCGTAGTCCTTGTTCACCACACCCATGATCGAGTTGTCGTGCTTGCCGGAGTAGAGCACTTCGTAGTCCTTGCCCGGCACGACGCCCATGGCCCCAAATAGCGCGCGCGGCGCCAGGTCGCCCGAGTTGGAGGAGGGAGCCACGTGCGCGACGCGCTTGCCCTTCAGGTCCGCGACCTTCTTGATCGGGCTGTCCTTGAGCGTGATGAGCTGCAGCGTGTAGCCGACGCTGCCATTGGCGCGCTGCATGGCGACGATGGGCTCGAAGCCGGCGAGATTCACGGCATAGGGCGTGGGGCCGGTGGCGACACCGGCGATGTGCAGGCGGCCCGAGCGCATGGCCTCTACTTGCGCAGCATAGGACTCTGCCGGATACCAGCGCACGCGCTTGCCCGTCACTTTCGACAGGTGCGCGAGAAAATCCGCGAAGACGTTTTCGTAGACGGCGGGGTCCTCCACTGGCGTGTAGGAAAACACCAGCGTCCCGGGGTTTTGCCAAGCCTTCGAGTCCTTGGGCGCGTCGGCAATCAAGTCCCCGTTTTCGTCGCAGTAACGGGCATCGAGGGCGCCGCGGCTCGCGCAGGCTTGCGCCAGAGCAGGCAGGCTGGTGGCAAACGCGAACAAGGAGACAAGCGCTGCAGCGAGCAGCCGTGCGGTGTGCGTCATGGTCGACCTCCTCTTGGTGTTGTTGTGCGGGCCGGGGCCCGATGCCCGACCGTCAGGCGACGGCGATGATATCGGACACCGATGGGCTGAAAAATGCGCTCAGCCCTCAGCGCCGCCCGCCGGCGAGCCACCCCCCGACGCGCCCCCCTGGCCCTCCGACCCGGGCCCGCGGTTGCGACTCCGATGCCGGCCCCGTGGACGGAACCGATGCCGGCCTTTCGGCTTGCCCTGGCCGCCCTCCTGAGGCGGGCGCGGGCCGGCGAAGCCACCCTGCTGCGCGCCTCCCTCGGCTGCATTCCCGTTCGTGTGCGGCCCAGCCCCGTTGCCTCCCGCCGCCCCGCCGGGGCCCTGCCCGTGGCGTGCGCCGAACGGGCCTTTGCCTCGACGCTTGCCGAAGCCGCGGCGCTTGCCCTGGCCCGGCTGGCCGCCATGGGGCTGCCCGCCAAAGCCGGGCTGCCCACCCGCTCCCGGTTGCGCGACGTTGCCCGGCATCCCAGGCCCGCGCGGCCCCTTGTGCTTGCCACGACGACGCTTCCCACCCTGGCCCACGCCTTGACCTTGCCCCTGGCCCGGCACCCAGCCCTCGGGCTTGGCGCGCGGCTTGCCACGATGCCCCGCAGGCAACCCCATCGAGCCCGTGGCGCGATTGAAGCCGGGGAGCCGCTCGAAATCCGGTTGCCGGTCGTCATCCTCGTCGACGACGGGCTCCGGCTCGAAAGGCTTGTAGCCTTCCATGAGGTGCGCCGGTTGCAGCTCGTCCGTGTCGTCCTCGAATTCCTCCTCCGCCACGGCCAACTTCTCGCCTGGGGGGGCCACGTTGCCCGGGGCGTACTCGTCGTCGTCTTCCTCGCTCGGCTCCTTCGCCTCGTTCATGCCGGCGAACTGCATGAGCTTCACGACGTCTTCCTCCGGCATGTCGCGCATCATTCCGCGCTTCAACCAGCGCGGCATCTCCACCGGCCCGTACCGCACGCGAATGAGCCGGCTCACCATCAGCCCCACCGCCTCGAAGAGGCGCCGCACTTCGCGGTTCTTTCCCTCCTGCAGCACCACGTGGTACCAGTGGTTGGAGCCTTCGCCACCACGGTCCACCAGGCGGATGAAGCGGCAAACATCGCCGTCGAGCTCCACGCCCTCGACCGTCAGGCGCTGCACCTGCTCCGGCGCAAGCTCGCCCATCAGCCGCACGGCGTACTCCCGCTCGATCTCGTAGCGCGGGTGCATCAGGTGGTTGGCGAGCTCGCCGTCAGTCGTGAACATGAGCAACCCGCTCGTGTTGTAGTCGAGCCGGCCGATGGAAACCCAGCGCGCGTTGTTCAGGCGCGGCAACTTCGCAAACACTGTCGGGCGGTTTTCCGGGTCGTCGCGGGTGCAGATCTCGCCCTCGGGCTTGTGATAGAGCAGCACGCGCGGAAGGCTCGTGCCGAAGCGCAGGGGAATGAGCTTCCCGTCGAGCTTGACGCGGTCGCCCGGCCCCACCTGATCGCCCAGCTTCGCCAGGTCGCCGTTGATGGTGACGTGGCCCTGCGCAATGAGTATCTCGATGTTGCGCCGGGACCCGTGCCCGGACTGCGCCATCACCTTCTGCAAGCGCTCCCGTGGGCCGCCCTTGCCGCGGGCTCCCTTGCGGAACTTGGTGGCCTTCGGGGCCTTGGCCCACTCGGGAACGATGCCGCCGGGCCATTCGAGGCGCGGCGCGCGTGGGGTGCGAAAGGGTCTATCCCGCATGGTCTTTGTGCTCCGTGTCGGAGGCCTCGGGCGAGGCATCGGTTTGCGCCGTGACAGTGTCGGGTTGCAGTGCGTCGGCGCCGTCAGTGGCCGTATCCAGCAGGCCGGGTTGGCTGGGCAATTCGGGCGCCTGCTCGAGCACGCCCTGCAATTCCTCGAGCGGCGGAAGCTCCTCGAGCGAAACCAGGTTCAGGTCATCCAGGAACCGGCGCGTGGTGGCGAAGATCGCGGGGCGGCCCGGGCTCTCGCGGTGGCCGACGATATCGACCCACCCGCGCTCCTCGAGCGCCTTCAGCGTCGCCGGCGCCAC
>JAFMJY010000086.1 GCA_017853245.1 Burkholderiales bacterium | reverse complement strand
GCCACCCGGCACGCGGGTCGGCGCGGGGGAAATCGCAACGCGGCGCTCTGCTCTCATTGCGATCGATCATACCGTAAACTGTTCGCGATTCTTCTCCGGCGAACCGCGTCGCCGACCCCATGTTCTCCCTCCGACCAAAGCCTTCTGAAGAGACCGACCCGCCCTCGTGGCGCGAGCGGCTCAAGCGTGGACTCGCGCTCACCGGCGCGCGCCTCAAGGAGGCCACGAGCCTGTTGCGGCTTCGCCCCAGCATTGACGAAGCGCTCTTTGAGGAGCTCGAGGCACAGCTGCTCTCGGCAGACATCGGCGTCCACGCAACCACCCATCTGATGCAGGCCCTGCGGAGCGCAGCGCGCGCCAAGCGGCTCGAGGCGCCCGCCCAACTCGAGGCGGAGCTGAGGAGCGCGCTCACCGGCCTTCTCAAGCCGCTCGAGCGCCCGATGCCTGCCGCCCTGCCCAGCCCCTTCGTGATCCTGCTGGCGGGCGTGAATGGCGCCGGCAAGACAACCACCATCGCCAAGCTCACCCGGCTCTTTCAATCCCAGGGGCGCACGGTGTTGCTCGCCGCCGGGGACACCTTCCGCGCGGCGGCACGGGAGCAGCTGCAGGAATGGGGCTCCCGACACGGGGTCACCGTCATCGCACAGCAAGGCGGCGACGCAGCGGCGGTGATCTTCGACGCCGTTCAGTCCGCGCGCGCCAAGGGCATCGACGTCGTGCTGGCCGACACCGCCGGGCGCTTGCCAACGCAGCAACACCTCATGGAGGAGCTGCGCAAGGTCAAGCGCGTCATCGGCAAGGCGGACCCCACGGCCCCCCACGAGACCTGGCTGGTGCTCGACGCCAACACCGGCCAGAACGCTGTGTCCCAGGTGAAGGCCTTCGACGCGGCCATGGGGCTCACCGGGCTCATCGTGACCAAGCTCGACGGCACGGCCAAGGGCGGCGCCCTCGCCGCCATCGCGCGGGAACACCCCGTTCCCGTGCGCTTCATCGGAATCGGCGAGAAGCCCGACGACCTTCGGGCTTTCGAGGCGGCCGATTTCTGCGACGCCCTGTTCGAATGATCCGCTTTTCCGGCGTCAGCAAGCGCTACCCGAATGGCCACGACGCCCTGCAATCGGTGGACTGCGATATCGCCGAGGGGGAAATGGTCGTGGTGACCGGGCGGTCCGGCGCTGGCAAGTCAACGCTGCTCAGGCTGTCCGCAGGAATCGAGCGTGCCACATCGGGCAGCGTCGTCGTGCGCGGGCAGAACCTCTCCACGCTTCGGGAGTCCGCACTCGCCGCCCTGCGACGAAACATCGGGTTCGTTTTCCAGGACCACAGGCTGCTCTTCGACCGCAGCGTCGCGGAAAATGTCGCCCTTCCCCTTCGTATCTCGGGCGCCACCGCTGCGGAAGAAGGGCGCCGGGTTCGCGCCGCGCTCGACAAAGTGGGATTGCTCGCCCGTGAGAGGGCCATGCCGATCACACTCTCCGGAGGCGAGCAGCAACTCGCCTGCATCGCGCGTGCGATCGTCAACCGGCCGGGCTTGCTGATCGCCGACGAGCCCACCGGCAACCTGGACGCGGAGAGCGCCGGCGCGATTCTTGGAATCTTCAGCGCCTTCCACCAGGTCGGCGTGACAGTGATCCTCTCGGCGCACGACGCCATGGCCTTTGGCGCCGTTGGCGGCCGTCGCATCGCGCTCGATGCCGGTCGCATCGTGCCCCCGGCGCCATGAAGAGCTGGCTGCGGCAGCATCGTCGGTCGGCCGGAGATGCCGTTGCCCGAATGGGAGCACAGCCGGCAGCCACGCTCGCCGCCGCCGCGGTCATGGCCCTCGCCGTTCTCCTTCCCCTGCTGGGAAGCGCAATCGTGCAGGCCGCCCGGCAACTGTCGGGCGGCATCGACCGTGACGCGACCATCACCCTCTACCTCGCGGTCTCGGCAACCGAGGAGATCGCCCGGCAGGTCGGCGCGCAGCTGAAGTCGAACCCCGCTGCGGCCTCCGTCGAGTTCCTGCCCAAGGCCAAGGCACTGGAAGACCTCAAGTCGCGGGATGCGTGGCGGGACCTCCTGGATGGCCTCGAGGCCAATCCCCTGCCCGACGCCTTCGCCGTGCGCCTGCGCTCCCGCGACGCCGGGGCCCTTGCGAGCCTGCGGCAGGAGTGGGGAAAGCTCCCTGGCGTCGAACGGGTTTCAGCCGACTCCGAGTGGGTGGAAACGGTCTCGCGCGTTGCCCGTTTTGCCGAGCGCCTGGTGTGGGGAGCCGCCCTTGTGCTCGGCTTGGCGGTGCTCGCCGTGGTCGCCCAACTCACCCGAATGCAGGTCGTGATGCGGCGATCGGAGATCGAGCTATCCCAGCTCATTGGCGCGTCCCCCACGGATGTTCGGCGGCCCTTTCTGTGGCACGGCTTCCTGCAAGGGGCACTGGCCGGGCTCTTCGCCTGGCTCGCCGCAGCCGCCATCCTCCTGGTGATGGCTGATGAGGTGCGGGCACTCACATTGTCCTATGCAGCTGAAATAGCTATGGATTTTCGGATGCTGCCTGGGTTTATCGCGGTTTGTGCCGGGACCGGAGCCCTCGGACTGGGCGGGGCCGCCCTGGCCGTTACCCGGGAAGTTCGGCGCTTCGGGGGACCAGGGTGAGGGGAACCTCAGGGTGAATTAGCACTCGAAGGGTTCGAGTGCTAAACTGTGCCCCGAGGAGTCGTGATCCCATGAGCCTGTCAAACCCAGCCCTTCCGTGCCCGGTCTCCAGCCTGGAGGCTTACGTCCAGGCCGTGTCGGCCATGCCCATGCTCACCGTCGAGCGAGAGGTCGAGCTGGCGCAGCGCCTGCGCGACACCCAGGACCTCAACGCGGCGCGCGACCTGGTCTTGTCGCACTTGCGCCTTGTGGTCTCGGTCGCCCGCAATTACCTGGGCTACGGCCTGCCGCAGGCGGACCTCATCCAGGAGGGCAACATCGGCCTGATGAAAGCCGTTCGGCGCTTCGACCCCACCCGCGGCGTTCGCCTCGCCTCGTTTGCCATCCACTGGATCAAGGCCGAAATCCACGAATACATCCTGCGCAACTGGCGCCTCGTGAAGGTGGCGACCACCAAGGCGCAGCGCAAGCTCTTCTTCAACCTGCGCAGCCTCAAGGCCGACACGGGAACCCTGTCGCCCAACGAGGTCGCCGCGGTCGCCAAGAAGCTCGATGTGCGCGAGAGCGACGTGGTCGAAATGGAGCAGCGCCTGCAGGGCCATGACATCGCGCTGGACCCCACCCCCGAGGAGGGCGAGGAGCGAACCGGCCCGATCGCCTACCTTGCGGACCCGGGCGAGGGCCCTGCGGATGTCGTTGAGCGCTCGCAGCTCGAGCTTCGCCGCAGTGCGGGCCTGGCCAACGCCCTGGCATCGCTCGATCCGCGCGCTCGCCGCATCGTCGAGGCCCGTTGGCTACAGGAAGGCGAGGCCCGCACGCTGCACGAGCTGGCAGACGAGTTCGGCGTTTCAGCCGAACGCATCCGCCAGATCGAGGCCAAGGCGTTGCAGAAGATGCGCTCGAGCCTCGCCGAGGCCCGCTGACCCTCAGTTGTTCATGAGAAGCCGCAGGTCTGCGGCCATTTTCTCCGGGGACATTCCGTGAGCAATGAGTAGCCGAAGCTGCCCTCGCGAGTCGAAGGCGAGCTTCTGCGTGGAGTGGTCGATCGTGTAGCTCTCGGGTGTCCGCCCCGGCACCTCGCTCACGAAGATCTTGAACGCCTTGGCGATGCGCAGGGTCTCCTCCGGGTCTCCCCGGAGGCCCAGAAAATCCGGATGGAAAGCAGGCACGTAACGCGCCAGCAACTCGGGCGTGTCGCGCCTGGGATCGACTGTCACGAATAGCACCTGCACCCGATTGCCCTCCGGGCCCAGCATTCGAACCGCGGACGCCAGGTCCGCCAGCGTCGTGGGGCACATGTCTGGGCAGTGGGTGAAGCCGAAAAAGAGCACCACGGCCTTGCCCCGGAAGTCACCGACACTTCTCGGCGTGCCCCGATGGTCGATCAGGCGGAAGTCCGTGCCGAGCTGCGCGCCGGTGATGTCGACACCGTTGAAGGTGGGCTTGCCAGCCGAGGACAAGCGATCGCAACCGCCCAACGCCAACCCCGCCAACGCCGCGAGCGCGACGACAACCCCGCGACGCCCGCTCACCTGGAAACCAGCGGCAGGTAGTGGTCGACCATCATCACGGCAAACAGCGCCGCCAGGTAGAAGATCGAATAGCGGAAGGTGCGGCGTGCGAGCTCGTCGGAATAGCGGCGAAAGAGCCCGATAGCGAGCCAAAGAAACACCGCGTCGAGCACCAGCGCGCTGCCCAGATAGAAGAGCCCCGCCATCCCGGTGGCAACGGGCAGCAGGGTCGTGGCCACGAGCACGAGCGTGTAGAGGAGCAAATGCAGGCGCGTGAAGGCCTCGCCATGGGTGACCGGCAACATCGGCACGCCGGCTCTTTCGTACTCCTTTCGCCGATAGAGGGCGAGCGCCCAGAAGTGCGGCGGCGTCCACGCGAAGATGATCACGAACAGCAGCAAGGGCTCGTAGGTCACCTGGCCCGCCATCGCCGCCCATCCCAGCACGGGAGGCATGGCGCCCGAGGCGCCCCCGATCACGATGTTCTGGGGCGTGGCGGGCTTGAGGATCACGGTGTAGATGACCGCGTACCCCACGAACGTTGCGAGCGTGAGCCACATGGTAAGCGGATTCACGGCATGCCAGAGAATGGCGAGGCCCAGGCCGCCGACCGCCCCAGAGAGCATCAGGATCTGGGCGGTCGTGATGGAGCCGATCACGGTTGGGCGCGCGCGGGTGCGAGCCATCACCGCGTCAATCTTCTGCTCTACCAGGCAATTGAACGCGGCGGCGGCGCCCGCCACCAGTGCGATGCCAACCGTAGCGTAAACAAGCCGGTCGAGCGGCGGCAGCCCCGGCACCGCCAGCAGCATGCCGATCACCGCCGTGAAGACGATAAGCGAGACCACGCGCGGCTTCGTGAGCCGCCAGTACTGGCCCAGGAGGTCGGCGGATCGCAGGAGGGCTTGCTCGGACATTCGACGGGGCTTCGGGGGGCAAGGCAGCGCGGTTGGAGCGGACAAAATTATAGCCCCGCCCCGGCGACTCCCTTCGCGAGGCAGCTGCGGGATCAGCCGATCTGGGACGCCTTGAGGAGCCGCTCCAGGTCCTTCAGCATGCGCTTGGGGTCGGCGCTCGCCGGCCAGCGCATCATCACGTTGCCCAGGGGGTCAACCAGGTAGACATGCGCCCGGTCGTTGGCCACGGAGATGCCCTGCGCCATGCCAGTGGGCGTCGTGGCGACCACCATGCCCTCGTACGCTGTCAGGGCCTGCGTCGATGGCGGGGTCGTATCGTCGACGATGAATACCCGCGCTACGCGGTCCGCGCGACGCCCGAGCATGAGCCGCACTTGGCGAAGCAGCACGAGCTTCGCCTCGCAGGGGGCCGGGCACATCCCGGAGTCCGAGGCCACCAGCACCCACTTGCCGCGCAACTCCTCGAAACGGAATGGCACTCCCGCGCCGCGAGGGAACGCAACGGCCGGCGCCTGCGCTGGTGGCAACAGCAACTCCCCGTAGTTGCCCGTCGCCTCGGGGCGATGGAAGTGGTGCACCAGATAGGACGCAATGATCGGCACAGCGAATAGAGTGATGATCGCCAGCAGCTGCAGTCGGGACGAGCGCATTACGGCGCCCTCCGCTTGAGGTTCAGCGCGACCCACAAAATGCCCGTGGTGATCGCCAAAGACAGCCACGTGAGGGCGTATTCGCGATGCTTGGCCTCGCCGGCATCGGGCTGCTCCAAAACGGTTACCAGGCCCGGTGTCGCCATGAGCACCACGGCTGGCACCACCGGGCGCTTCGATGCCTCGGCATAGCGATCGAGCGACAGGTTCTGCCACACACGACCGTCGACGACATCCTTGGACAGCTCCAGAAACCGTTTCGGCGGCAACGTCGCGAGCCCCTCGACGCGCTGTTCACCGGCAGGCACGGGAACATCGGGGGGCGCCGGATAGGCGGGGGTACGCGCAACCCAGCCGCGGTTGATCAGCAACAGGTCGCCGCCAGCGAGCAGCAGTGGCGTGACGACGTGGAAGCCAGCGCGTCCGCCATCCTGCCGGTTGTCGATGAAGAGCTGACCCTCCGGCTGAAACACGCCTTGTGCACGCACGCGACGAAAGAGCCACGAGGGTGAAAACTGCGCGGCACTGGTGACCTCAACCTGCGGCGCGCTCGCACGGCTCTCAAGCAATCGCTGGCGTTCGGCTTTCTCATCGCCCCGGGCGGTTTGCCAATGGGACAGCCACAGCGTGAGCGCCACCATGGCCGCCGCCGCCACCGTGGGCGCTGGTCGCGGAGAGAACACGAACGAGCCGAGCCTCAAGCGCCCCCCGCCACGCGCCGGGCGTAGAATGCACGCGGTCCGTTCTCACCCGAGTTGCCGTTGAAAATCGTCATCATCCTGTTGTTGCTGGCGGTGGTGGGGAGCCTCTTCGCCGGGCTCTACTTCGTCTACAAGGACAAGGGCGCGTCGAACCGGGCAGTGATTTCCCTCACGATCCGCATCGCCCTCTCGGCGGTCGTTTTCCTGATCCTCATCGGATCCTACTGGCTCGGGCTCGTTCCCGGCCGGCTCTGACTTCCCCGGGCACAAAAAAGCCGCACCGAGGTGCGGCTTTTTCCTTGGCTGGGGGCTGCGTCTAGACCCAGTAGACGAACACGAAGAGCAGCAGCCAGACCACGTCCACGAAATGCCAGTACCAGGCCACGGCCTCGAAGCCGAAGTGGTTGTCGGGAGTGAAGTGGCCGGCCATGCAACGGAACAGGATCACCGTCAGCATGACGGCCCCGAGTGTCACGTGAAAGCCGTGAAACCCGGTGAGCATGAAGAAAGTAGAGCCAAAAATGCCGCTCGTGAGCTTGAGGTTCAGGTCCTGGTAGGCGTGCACGTACTCGTACACCTGGAAGCCCAGGAACACAAAGCCGAGCAGCACCGTGGCCGCCAGGCCGCCAATGAGCGCGCCGCGCTTGCCTTCCTTGAGCGCCCAATGCGCGTACGTCACCGTGATTCCGGAGGTCAGAAGCAGGGCTGTGTTGAGCGCGGGGATTCCCCAGGCGCCCATGGGGGTGAACTGTGGCGGCAGGTAAGGCCCGGCTGACGGCCATGCGGTCTTGAACTCCGGCCAAAGCAGCTTGTTGTCGAGGTCGCCCAGCCAGGGAAGCGAGTACACGCGGGCGTAGAAGAGCGCGCCGAAGAACGCGGCGAAGAACATCACCTCCGAGAAGATGAACCAGCTCATGCTCCACCGGAAGGAGATGTCCACCTGGGAGTTGAAGAGGCCGCCGCGGCTTTCGCGAATGACCGTCCCGAACCAGCCGAAGAGCATGTAGACGAGGATGGCGAGCCCGACGAGGAAGGTGGCGAGGCCTCCCGCAAGCCCGTTCATCAGCAGGACGCCGCCCACCGCCATGGCGAGGAGCGCTGCCGAGCCAACCAGGGGCCAGTGCGATGGCGGGGCAAAGTAGTAGCCGCCCGAGGATGCGTTGCTCACGTTATGTGCTCCCTTGTTGATTGCGTTGTTCGATACCGCAGCGGCCCATCAGGACTGCGCCGCCTTCTGCTCAAAAAAAGTGTAGGAAAGCGTGACCACGTCCATGTCGCTCGGCAGCTTGGGGCTCACGCGGAAGACCACGGGCATCACCCGCTCTTCGCCCGCCGCAAGCTGCTGGCTGGAGAAACAGAAGCACGCCTGCTTCTCGATGTACTGGTTGGCGACCGAGGGCGCGGCGTTCATGACGGCGGTTGCCGCAACCGGGCGGCCCAGCGTGTTGACCACGCGGTAGTTCACCGTCACCAACTCGCCGGGGTTGAGACGCACCTCCCGCGTGAGCGCCTCGAACCGCCACGGCAAGCCGCTGCTCGAGGCCAGCATCTCGACCCGAACCGTGCGCGAGCGGTCGACCTGCGTATTGACCGGCGCCACCACCCGGCTCTGCGTGATACCCAGGGACTCGCAGATCTGCCGGTACAGCGGCACGAGGGCAAAACCGAAGCCCAGCATCACCACCGCCACGGTCAGCAGGCGGAACAGCAACTGGCGGTTCTGGGCGGCGACGGCGGCGTCCATCAGCCAAGCATCTTCATCATCGAGACGAGGTAGGTCACCACAGCGAAAACGCCCAGCAGCACGCCTGAGGCAATGGCCCGCTTGCGCTGCTCCGGGGTGGGCTTGTGGCGCTCCGCCATGGCTACTTGACGACCGGCGCCGTCTCGAACGAGTGGTACGGTGCCGGGCTGGGCAGGTGCGTCCACTCGAGGCTGTCCTGCACCTCCCACGGGTTGTCGGGCGCCTTGCGGCTCGACCGGATGCACTCGATCACGTTGTAGAGGAAGAGCAGCTGGGAAAAGCCGAAGATGAACGCCCCCACCGACGACCACATGTTCCACTCCGCAAACTGGAGGGCGTAGTCCGGGATGCGTCGAGGCATGCCAGCCAGGCCAAGAAAGTGCTGCGGAAAGAACGCGATGTTGAAGCCAATGAGGCTCAACCAGAAGTGCAGCTTGCCCAGCCCCTCGTGATACATCTTGCCGGTGAACTTGGGCAGCCAGAAGTAGATGCCGGCGAAGATCGAGAAGAGCGCGCCCGACACGAGGACGTAATGGAAGTGAGCCACCACGTAGTAGGTGTTGTGCAGCGTGATGTCCACAGGCGTGATGGCGAGCACGAGGCCCGAGAAGCCGCCGATGGTGAAGAGGCAGATGAAGCCGATGGCAAAGAGCATGGGCGTCTCGAACGTCATCGAGCCCTGCCACATGGTTGCGATCCAGTTGAAGACCTTCACCCCGGTGGGCACCGCGATCAGCATCGTCGCGTACATGAAGAAGAGGTTGCCCGCCGCCGGCATGCCCACCGTGAACATGTGGTGGCCCCAGACAATGAACGAGAGGATGGCGATGGAGGCGGTGGCGTAGACCATCGAGGCGTAGCCGAACAGCGGCTTGCGGGCGAACGCGGGAAGGATGGCCGAGACCACGCCGAAGGCCGGCAGGATCATGATGTACACCTCCGGGTGGCCGAAAAACCAGAAGATGTGCATGAACATCGTGGGGTCGCCCCCACCGGCCGCGTTGAAGAACGACGTCCCGAAGTGGCGATCGGTCAGCAGCATCGTGACCGCGCCTGCCAGAACCGGCATCACGGCGATGAGCAGGTAGGCAGTGATAAGCCAGGTCCACACGAAGAGCGGCATCTTCATGAGGGTCATCCCCGGCGCGCGCAGGTTGAGGATGGTGGTGATGATGTTGATCGAGCCCATGATCGATGACGCGCCCAGGATGTGGACGGCGAGGATCGTCATGTCGATCGAGATGCCCTGCTGGATGATGAGCGGGGGATAGAGAGTCCAGCCCGACGCTGCCGCGCCACCCGGCACGAAAAAGGAGGCGACCAGCAGGATCGCCGCCGGAACAACCAGGTAGAAGCTCCAGTTGTTCATGCGCGGGAAGGCCATGTCCGCCGCGCCGATCTGCATCGGGATCAGCCAGTTCGCAAAGCCCACCCAGGCCGGCATGATGGCGCCGAACACCATCACCAGCCCATGCACGGTCGTGAGCGAGTTGAAGAATTCGGGCTTGACGAACTGCAACCCTGGCTGAAAGAGCTCGGCGCGGATGAGCAGCGCCATGACGCCGCCCATCAGGAACATCACGAACGAGAACCACAGGTACAGCGTCCCGATGTCCTTGTGGTTCGTGGTGAACAGCCAGCGCTTGAGCCCCGTGGGGTGCGCGTGATGGTCGTCGTGGGCGTGGCCGTGGGCCGGGGCGTGGGTCGTTGCGCTCATGGGTGGGACTCCGATTTCGTGTGCGTGGCGGGCTTACTTGCGGGCGGACTTGATTTCCGCCGGCTGGGTGGCATCACCCGACTTGTTGCCCCAGGAATTGCGTGTGTAAGTCATGACGGACGCCAGCTCGGCATCCGAGAGACGGGCAAATGAAGCCATGGCCGTTCCGGGCTTGCCATTGAGGACCAGCGCGATCTGGGCGCCCTTCGCCCCATTGACCACCTTGGAGCCGTCCAGCGCCGGGAAGGTGGGCGGCATGCCCTTGCCGGAGGCCTGGTGACAAGCCGCGCAGTTGGCGGCGAAGACCTTCTCGCCGCTCGTCATCAGCTCGGCCATCGCCCAGACCTTGTTGGAATCCTCGGCAACGGCCGGGGCGGCGGCGGCTGTGGCGGCTGGCGCAGGCGCACTTTTCGCCTGGCGTTCCTTGACCCAGGCCGCGTACGCCTCTGGCGCCTTCGCCTCGACGACGATCGGCATGTAGCCGTGCTCCTTGCCGCAAATCTGGCTGCACTGGCCGCGATAGATGCCCGGCTTGTCTGCCGTGAACCATACGTCCTTCACGAAACCGGGGATGCCGTACTGGTTGACGCCCAGCTGCGGCACGTACCACCCGTGGATCACGTCGTTCGCGGTCACCAGCAGGCGCACCTTCTTGCCGACCGGGACCACCATCGCGTTGTCCACCTCGAGGAGGTAATCCTTGTTCTTCGGCGCGCCCGTCTTCTCCCACTCCTCGATCTGGGCGCGCGGCGTGGCGAGGTTCGAGTTGAACTTGACGCCATCTTGCAGGTAGTCGTACTCCCACGCCCACTGGTAGGCCGTCACCTTGATGGTGAGGTCCGGGTTGGACGCGTCCTTCATGTCGAGGACGGTCTTGGTGGCCGGGTAGGCCATGCCGACGAGGATGAGGAGCGGGATCACCGTCCACACGACTTCCACGGTCGTGTTTTCGTGGAAGTGCGCCGCCTTGGCGCCGGCGCTCTTCCGATGTTTGAAGACCGAGTAGAACATGGCGCCGAAAACAACCACGAAGATGGCCACGCACACCCACATGATGGCCCAGTGCAGGTCATAGATCTGGCTGGCGATCGGGGAGGCAGGCGGGAGCATGTCGAGCCCGTAGGACGCCCGGGAGAGCCCCGGGGCGAGGGCCGCCGCAGCGGCAAGGGGCGAAAGGAGGCGCGATATCAGCGAGGGGCCCATGGGCATTCGTTCTCTGGTGGTCATTTTGTTCAGGGTTGCGGCAGGTGGGTCACGGAGAGGCGTTGGCCGAGCTCCGCAGCCCAGCGTCGTCGGCCCGGCTCGCTGGCGAGCCCTCCGATGCAAATGGTCTTTCCGGCATA
>JAFMJY010000196.1 GCA_017853245.1 Burkholderiales bacterium | reverse complement strand
CTCAGACCTGCCGCCCACGCCCACCATCATCTTCGTCTCGCCTCTGGACCCCTGCACCCCCACGCAGGCATGGCCGTGGCCGTCCATCGCCACCCTCCACACCCTGCCCGGCTATGAGGATCGGCTGCACGCCTTCGCCCTCGGCGCCCTCGGCCTGCAGCGCCGCTGGTATCAGCGCTATTACGGCCAGCTTCCCCACTACGAGCTCCATGAAGTCGGGCAGGCACGCGCCCTCGGCCACGGGGCGGATCTCGCCACCCGCGCCCAGGTCTCCGATCACCTCCGCCAATGGCGCAGCACCGGCGGCGTGGCCGCACCCCTCGTGCGGGTCGAGCCCGATGGCACCCAGCGCTGCACCAAGCACTGCTACGCCGATCTCAAGGACGCGCAAACCGCCATCAATGAACGGCTCAAAGGCAGCACCCAGGCCGCCATCCACGCAAAACAGTACGGCGCCCAGCCCCGCCGCTACCGGCACAACACCCCCGCCTTCCTCCGCGCCTACCACTGCCCCCTCTGCGGTTTCCATCACATCACCTCCAAGCCATGACCCCCACGCCGTCCCCACCCGCCGCCTCCATGACTCCCACCGCCCCGGTCTCCACCACCGCCGTCCACCTCGCCCACTACATCGCCGTCCTGCACACCTGCAAAGCCTGGCGCATCTCCGTCAAAACCCTGCTCCTGCTGCTGCGCATCGCCCGCAAAGGCGAAAAAGGCCTCAGCACGGCCAATCTGACCCCCAGCCAGCGCATCTCCATGCGTCTCAATCGCCCCTGGGAGCGCCACGGCATCCAGCTCCAGGAAGATCACGGCCCCAAGCCTCGCGGTCCCCAGTCCTGGCGGCGCTACTACACCCCGCCCGCCTTCCTCGCCCACCTGTGCCCTTTGGGCGCGTTGGACAATCAACTTGCTGCCACCACACCGCCCCTCGGTGCCGCGCAGGCCCACACCATGCTGCATCGCCTGCAGGCCCTGGATGCCACGGGACTCACCGGCTGCCACCTCTCCACCATCATCCACGCCGCCCGTCCCTGGGGACTCGTCCGCTCCCGCCAGTGCGCCGAAAACCTCCCCTGGAGCCGGGCCGATGAAATGCGCGGCTCCGCCATGATCCCCACCCTCAACAAGCTCCTCCGCCTCGGCATCATCACCGCCACCGTCCACACCTCCGCCATCGGGACCAATATCCACCTCACTACGCTGCCCGCCGTGCGCGACTGGCTGCTGGATGCCAGCCTGAAATGGCCCGTGCTTGCCCCGCAGCCCCTCCTTCCCATCACCAAACTACCCACCCCCACCCTCCCATGATTGAAGACCTCTGCGCCCTTTCCCTCGAAGCCCTCCTGAAGCTCGATCGCTACCCCGACGGCCGCGGCCAGTGCCAGCGCATGGCCATCGTCGGCCTCACCTTCAAGCACATGGCCGCCCTGGAGTCCGCCGGCTTCGCCATCAGCACCGGCAGTGTCAACCACCGCCAGCCCTTCTACACCATCACCGAGCGCGGCCAGTCCTTCGTGCGCAATCTCGTGGCCTTTGCCCGTGCGGAGGGGGCCAAAGCATGACCCTTATGGAAACTGAATTAACACCTGTTTTGGACGCCTGCTGCGGTTCCCGTATGTTCTGGTTTAACCGCCAAGATGAGCGTGGCACGTTCATGGATTGCCGCAGTGAGTCGCATGTTCTTCCTGATAAATCGAGCAGAGGGGGGAGTAGGACACTAGAAGTGAAACCTGACATTGTTGCTGATTTCACAGCTATGCCATTTATGGACAATAGCTTTGCACTCGTGATCTTTGATCCTCCTCACCTTGTGAGGGCAGGAAGCAAGGGGTGGCAGGCTAAAAAATACGGGAAACTGACCGGCGATTGGCGCGGTATGATCAGGTCTGGATTCAGTGAATGCTTTCGTGTCCTGAAACCAGAAGGCACGCTGATTTTTAAATGGAATGAGCATGAAGTCCCTGTGTCAGAAATTCTCAAACTGACTCCTGCTAGTCCCCTCATTGGCCAGCGGTGCGGCAAGCTTGCCAAAACGCACTGGATTGTGTTTTTGAAAACCGGTGATTCAAACTGACCCCCTTTCCCAGTAGTCATCCCATGCAAATCTAAACCCTCTACCGCTGCGCCGATGACGGCCGCGACTACCGCTTCGCCATCGATACCTCCCGCGGCAGCTACGTCGCCGGCGTCGATCGCATGGACGTCCTGAAGCAGCCCCACCCCACCGCCGATCCACTCGATCTCGTCACCCTCTGGCATCCCGTCCCCCGCTGGATGTCCCTCACCGAAGCCGTCAATGCCCTTATCCCATGAAACTGAGCCAATGCGCCGCCCTCTTCAGTCTCCGCACCCTCACCTGCCGCCAGCACTGCTACTGCGTCCGCGAGCTCGGCCACGCAGGTTTCTGCCTGGCCTACCACTACGGCTGGCCCTTCCACTGGCTCCGCTCTCCCTCCCATCATTCTACCCCTCATCATTCTACCCCCTCAGCCTCATCCCATGAAATTCCCCACCCAGACCAG
>JAFMJY010000195.1 GCA_017853245.1 Burkholderiales bacterium | reverse complement strand
TTACTGCATACCACCACTTATCTTGAGCAGCCACAATCTCAGATGTAGACATTGAACCTGCGTAAATAAATACCGCAACCAAAGATAACCCCATCGCAACTTCATATGAAATTACTTGAGCAGAAGAACGAAGACCACCCAGAAGTGGATAAGTTGATCCAGAAGACCAACCCGCTAGCACAATTCCATAAACTCCAACGGATGCAATTGCTAATACATAAAGCACACCAACTGAAATGTCAGTTAATTGCATAACTGTTCTATGGCCAAAGAAATTTACTTCACCAGTGAGTGGAATAACTGCAAATGACATAAAGCAAGCAGTGGTACTTATTACCGGAGCAAGAACGAACACAATTCGGTCAGCTGCCTTTGGAATTAAATCTTCTTTAAGCGCTAACTTCACGCCATCAACTAGAGCTTGTAATAAACCAAATTTTCCAACTCTATTTGGTCCACTTCGTTGTTGCATTCTGGCGACTATTCGTCTTTCTGCCCAAACCGACATAATTGTTAGAAATACGCATGCAGCAAAGATTAATAAACCTTTTAGAGCAATAATCCAACCTGGATCTTGGCCAATTAATTCTGCATTACTCATGCTTTGGCCACCTTCACAATTGAATTACTTACCGTTCCTAAATTTCTAATTAGTTGGCTGCTTTGAGAGTTACGTGGAAGCCAAACAGATGATTCTTCAATATCACTAATAGAACATGGCAAAGTAATCGCACCATACTCATTTGAAACTCTCACTAAATCACTTTCATTTACGCCAAGAGATTTAGCTCGTGCAGGGCTAATAACAACAATTGATTTACGGGCAGTTCCAGCAAGATTATCTTCACCATCTTGAAGCGAACCTTTATCCAGCAAATTACGCCAAGAATTTAAAACCGCTTCATCACCAGTTGCACTCTTGCCAGGGTTTCCAGGAATTAACTTCATTGCACTCCTTGAACCATCCCAATTTCCGATTGACTCAAACTCATTTCTGGCACTTTTTACAGTTGCTAAATTAATTGGTTTACCAATTTCATCTGCAAGCATTGAAAGAATTCGTACATCACTTCGGTTTAGTGATTGGTCAACTGCTGCATCAAAATTACGTGTACTTCCTTGCCAATCCATAAATGAACCGCTCTTTTCAACCACTGCAGCTACCGGCAATACAACTGAAGCAATATCAGTGATATCACTTTGTCTAATTTCAAGTGAAACCACAAACTTCTTCGAAAGTTTTACCTTTGCATCTGCTGAAATATCCATTGGATCTACCCCGCCGATTAAGACTGCCTGCAGGTCTGAGTTAATGATTTCAGCAGAACTCATTCCCAACTCACTTGGTAGTGAATCAGCATTCCATGCTGTTGCAATATCTACTCTGGCTGATGCATCACTTATTGGGCGATTGCCTGGCAGTAAGGTTGGAAGTGCGCCAGCTGCAACTGCACCCTTCTCACCGGCTCTGCGTGGAATCCAACCTAATTTTGCGCCACTTTCACTTACTAATTTAATTACGGCAGATAGTGCACCAGTTGTTTCAGATGCTCGCTCGCCAACTAAAACGACAGATTTAGCTGTTAATCCAGTCAGTGCTGAGATTGCTGCTACTTCATTACCGGTTGCAGTTTTGATTAATTTTGCATTTAACTTTTGAGTACCCCGACTTGCAAATGGAGCAATACTTGTGACTTTGATTGCCCGCTTATGAGTCTGCTTATAAATTCGCAGGAAAACTATTGGCGACTCATCCTCTGGCTCAAAACTAATAAGTACTACCTGATCTGCTTTATCAATATCTTTATATGTTGCATTAAGTGATGCCGATGCTAAGAAATCTAACTCTTCACCGCTGTGGCTGCGAGCGCGGAAATCAATATTGTTTGTATTAAGAGTTATTCGAGCAAATTTGCTATATCCGTAAGCATCTTCAACAGTTGCACGCCCACCAACTAATACTCCAGCCCTTGCATTTTTTAATCCTGCTGCTGCAGCAGCTAATGCCTCAGGCCAAGACGCTTCTTGTAATTGTCCATTTGCATCTCTAATCATTGGCACGGTAATTCGATTCTTAGCTACCTCATACTTAAATGCCCATCGGCCCTTATCGCAATTCCACTCTTCATTTACATCTGCATCTTCTCCGGCAAGTCTGCGCAAGGTCTTACCCCTGCGAACATCGGTGCGCATTGAGCAACCAGATGCACAGTGCTCACATGAAGTATTAGTGGAAACTAAATCAAATGGTCGAGCTCGGAATCGATATGAGGTGCCAGTTAATGCTCCAACCGGACATATCTGTACTGTGTTTCCAGAGTAATAAGAATCAAATGGTTCATCCTCGTATATGCCAACCTGTTGAAGTGCGCCACGTTCATTTAAAGTTATAAATGGATCACCGGCAATTTGTTCTGAGAATCTTGTGCAGCGAGCGCAAAGTACGCACCGCTCTCGATCTAATAAAACTTGTGATGAGATTGCAACAGGTTTTTCAAATGTTCTCTTTATTCCTTCAAATCTACTTTCACCTCTGCCAGATGACATCGCCTGATTTTGTAATGGG
>JAFMJY010000085.1 GCA_017853245.1 Burkholderiales bacterium | reverse complement strand
CCCGGGGATCAGGCGCTGGGAGGCTTCAAAGAGTTGCTGGCTGCGTTCGTACATGGGTGGGATGAGAAGTGGTGAAGGGGAGGGAAAGTGCTTTCGCCGCCTGCGCAACGTCGGGAGCCTGAAACAGGGCGCCAACCACGGCGATCATGTCGGCGCCGGCATGGATGGCCAACGTCGCGTTATCGGCGGTGATCCCGCCGATTCCCGCCACGGGCAGGCCACCGGCGTCCCGGGCCTGCGCAATCAGTCGCAGCGGCGCTCGTACGGCCCCGGGCTTGGTGGCGGAGGGGAAGAGGCTGCCAATCCCCACGTAGTCGGCGCCTGCGGCGGCGGCGGCAATGGCGCGATCGGGCTGGTCGTAGCAGGAGACACCGAGGATGCCCCTCGGCATGAGTTGGCGGGCGGCTTTCGGGTCGCCATCGTCACGGCCGAGGTGCACGCCATCGGCATTCACGGCCAGTGCCAATGGCAGGTCGTCGTTGACAATCAGCGGCACGGCGCGGGGGCGGCAGAGCGCCAATAACGCTCGCGCCTGCTCTGCCCGCGCCTCGGGGCCCAGGGTCTTGGCGCGGTACTGAACCAGTCGCGCCCCGCCGTCCAGGGCGGCTGCGACCAGGGCGAGCAGGCGATCGGTTCGCGACTCCTCCGGGGTCACGGCATACAGGCCCCGCAGGCAGGCTTGTCGATCAGGCCGCAGACTCATCGTCATCGCGGGCCCAGAAAAGGCGGTCTGGCAGGTACTGCCCCATGCCGGGGCGAAAGGCCTTCGATAACGCCTGCCACGTGTATTCCTGCGCCTCGCGAACCGACTCGGCCACGTCGAGCCCCCGGGCAAGGTTGGCCGCGATGGCCGAGGCGAGCGTGCAGCCGGAGCCGTGATAGCTGCCCGGGAGCCGCTCCCAGGAGTCTGAGCGGACGACGCCCTCGCGGTTGTAGAGCGTGTTGACGACGGCAGGCGTTGCCGCATGCGTGCCGGTGACCAGCACGTATTCGCATCCATGGTCGAGCACGCGCGTCGCGCACTCGCGCTCGTCGGCGCCTTCCTCGTCCTCGGCGCCGGCCAGGCGGCGCAACTCACCCACGTTCGGCGTGACCACCGTGCTCTGGGGCACGAGCAGCGCGCGCACGGCCGCTACCACGCGCTCGCCACCCAACTCGTCACCGCGCCCCGAGGCGAACACGGGATCGAGCACGAGGGGAATGTCCGGGTAGTCGGAGACGATCTCGGCCACCGCCGAGACGATGTCCGGGGAGGCCAGCACCCCGACTTTGAACCCCACCACGGGCATGTCCTCGAGAAGGCAGCGCGCCTGGTCTGTTACCCATTCGGGATCCAGCGGCAGAAAGGACTCGACACCCGCGGTGTCCTGCACGGTGATCGCCGTTGCGACGGAAAGCGGGTGACAGCCCATGCTCGCGAGCGTGAGCAGGTCGGCTTGCAGGCCGGCCCCACCGGTGGGATCGGTTGCGGCAAACGTGAGGACGGCTGGGGGGGATTGCATGGATGGCGTCACGGCGTCGCGTTGTAAGATCCGGCAGCAACGCGCATGCCGCGTCGGCATTTAATCACACTTGCGAGTTCGCTCCATGTCCGCCTCCGATTCCGCTTCTGCCCCGTTCAAGACCTGGATGTGCCTCGTGTGTGGCTTCATTTACGACGAGGCGGAGGGATACCCCGAGGACGGTATCGCGCCGGGGACCCGGTGGGAGGATGTTCCCGCCAACTGGGCCTGTCCCGAGTGCGGGGCGCGCAAGGACGATTTTGAGATGGTGCAAATCTGAGGGCGCTCGCCCGAGCCTAGAAGTACGCCAGGATCGCGACCGCCAGGGCGATGCGATACCACGCGAACGGCCGGTAATCGTGCGCGGCGATGTAGCGCAGCAGCCAGCGCACCGCAGCCAGCCCGGCGAAGAAGCTCATCGCGAAAGCGATCGCCACATACGGGAGGTCCGCCGCGGTGAAGAGCTCTCGGTGGCGGATGCCTTGATAGGCTGACGCGGCCACCATCATCGGCACGGCGAGCAGGAACGAAAACTCCGTGGCCACGGTTCGCGAAAGCCCAAACGCCATGCCACCCAGGATCGTCGCGCCGGAGCGTGAGGTGCCTGGAATCAGCGCAAGGCACTGAACCAACCCCACCTTCAGCGCATCGGGCCAGCGCATTGCCTCGATGGACTGCACGCGCGGCGCGCGGCGTGCGTACCAGCCTTCGACCACGAAGATGAGGCCCGCGCCCACGAGCAGCGCGACGGCCACGACCTGGGGGTTGTAGAGGTGCCCCTTGATGGCGGACGCGAAGAAAAATCCCACCAGCCCCGCGGGCACGAAAGCGATGCCGAGGTTGGCGAGGAAGCGGCGTTGCTGCGCGTCACTGCGCCAGCCGCCGAGGGCGCGGGCGAAGCGCTGGCGTTGCTCCCAGCAGACAGCGAGGATCGCCCCCAGCTGGATCACGATCGCGAAAACCTTGCCCTTGTCGTCGTTGCTGCCGAAGAGGTCCGACAGGACGATCAGGTGGCCGGTCGACGAAACCGGCAAAAATTCGGTGAGGCCCTCGACGAGGCCCAGCAAGAACGCCTGGGCGGCGAGCGTCCAGTCCACGGGGGCAGTCGTTGTCGGGGCGCGGCGGTCGCGGGCTCAGGCCTTGGAGTAGACCTCAGCGCCGCGCCGGACGAATTCGACCGCCTTCTCCTGCATGCCGCGAGCGAGGGCTTCCTTGTCCGACACGCCGTGCTTCGCTGCGAAGTCGCGCACGTCCTGGGTGATCTTCATCGAGCAGAAGTGCGGGCCGCACATTGAGCAGAAGTGCGCGAGCTTGGCGCCTTCCTGAGGCAGCGTCTCGTCGTGGAAGAGCTTCGACTTCTCGGGGTCCAGCCCCAGGTTGAACTGGTCCTCCCAGCGAAACTCGAAGCGCGCCTTGGACAGCGCGTTGTCGCGAACCTGTGCCCCGGGGTGGCCCTTGGCCAGGTCGGCGGCGTGGGCAGCGATCTTGTAGGCGATGAGCCCCTCTTTCACGTCGTCGCGGTCCGGAAGCCCGAGGTGTTCCTTCGGGGTCACGTAGCAGAGCATGGCGGTGCCATACCAGCCGATCTGCGCCGCGCCGATGGCGCTGGTGATGTGGTCATGCCCCGGCGCGATGTCGGTGGTGAGCGGCCCCAGCGTGTAGAAGGGCGCCTCGTGGCAGTGTTGCAGCTCGAGGTCCATGTTTTCCTTGATGAGCTGCATCGGAACGTGGCCCGGGCCCTCGATCATCACTTGGCAGTCGTGCCTCCAGGCTACCTGGGTCAGCTCACCCAGGGTGCGAAGCTCCGCGAGCTGGGCCTCGTCGTTGGCGTCGTAGATGGACCCGGGGCGCAGGCCATCGCCGAGGGAGAACGAGACGTCGTAGGCGGCCATGATGTCGCAGATGTCTTCGAACCGCTCGTAGAGGAAACTCTCGCGGTGATGCGCGAGGCACCACTTCGCCATGATGGAGCCGCCGCGCGAGACGATGCCCGTCATGCGGTTGGCGGTGAGCGGGATGAAGGGCAGCCGCACGCCGGCGTGGATCGTGAAGTAGTCGACGCCCTGCTCGGCCTGCTCGATCAGCGTGTCTCGGAAGATCTCCCAGGTGAGCTCCTCGGCGCGGCCGTCGACTTTCTCGAGCGCCTGGTAGATCGGCACCGTGCCGATGGGCACCGGGGCGTTGCGAATGATCCATTCGCGGGTTTCGTGGATGTTCTTGCCGGTCGAGAGGTCCATCACCGTGTCGGCGCCCCAGCGCGTGGCCCAGGTCATCTTGTCGACCTCCTCGGCGATCGAGGACCCGAGCGCGGAATTGCCGATGTTGGCGTTGACTTTCACGAGGAAGTTTCGGCCGATGGCCATCGGCTCGCTCTCGGGGTGGTTGATGTTGGCCGGGATGATGGCTCGCCCGAGCGCGACTTCCTCGCGCACGAATTCCGGCGTGACCTCCGCGGGGATGCGCGCCCCGAAGCTCTCGCCGCGATGCTGTCGCCCCAGGAGCTCGGCGAGCCGCTTGCCCTTCGGGCCGGCGGCAGCCAGTCCTTCCAGGTACTCCCGGCGACGGCCGTTCTCCCGGATGGCCACGTACTCCATCTCGGGGGTGACGATGCCGCGGCGGGCGTAGTGCATTTGCGTCACGACGGCCCCTGATTTCGCGCGCCGCGGCTTGCGGGTCAGGTTGAATCGCAGGGCGGCGAGCTTGGTGTCGGCATGCCGCGCCTGCCCGAATCGCGAAGAGGGCCCGTTCAGGGCCTCGGTGTCTCCCCGCTCGTCGATCCACGGGTGACGCAGCGGCGCAAGCCCCGCGCGGATGTCGATCGCCACCGCCGGGTCGGTGTACGGCCCGCTCGTGTCATAGACCGTGATGGCGGGGTTGGGCTCCGCGCCGAACGAAGCGGGCGTGTCCGATTGCTGGATCTCCCGCATCGGGACGCGCAGGTCGGCCCGCGAGCCCGTGACATAAATCTTGCGTGACTTCGGCAGCGGCTCGGTGGCCGTGGGGTCGACGCGCGCAGCGTCGGCGATGAATTGGGGCTTCGCGTTCATGGTTGCTCCGAGGGCAGTGCTGAGCGGTCTCCGGCGCCTTGCGCGCCGGCTGGGGGCTGCGGGCCCACAAACAGCGGTCGGGCACAGCACGCGGCGCCAGAAAGACCTGCGAGCGAGCGTAGCACGACGCCCCGCACACTCGCGCCGCCTGCGCGGCCTTCAGCCGGCCCGGGGGCGAGAAGTGCCCTTTGCTACAATTTCACGTTGAATTTCCCTCCCTTTTCTCGCCGGTTGCCCGATGAACGTCGACTTGGCCCGCCGCAACATGGTGGAGCAGCAGATTCGGCCGTGGGAGGTGCTCGACGCCCGCGTGCTGGACGCCCTGTTGCAGGTGCGACGGGAGCGCTTCGTGCCGCCGGGCCACCACGCAATCGCGTTCGCAGACCTCGAGATTCCCATCGGCCACGGTGAATGCATGATGTCGCCGCGCGTGGAGGCCCGGCTCCTGCAGGAGCTGGACCTGAACCCGACCGACCAGGTGTATGAAGTCGGCACGGGGTCTGGCCACCTCACCGCGCTTCTCGCGCGCCTTGCCGGGCACGTGACGAGCGCGGAGATCCACGACGACCTTCGCCTGGCGGCCTCGGCCCGGCTCGCCGCCGAGGGCATTCGCAACGTGACGTTGCTGGGCGGCGACAGCGCCGCAGGGCCGTTGGGCCAGGCAGCGTACGACGCGATCGTGCTGACCGGGTCCACCCCCGAGTTGCCCCGGGCGTTCCTGGGGGCCCTCCGGCCGGGTGGGCGCCTGTTTGCCGTGGTAGGCCAGTTTCCGGTGATGCGCGCCATGCTGTTTCGCCCGCAAGCCAGCGCCGAGCCCCTCTTCGAGACGGTGCTGAAGCCGCTGGTTCACGCGGCGCCCGCGCCGCGGTTCCGCTTCTGATGGTTCGCCAACTGTCGGCCGAGGAATTGCGCTCACGGCTGGACGGCGCTGCCGAACCCGTGGTGCTGCTGGACGTGCGCGAGCCGTGGGAGTTCGAGGTTTGTCATATCGCCGGGTCGCGCTCGCTGCCGATGTCCCAGCTCCTGGGCCGCCTGCAGGAGCTTCAGCCCGGCCACCCCACTGTAGTCATTTGCCACCACGGCGTTCGCAGCCAGCGCGTGGCCGCTTATCTGGCACAGGCGGGCTTCGCGGACGTGATGAACCTCGTCGGCGGTGTGGATGGGTGGGCGCGCTCGGTAGATCCCAGCATGCCCGTCTACTAAGCCGCAGCCCCCGTTTTCTGAAAGGTTTCCCCATGACTTTGCGCCGCTCCGTATTCCTGCTTTCGCTTGCCGCCCTGGCGTGGCCCGCCGCGGGCGCCGACCTGCTAGGCGTCTATCGGGACGCCCTGGCAAGCGACCCTGCCTACCGGGCGGCTCGCGCCCAATACGCGGCCGGGCGTGAGCGGCTTCCGCAGGCGCGGGCCGGCTACCTCCCGCTCGTGACCGGGTCTGCCGGGGCTTACCGCAACAACCTCGACCGCAGCGATTCGCCCGACGTCAACTATTCAAACCAGACGTACTCGCTCACGCTGACGCAGCCGCTCTTCAGGTGGCAAAACTGGGTGGCCATCTCGCAGGCGGAGCAGGTGCTGCTGCAGGTGGAGGCGGCCTTCGCCACCGCCGGCCAGGACCTCATCCTGCGAGTGGCCCAGGCGTACTTCGACGTCTTGCTCGCCCGGGACAATGAGGCCCTGTCCGAGGCGCAGAAAAAAGCCATCGCCGAACAGCTCGCCCAGGCGCGCCGCAACTTCGAAGTCGGCACGGCCACCATCGTCGACACGTTGGAGGCGCAGGCTCGCTTCGACCAGGCCTCCGCGAAAGAGATTGCGGACAAGAACGACCTCGAGGTGAAGACGCGCGCCCTGCAGCAGTTGATCGGCAAGCCGGCGGGAGCCCTGGCGCCCCTCAAGGAGCCGCTGCCGCTCGCGCAACCCGAGCCGGCCAACATTGAGGCGTGGGTTGGCGCGGCGAGCGATGGCAGCCTGTCCGTGGCCGCGGCGCGCGCGGCGTTCGAAATCGCCCGACAGGAGGTTGAGCGAGTCCGGGCCGGGCATTACCCGACCGTGGATCTTGCGGCGACCTACACGCACAACCGCAACCCCAACCTCACTTCCGGCATCGGCACGCTTGCCCAAAGCACGACCACCGCGGGCGTCGTGTTGTCAGTGCCGCTCTACGCAGGCGGCCTCACCCAGTCCCGCGTCCGGGAGGCCTTGGCGCTGCGGGATCGGGCGCAGGAGGACCTCGAAAACGTCCAGCGCTCCGTGGCCCAATCCGTGCGGCAGCAGTACCTCAACGTCACGAGTGGCATCGCCCAGGTTCGCGCGCTCGAGCAGGCGCTCGCCTCCACCCAGAGCCAGCTCGAGTCGACCATTCTCGGTCGGGACGTCGGCGTGCGCACCAGCGTGGACGTGCTCAACGCGCAACAGCAGGTCTTCCAGACCCGGCGGGACCTGCAAGCCGCGCGCTACGCCTACCTGCTCAACACGCTTCGACTGAAAGCCGCCGCTGGCGCGCTCAAGGAGCCCGATCTGGAGCAGGTGAGCCGGGCGCTCGCCCGCGGATAGCGTCGAGTGCCGGCTCGAGCCAGCTCGCGAGCCGGTCGAGCGCGCCCCGATTCTCGCGGGTGAACGCGAGGGCCGCCTCGCCAAGGCTCGCGCGGCGAATCGGGTCCCGGGTTAGCGCCAGTGCCGCGTGAATCAGCTCGGTGACGTCATCCACCCGGAGCGCTGCGCCTCGTCGCAATGCCTCTTCCGCGGCCGCCGAAAAGTTGAAGGTGTGGCGCCCGATGAGCACGGGGCGCCCGGTCGCGCACGCCTCGATGAGATTCTGTCCGCCGAAGGGCAGGAGGCTTCCCCCGACGAAGGCGACCTCGGCCGCCGAGTAGTACGCCATCATCTCCCCCATGGAGTCTCCCAGGGCGAACCGCGCCGTCGCGGGCACGATGCCGCCGGCCGAGCGCCGGGGCGCCAGACCTGCCACGCGCTCGATCAGCGCGGCCACTTCGTCGAATCGTTGCGGGTGTCGCGGCACGATCAATACCAGCACCTCGGGAGGTAGCGCCGCCCTCGTCAGGGCCTCGACGAGAAGCGCCTCCTCCCCCTCGCGAGTACTGCCCATTACCCAGACGCAGCGCCCCGCGCCGGCCCAGGCTCGGAGCTGACCCGCGCGCGCCTGCAGGTCCTCCGGCAAGGCAACGTCGAATTTGAGGTTGCCGGTCACCGCCACGGACTTCGCGCCAAGCGCCTCGAGGCGCCGAGCATCGGCGTCGGTTTGCGCGGCGATGCCCGCGAAGCGCCCCATCACGTCCCGGGCAAAGCCCCGGCCGCGGACGTAGCGAGCGGCCGAGCGTTCGGAGAGGCGCGCATTGACGAGGAAGACGGGCGTGCCCGTCCGGTTGGCGGCAGCGAGCAGGTTGGGCCAGACCTCGGTTTCCATGACCAGGCCCAGGCTCGGGTGTGCGCGCTTGAAGAAGTGCTTCATTGCGAAGGGCAAATCCCAAGGCAGCCATGCCTGAACGACGTCGCTCCCGAAGAGGTCGCGGCCGGCTTGTCGCCCGGTCGGCGTCGTGTGCGTCAGCAGAATGCGGGCGGAGGGCAAGCGCTGCCGTGCCCAGCGCACCAAGGGTTCGGCAGCCCGCGTCTCCCCCAGTGAGACGGCATGAATCCAGAGGACCGGGCCGGGGGGCAGGGCCGGGACGAAGCCCAGCCGTTCGCGCAGGTGGTGCCGGTAGGCCACCTGCCGGCGAGAGCGCCAGAGCAGGCGCGCGATCGCGAATGGAACGGCAAGCCAGAGGAGTGCCGTGTAGAGAGCGCTCATGGCGTGGCACGCAGGCGCGGTGCGAGGGCAGCCCAAACCGCGTCGGGCGAAGGCCCCGAGCCGGGATGACCGAGGTTGGCGATGGCGCCGCCACCCACGAGCCCGGTGAGGGAGGCATCGGTCGCCACGTAGAGGCCGACCGTTGGGGCGCCAACGGCGACCGAGAGGTGCGCGAGACCGGTATCGACTCCGACGGCGCCCGAAGCGTGGGAGAGAAGTGCAGCAGCCTCGGGAAGCGTCAGGGCCGGGGCGACTGTGGCCAGCGGCGCGGTTGCCGCCAGGCGAGCCGCCGTTGTCTGCTCGGCGGGGGTGCCCGACGGAAAGACGATCGCGATGCCGCGCGCCGCAAGATAGGACGCGAGCCTTGCCCAGCACGGCTCTGGCCAGCATTTTTCTGCCCGGCTGGTGGCGTGCAGGCCCACCACGTAAGGCCCCCTCGGCGCCCAGGATGGCCGATCAGCGTTGACGGCGAGGCCGTAGTGGATCTCGCCTCCGTGCAGGTAACCGAAGGTGGTGGCGAACAGGCGGCGAATGCGCTCGACGGCGTGCCATTGGCGGCTTACTCGAACGCGTGCGTCCAGCAACGCCGACGCAAGCGGCTCGCGGATGCTTTGCCGGTCGTAGCCATATCGCGGGCCGTCGGCGACCCGGGCGAGCACGGCGCTCTTCAGCAGCCCCTGGGAGTCCACCACCCAGTCAAAGCGCGTCGCGCGCAGGCGCGCCACCAGTTTCGCCAGCGCACGCCATCCGGCGAGCGATGCAGGCCTGCCCCGAAGCCGCCTGAGGCCTGCCGGGATCACCTCGCGAACGGCCGGGTGCAAACGAACCAGCGGCGCGTAGGCCTCCTCGACGACCCAGTCGATGACAACGTCCGGCCGGTGCTGCCGCAGATCGGAGAGCGCGGGCATCTGGTGAATCACGTCCCCCAGAGAGGAGAGCTTGACAACCAGCGCGCGCGGGGAGGGCATGGCCCATTTTACGAGCCCGGGAGCAGCGGCCGGGGGCGGCGTAAAATCGGGACCCGTTTGATGACCCCCCTTCCGTGGCGCCTTTGAAAAAGCTTCCCCTCACGGTTGCCGTCATCGCGTGCGACGCGGAAAGCCAGCTTGGGCCGTTGCTCGACTCGGTTGGCTTCGCGCAGGAAGTGCTGGTGGTCGACTCGGGCAGCGCCGATGCGACCGTCGGGTTGTGTCTTTCGCGCGGCGCGCGCGTCATCGAGCAAGGCTGGCTGGGTTTCGGCCGCCAGAAGCAATTCGCCGTGGCGCAGGCCTCCCACGACTGGGTGCTGTGCCTCGACGCCGACGAGCGCGTCACGCCGGCGCTCGCGCGATCCATCGAGGCAGCGCTGCGAAGCCCACGATACCTCGCCTGGCGGATGGCGCGTCGAAACCGCTTCCTGGGTTCCTGGCTCGCCCATGGCGAGGGCTACCCGGACTGGTGCATTCGGCTTTTTCATCGCGCCCATGCAAATTGGTCGAGCGATGACGTGCATGAAAGCGTGCTCACCACCACCCCCGTTGGCACCCTCGATGGCGACCTGCTGCACGAGTCGGCCCAGGACGTGGGCGACTACCTCGACAAGCAGAATCGATACACGACCCTGCAGGCCGAGGCCATGTACCGGCAGGGCCTGAGGAGCAACTACGCCCAGCTGTTCCTGAGCCCTCTGGTGCGCTTCGTGAAGTTCTACCTCTTGCGCGGCGGCTTTCTCGATGGCGGCCCCGGCTTCGCCCATATCGTGATCAGCTGCAACAACGCCTTCCAGAAGTACCTCAAGCTGATCGAGCGGCAAACGCGGGGGCGAGATTGAGGCCCCCGGGCCCGACACGAGCGGCCGCAGCCCGTAAAATGCGCGCTTTTTCGGGGGGGCGGCGGTGATCATCGTCACCGGGGGGGCGGGGTTCATCGGCTCGAATTTCGTGCTCGATTGGGTGCGCGAGGTCGGTGAGCCGGTGGTCAATGTCGACAAGCTCACCTATGCGGGGAACCTAGCGAACCTCGCATCGCTCGCGAGTGACGCGCGCCATCGTTTCGTGCGTGGGGACATCGGGGATGCCGCGGCGATGGCCGCGCTTCTTCGGGAGCACCGCCCGCGGGCAGTGGTGCACTTCGCAGCCGAGAGCCACGTGGATCGCTCGATCCACGGCCCTGGCGAGTTCGTGCAGACGAACGTGGTGGGCACTTTTCGGCTGCTGGAAGCGACGCGTAGCTACTGGCAGGCGCTTCCAAGCCCGGAAAAGGAAGCGTTTCGGTTCCTGCATGTCTCTACCGACGAGGTCTACGGCACGCTCGCCGAGGGCGACCCCGCCTTCTCGGAAACCACGGCGTATGCGCCCAACAGCCCCTACGCGGCCTCCAAGGCGGGAAGCGACCACCTGGTGCGGGCCTACCACCATACCTACGGGCTGCCGGTGCTCACCACCAACTGCTCGAACAACTACGGCCCCTACCAATTCCCCGAGAAGCTGATCCCGCTCATGATCGCCAACGCGCTCGACGGAAAAGCCCTGCCGGTCTACGGTGATGGCCGGCAGATCCGCGATTGGCTCTACGTCGGCGACCACTGCTCCGCGATCCGGCGGGTGCTGGAGGCAGGCCGCCCCGGGGAGGTCTACAACATCGGCGGCAACGCCGAGAAACGCAACCTCGACGTCGTGCACACGCTTTGCGATGCACTGCAGGAACTTCGCCCGCGCGCGGGCGGCTACCGACCGTTGATCGAATTCGTGGCCGATCGCCCGGGCCACGACCGCCGCTACGCGATCGATGCGCGGAAGATCCGCGCCGAGCTGGGTTGGTCGCCCTTGGAGACCTTCGCCTCCGGCATGGCGCGCACCATCGGCTGGTACCTCGACCACGCGGATTGGGTGGCCTCCGTACGCAGCGGCGACTACCGCAACTGGATCGAGACCAACTACAGCGGGAGGGCTTAAGAGCCATGCGCAAGGGAATCATCCTCGCAGGAGGATCGGGCACCCGCCTTTATCCGGTGACCCAGGCCATCTCGAAGCAGCTGCTGCCGGTCTACGACAAGCCGATGGTCTATTACCCCTTGTCCACGCTGATGCTTGCCGGCATCCGGGAGATTCTGGTGATCTCCACGCCCCAGGACACGCCGCGGTTCG
>JAFMJY010000200.1 GCA_017853245.1 Burkholderiales bacterium | reverse complement strand
TCCGGCAGGTCGCTCACGGGTTCCACCCCTGGCCGGGATGGGCGGTGCGGACGTGGTTGCGGGCGTCGAGGCAGAGCACGGCAAGCGTGGTGCCAGCGACGTACGCGCCGGGGGCGTACGGGTCGATGTCCGTCTCGCAGACCATGCAGTACACGGCGAGGCTGAGCACCCATTCACCCTCGATCGGCGCAGCGGGGCGAACGTAGAAGTCGCCGAGGTTCACGCCGCGGCCTCGTCGTCGCAGATGATGGCGGTGACGGGGACCTTGAGCGCATGAGCAAGGGCGACGATCTGCGCCTCGGTGCCCCTGCGGCGTCCCGCCTCGATGTGGGCGAGGTTCGCACGGTCGATCCCGGCGAGTTCGGCCAGCCCGGTTTGCGACTGGCCAGAACGCTCACGGATGACCCGGAGGGCTTCGGTGTTCAACTTCATGTGTCAGACCGTACACGAAAGCGCACATTCTGACAAGGGGGCAACTTGTATTTGTTATTTGGGGCGACGGCCCGACTTGTACGAGCAACGACGCATTCGCCGGGGCGTACCTTGCGGCGATCGGTGACGGGGTGTCGGCCAACGCGATGCGCGATGAGTGTGAAGCGCTCGTGCAGTTCGCTCAGCAGCTCATCCAGCCCTAACCGGACCACTCGCACAACGCCAGGACATGACGCCAGGCCACAGGATCGGCGTTCCGAGCAGGGGCTACGGTGCCGGTTTCGGACAGTCGTCGCCTATATGGCCTGCTCAGCACAGTGGGAGTCTCCATCGGGCCTGCACGTTCCAACCCCATAGGGGATTATGAGTCCCCTGCTCTGACCACTGAGCTACCGCCCCCTATACTGGGAGTACACCGATCCGCCGCTACTGCTAGGCCACGACCTAGGACATAGAAGCCGGACCGGCACCCCGAGTGTAGGAGGTAGGACATGACCGACACGCCCGAACACGCCGAGACGCCAGACTGGGAACGCATCGCAGCGCGCCTCGCAGCTGCGCTGCGCGCCGAGATGGGAGACGGTAGAGAGGCCCGCCCGCGGCAGTGGCCGGCGGAGAGCTACGAGGCGCTGACCGAGTTCGATACCGAGCGCACCGCCGAAGCGCACCGCCGGCTGGCCGACGGTCAGCGCCGACTCGGCGAAGCGTTCGCCGAGGGCTACCGGCGGATGGGTGCCTCCATCACCCCACACGTCCACCAGTTGAAGCCGTGCCCGGAGTGCGACTACTGGCACGCCCGCGGCAGCACCTGCTCCGAGTGCGATGACCGCGGATACCTCGAATTCTGTGACATCTGCGGACAGCCGATGGGCAACAGGCGACGGGCATGGAAGCGGCGTCAGCGGACCGAGGAGGGACCGACCCCGTGAACCGCGGCCACCTCGAGGAGAGGCGCCCGGGGGTGTGGCGGTACCGGCTGCCCGCGCCGACCAGCCCCGACGGGAAACCGCGCCAGCACTCGCGCACCTTCACCTCGCCGAAGGGTGACCGCAAGAAGGCCGAGCGGGTCGCCACCGCGATCGCCGCCGAATGGGACCGCACCGACAACGAACAGGCCGCAGCCAAAGGCACCGTCGCCGAACTCGTACGCGAATGGGTCGCGTTCCGTGCCCCGAAAGACTCGCCCACCACCATCTACCGGCGCACCTCGATCACCAACCGGCTCATCAAAGACCTCGGGCACCTACCCCTCGCCGACCTCACCGCCCGCCACCTGGACCGCTGGTACAGCCAGATCGCCGCGACCACCATCGGCACCGGCAAGACGAAGCGGACCATGTCGCCGAACACGGTGCGCCAATACCACGCCGTCGTGAAGGCCATCCTGGAACAGGGCTACAAGTGGGACATGGTCGCAGCGAACGTGGCCGACAAGGCGACCCCACCGAAGCAGGCCGCCTACGACATCGGTGACCGGATGCCCACCCTCCCCGCGATCAAGGTGATGCTGGCCGTCGCCGGCCGGTCGGTACGCACCGCCGTGATCCTTGGCGCTGCCACCGGGTGCAGGCGGGGCGAGCTCGTCGGGTTGCGCTGGTCCGACCT
Organism: Burkholderiales bacterium; assembly: GCA_017853245.1. Lineage (GTDB taxonomy): Bacteria > Pseudomonadota > Gammaproteobacteria > Burkholderiales > Usitatibacteraceae > FEB-7. The sequence goes on along the minus strand of JAFMJY010000200.1, from coordinate 545 downwards.
CGACGGCAACGTGCTGCACGTCCAGCGTGCCCTGGTGAAGGTTCCGGGCGGGGCGCTCACGGCGAAGCTCCCGAAGAACGACAAGACGAAGCGGATCATCCTGCCGCCTGGGGTGCTGGACATGTTGGCCGATCATCGGGCCGGGTGCGTCGAGTGGGCGCGGGCGCAGGGTGCGCGGCTCGCGGCTGATGGGCCGATCTTGGCGCACCAGCGGGCTGATCCGACGGGCCGCACCCCGTTCGCTCCGGACTGGCTGTCGCAGGAATGGGAACGGCTGTGCGATCGGGCGAAGGTCCCCCGGTTCGCTCTGAAGGGGCTGCGACACGGGCATGGGTCGTGGCTGGTGGATGCGGGGGTGTCGATCGCTGCAGCGGCGGCACGGCAGGGCCACACGGTGCAGGTGTTCGCTGACCGGTACGTCCACGCGCTGGCGGCGGGTGATGCGCAGGCTGCTGAGGTGATCGGCCATCTGCTCGAGCCGGTGATCACGAAAACGACAGCAACCCCCGCCGCTCCGGGGTGACCGGAGGGCGGGGGTTGGGCTT
>JAFMJY010000192.1 GCA_017853245.1 Burkholderiales bacterium | reverse complement strand
GTTGGCTCGACGCGGCAGCCCTCAAGCGGTCGATCATCATCAACGGTTTGTCGGGTCTGTGCATCACCAAGCTTGATGTGCTGGACGGTCTGAAGGAAATCCTCGTTTGCACCGGCTACACCCTGAACGGACGCCACTTGGATATCCTGCCGCTGGACGCCGATGACATCGCAGCCTGCCAGCCGGTGTACGAGTCTTGGCCGGGCTGGTCGGGTTCGACTGCGGGGCTGACCCAATGGGCGCAGTTGCCTGCCGAGGCACGGGCCTACTTGGAGCGCGTGCAGGCCGTGATCGGGGCCCCCATCGACATGGTCTCCACTGGGCCAGACCGCGACCACACCATCCTGCTTCGCCACCCGTTTCAGCGCTGAGGCGCTGCAGCACCTTGGGCGTGGCTACACTCGCTCTCTTTCCGGCACCACACGCCATTCCCGCCTGACCCGCAGCAAGGAAACCGCGCGATGCTCACCGATGACGGCAAACACCTCTATGTGTCCTGGGACGCCTACCACCGCCTGATCGAGAAGTTGGCGATTCAGGTCTGGCATTCCGGTTGGGCTTTTGATCAGATCCTGTGCCTGGCGCGTGGCGGCATGCGCCCGGGGGATGTGCTCTCCCGCGTATTCGACAAGCCGCTGGCCATCATGTCCACCAGTTCCTACCGGGCTGAGGCTGGCACGATCCAGGGGCGTCTGGATATTGCGCGCTACATCACCATGCCCCAGGGTGAATTGGCCGGCAGGGTGCTGCTGGTCGACGATTTGGCTGACTCGGGTGTGACCCTCAAGGCGGTGGTGGAGCGCTTGCGAGCCATGCCGGCCATCACCGAACTGCGTTCGGCGGTGATCTGGACCAAGGCGGTGTCGACCTACCAGCCCGACTACACGGTTGAGCACCTGCCCACCAGCCCCTGGATCCATCAGCCTTTCGAGGAATACGACGGCCTTCGCCCCGATGCGCTGAAGCAGCGCTTGGGGTGATCTAGCGAGGGCCTTAGCGCGCGGCTGAGGCCGGGCGCAGGGTCAAGGTCTGCAGGGGACCCTGGTCCTGTGCTGCCGGCCATACCGGCACACCGTTGCCTTGGGCCCAATCCTTTAACCACGACCGATAAGCCGCCATCCACGGCAGGCCGCTTTGGCCTGAGCTGTGAATGAAGCGGGACTTGCTGCGGTCGCCGAGGTCGTACACCGCCTTCAGGCTGGGGCCGTGTGTGGCCCGGTAGCGCTGGGCTGGCGGGCCACCCAGGCCCACGCGCAACGCATGCACCGTGTAGGTGTCACCGCCCATGGGCAGGCTCAGACCGAACCAGGTGTCCAGCGGCTTGACGCGTGAGAAGGGGCGGTGCTCGGCCACCATGTGGTGGACCGCGTCCCAGCGCCATTGCGCCATGTCGGGCCCCAGCCGCTCGCTGAGCTCTCGCAAGGCGGCGTCCCAGGCGCGTTGGTTCTGCAACTCGCAGCTTTCGACCTCGGGGCTTCGAGGGTCGTCACACCACCAGGCATCCTGTCGCTCCAGCACCCCCAGCACCGCATCGTGAAAACTTCGTTGGGCGAAGGAGCGCTCGAAGCGCTCAAGGCCGATGCGGGGCATGAACAGCTGCTCGGCCAGGGCGCGTTGCCAGGCCCAGATCAGCAGGGGGGCGGCTGAATCGGCCCGCATCTGGCCGTCGAAACCGCTGAGGCGGTCTTGTGCCGCTGCGCTCAAGGGGTGACTGCCTCGGGCCTGTCGCACCCAGGGCAGCAGGGCGCGTGCGGCCAAGGAGATCTCGTCTTGTTGCAGGGCGCTCATGTCGCGGGCGCTGTGCTTTGCACGGGACTCCAAGACCTGCTCGATGCGCAGCTGCCGGTAGGGCAGCGCCCAGTCGCTTCCCAGGTAGTAGGGGTAGTCATCGTCGTGCAGGCGGTGGTTGGCCGTGGCAATCCAACCTTGGGGCGGGTCGATCACTCGGGGCGTCTGGTGCGCAGGCACCCAGCCCACCCAGTCGTAGCGGGACTCCCAACCGGGTGCGGGGGCCAAACCCATGAGGTCATGGTCGGCGCGCCGCACCGGTACACGGCCGGCAGCCACCATGCCGATGCGGCCTTCCGAGTCGGCCACCACCATGCTCTGCATGGGCGCTGTCCAACGTTGTGAGGCTTGCATGAATTCGGGGACCGTGCGCGAGCGGGCCATCGCCAAGCCTGCAGCGACCAGGTCTACGTCGTCTTCGAGGGCGGTCCAGCGCAGGGCCAGCACATAGGGCCCCAAGTCCAGGCCCTTGAAGGTGCCCGCGTCTGAAATGACGGGCCCGTGGCGGGTGCGGCGCACCACCACACGGTGTTCCGCGCCGCCCTTGACGCGGATGGTTTCCTCACGGCTTTCGAAGGCGGCTGTGCCGCTGGGGGTGCGGTAGCGCTGGGGGTCTGTAGGGTCGAGGGCTTCGATGTAGAGGTCCTGCACATCGGGGCCGGTGTTGGTGAATCCCCAGGCCACATGGGCCGATTGCCCCAAAACCACCAGAGGCAGGCCGGGAAGGGTGGCTCCGGCGACCTCCAAATCGGGCGCCTTCAACCGTGCGAAATACCACAGGGCCGGGGTGCTCAAGCCCAGGTGCGGGTCGTTGGC
>JAFMJY010000191.1 GCA_017853245.1 Burkholderiales bacterium | reverse complement strand
GAGTTGGCGACCACCCGGGACACCGCGCACATCTACAGCGCCCTCTTCGATCGCTTCGCGCGGGAAAATCCGGTGATCGCGGCGGGGCGTCTCGACTCCATCCCCGCCGGCGAGGGTCGCGACCACGCGCTCCGCGCAGTAGCCGACGCCTGGAACCGCACGGACCCGGCCGCCGCGCTCGCGTGGGCACGTGCGCTCCCGGGCGAGGCCGATCGCACTATCGCGCTCGAATCGATCCTCCGCGGCCTCGCCCTCCGCGATCCCTCCCGCGCGATCGAGGAGGCCTCGAAGCTGCTCAAGGCTCCCGTGCTCGAACGCGTCCTGCAGACCGCTTTCCAACAACTCGCCAACGCCGACCCGGAGCGCGCCGCGCGCCTCCTCGAGAACCTGCCGCCGGGCGACGCGCAGACGCTCGTGACGATGGACGTCGCCCGCGCGCTCGCCATGCGCGATGTGCCGGCGGCGCTGGCGTGGGTGAAAACCCTGCCGATCGAGTTCACGCAATGGCTGGCGACGACGAACATTCTGTTCATCTGGGGCTCGCGCGACCTGCCCGCCGCGGCCCGGTACGTCACCGAGCTGCCGCCGGGCGGCGGCCTCGACTACATCGCCGGCCAGTTCGCCAATCTCATGGCGCGCCAGCCCAAGGACGGCATCGCGTGGGCCGAGGCCCTGGCGGGCGAGTCGGCCCGCGACGCCGCGTTCGTGACCATCGCGTCCATCTGGGCGCAACAGTCCCCCGCCGAGGCGATGACCTGGGCGATGGGATTGACCGGCGAGCCTCTGCGCGGAAACGCGCTCGCGGCCGCCCACTCCACCTGGCGCGCCGTCAACCCGGGGGCCGCACAGACCTGGCTTGAGACCGCGCCCCTCACGCCGCGTGCCAAGGCCCGCGTGCTCGCCCCGCGCTGACTGTGGCTGAAGGCAAGATACTCGTCGCGCTCTCGGGCGGGGTGGACAGCTCCGTCGCCGCCTTGCTGCTGCGCCGCGCCGGCCACGACGTGGCCGGCGCGTACATGAAGAACTGGATCAACGAGGAGAACATCGCCGGCGATTGCCCGTGGCAGCGCGACATCGAGGACGCCCGCGCCGTGGCCGACCACCTCGGGATCGAGTTCCGCGTCGTCAACCTCATGCGCGACTACCGTGAGCGCATCGTGCAGTACCTCCTCGATGGATACGCGCGCGGGCTGACGCCGAACCCGGACGTGATGTGCAACCGCGAGATCAAGTTCGGCGTGTTCCGCGCGTGGGCGCGCGACCATGGTTTTTCCGCGGTGGCCACCGGACACTACGCGCGGCGCGTCGAACTCACCGGGCCCGGACCGCGGCACGCGCTGCTCGAGGGAGCGGACAAGAACAAGGACCAGTCCTACTTCCTCGCCCTCCTCCAGCCCGACCAGTTGGCCGACGCCCGCTTCCCCATCGGCGACCTCGCGAAACCCGAATTGCGCGCGCTGGCCCGTGAGGCGGGACTACCGACGGCCGACAAGAAGGACAGCCAGGGCATCTGCTTCATCGGCGAGGTGAAGATGGCCGATTTCCTCCGCGCCTACGTGCCCGACGCGCCCGGGCCGATCGTGCGGGCCGACGACGGCCGGGTGCTGGGCGAGCACCGTGGCCTGCATTTTTACACCCTCGGCCAGCGCAAAGGAATCGGCGTGCCCTCCAACACCGATCACCGCGCCTATGTGGTCGTCGGCAAGCGCGCCACCGACCGGGCGTTGCTCGTGGCGTTCGACGGGCCGAACGCGCCGGGACTTTTTCAAACCGAGGTGCAGGTGCACGCCCTGAGCTGGCTGGCGGAGCCGATCACCGCTCCGACCCGGCTGGAAGGACGCGTGCGTTACCGCGACCCGCGGGTGCCACTCCGGCTCGAGCCTCTCCCGGGCGGCACCTCCGCACGCGTGATCTTCGACACGCCCCAACGCGGACTCGCGAGCGGCCAGATTCTCGCCCTTTACGACGGCGAACGGCTGCTGGGCGGCGCAGTGTACCTCGCCGGAGCAACGTAAAACCGGGTTCTTGGTGCGAGTGAGCGACGGTCTGACCGCCGCATCTCACATCGAAACCCAGGCAAGCTCCGCCACAACCGGCGCAGCGTCCAAGCTGCGCCGCGCAGGGTGATCCCGGTCACGACAGGGCGCGCCAGACAAGGGCGACCAGCGCGGTGACGGCGAAGCCGATCGCGAGGGGCAGCAGCGCGGCAAGCGCGGCCCAGCGGGCGCTGCGCGTCTCCTTGTAGATCGTGTAGATCGTCGTGCTGCACGGGTTGTGCAGCAGGCTGAAGAGCATGAGGTTCACGCCGGTGAGCACCGTCCAACCGCCCGCCGTGAGCACGCGTTTGATCTCCTCCGGCGAATCGAGCTCGAAGATCACGCCGGCGCCGCCGCCGACCCCGGTCATTTTCGCCGAAAGCACCGTGAGCATCAGCACCGTGGGAATCACGATCTCGTTCGCCGGGATCGCGATCACGTAGGCGAGCAGGATCACGCCGTTCAGACCGAGCGCCAGGCCGAGCGGGTCCAGCCCCGTGATCGCGTGCTCGGCCACGCTGCGGCCGCCCACCTCGAGGTTGGCGCTCGCCCAGATCAGCGCGCCGGAAGGCAGCGCGAACACCACC
>JAFMJY010000084.1 GCA_017853245.1 Burkholderiales bacterium | reverse complement strand
AGTACGGTGCGTACTGCTTGATCTCGCCGAACTTCGCCTGGAACGCCGCCTGGAACTCGCGACTGGCAGCCGAGGCCGGGAGCCCGGCGTTGGCGCAGGCAAGCCCCTCGGCAGCAGTGCCCGCGAGGCGCGTGACCTCGTCGGAGCAGACGCCATCGCCGAAGGCGAAGGTGGCCTTGATGCCCAGCTCGCGCGCCTGCTTCATCATCGGGCCGGCGGTTGCGTCCATGCCGCCATAAAAGATGACGTCGGGGTTGCGCGCCCTCACCTTGGTGAGGATCGCCTTGAAGTCCGTTTCCCGGTCCGTGGCGCGTTCGCGGGCGACGATGTCGACCTTGGCCGCCTTGAGTGTTTTTTCCACTTCCGCGGCGAGTCCCTCGCCGTAGGCGGTCTTGTCGTCGATGACCGCGACCCGCTTGGCGTTGAGCACCGAGGCGATGTAGGAGCCGATCGCCGGGCCCTGCTGGTCGTCACGCCCCACGGTGCGAAGGACCGTCTTCAGGCCCCGTTCCGTGAGGGTCGGGTTGGTGGAGGAGCCCGAAATCATCGGGATGCCGGCGCGCGCGTAGACCTCGGAGGCGGGAATCGAGACGCCCGACGTGGTGTGGCCAATGACGGCGACCACCTTCGCGTCGACCAGTTTTTGGGCGACGGTCGTGCCGACCTTGGGGTCCGCCTGGTCATCTTCGCTCAGCATCTTGAATGTCACTGGCTTGCCGTCGATCACCAGCTTCCTGTCGTTGGCATGCTGGACGGCGAGCGCCACGCCGTTTTCATCGTCCTTGCCGAGGTGGGAAATCGGCCCGGTGAGCGGTCCCGCGTGCCCGATGGTGACGGTGATTCCGGCCTCGGCTTTCTGGGCGGCCGGGGTGTCGTTCTTGCCGCAAGCGGCGAGAGCCATGGCGACGGCCGCAGCGAGAGAGAGTCGTTGCAGGATGGTCATGGGCGAGGGCTCCTGAAAAAATGAAGAGGGGGCGCCTTGGCGCCCCCTTTTTCCGGCGTGATGTCAGGTTACTTGATGGCGAGGATCCACTTGACGAGCGTCTTGGCGTCCTCGTCCTTGAGGCTGGCATTCGCGGGCATCGGGACCTGGCCCCAGGTGCCGACGCCACCCTTCTTCACCTTCTCGACCAACATGGCCTCGGCCTTCGCGTTGCCCTTGTACTTGGCGGCGACGTCCTTGTAGGCGGGGCCCACCAGCTTCTTGTCGACGGCGTGGCAGGCCGTGCAGGCGTTCTTCTGGGCGAGCTCCAGGCTGGCAACGGCCGGCAAGGCGAGGGAGGCAATGGCGAGAGCGAACAGGGCATTTTTCATGACAACCGATCTCCTAAGGGGCTATTAAGTCAGGACAAACCTCGGACAGCCCGTATTTTCGGGGGTTCCGCGCCATCGTGCAAATCCCGCGCCCGGTCAGGCGGATGCCGCCGCCCGCCGCCGGGCGGCAAGCCAGAGCGCCGCGCCGCCGGCGACGCAGAGAATCGGCAGCGCCACCACGTTGAGCGTGTTCCACCCGGCCGCGTTGACCAGCACGCCGGAGGCGACCGATGACACGGCGACGGTGCAAAAGACGAGGATCTCGTTCATGCCCTGCGCCTTGGCCTTCTCGCTGGGCCGATAGGCTTCCGTGAGCAGGGTGGTGCCGCCCACGTACATGAAGTTCCATCCCACGCCCAGTAGCGTGAGGCTCAGCCAGAAGTGCGCCACCTGCTGGCCGGACAGTGCGATGGCCACGGCGCCGAACATGGCGACGACGCCGGTGAGGATCACCCTCAGCACGCCGAAGCGCTGAATGAGGCTGCCGGTGAAGAAGGAGGGCCCGAACATCGCCACCACGTGGGCCGCGATGACGCTCGCCGCGGCGGCGTACGGGTGGCCGCAGAACCCCATGGCCAGGGGCGTGGATGTCATCAGCAGGTTCATGACGCCATAGCCGAGGGCCGCCACGGCCATCGCAACGACGAAGGCCGGCTGGGCGACGATCTCACGCAGGGGGCGCACGGGGCCGCCTGCCTCCTCCGGCTTGGGATCGGGGATGCGCAGCATGGACTGGATTGCCATGGCGATGAGGCAGAGCGCCATCAGCGACGCGTAAGAGGCGACGAACGTGGGCTGCATGAGCTCACGCGTGTGCTTCGACATTTCCGGCCCGATGAGACCCCCGACGAGCCCGCCCGCCATCACCAGCGAAATGGCGCGTGCCTTGTTGCTGCCGGGAGCGGCATCGGCTGCCGCAAAGCGGTAGTACTGCCCGAAGGCGTTGTAGGCGCCCAGGACAAGCGTGCCGGCTATCAGGGTGGCGAAACTGCCCAAGGCGACACCGAGGGAGGCGATCGCCGCGCCGAGGATGCCCAGCACAGAGCCGACGAGAAACCCGGCACGCCGGCCTACGCGCCTCATCCAGAGCGAGGCGGGATAGGTGAAGATCGCCGCGCCCACCACGTAGCCGGTGACGGGGAGGGTGGCAAGCGCCTTGTTGTCGGCAAGGGCATGGCCTGCCAGCCCGTTGACCGAGATGAGCGTCACATTGTTGGTGAAGAGGAGCACCTGGCAGCAGGCAAGCAGCAGGACATTGCGCGCTTCGAGCGTCATCGGCACATTCTATCGGTCGCGGCGGCGCGGCCCGGGGCAATCCGCCATAATTTCCCATCCCGCAACGCACGAGAACCAACGATATGCGCTATCGGCGACTTGGCATGGCCGGCCTCAAGGTGAGCGAGCTCTCCTTTGGGTCCTGGGTCACGTACGGCAACCAGATGGACGCCAAGGCGGCGCGCGAGTGCATGGCTGCCGCCTGGGACCACGGCGTGAATTTCTTTGACAACGCCGAGGTGTATGCCGCCGGAGAGAGCGAGCGGCTGATGGGGGAGGCGCTGAAAAAGCTCGCCTGGCCGCGCCTGAAGTACGTCGTATCGACCAAGTTCTTCTGGGGCATCACCGACGGGCCCAATGAGAAGAACACGCTCAACCGCAAATACCTGATGCAGGCGATCGACGGCTCCCTCGCCCGCCTCAAGCTCGACCACGTGGACCTGGTGTTCTGCCACCGCCCGGATCCGCAGACACCCATCGAGGAAACCGTGTGGGCGATGCACGACATGATCCGCCAGGGCAAGGCACTTTACTGGGGCACGTCCGAGTGGAGCGCCGCCGAGGTGATGGCCGCCTGGCAGATCGCCGAGCGCCATCATCTTGCCAAGCCGGTGATGGAGCAGCCGCAGTACAACCTCCTGCATCGCCACCGCGTCGAGCAGGAGTATCGGCGCCTCTACGAGGACATCGGCCTGGGACTCACGACCTGGAGCCCGCTCGCCTCGGGACTGCTCACCGGCAAGTACCGCAAGGGGGTGCCGAAGGGCAGCCGTGGCGCCATCCCGCGCATGGCGTTTCTGGTCGAGGGCCTCACGGACAAGCGCAAGAACGCCGCTGTCGAGAAGCTCGAGGCGATCGCCAAGTCGCTCGGCTGCACGCCCGCACAGCTATCGATCGCCTGGTGCCTCGGCAACCCGCGCGTGTCGACGGTGATCACCGGGGCCTCGCGCGTTGCCCAGGTGAAGGAGAACATGAAGGCGGCGGAAATCGCCGAGAGAATTGACGCTGATACGCGCGGGCGCATCGAGGCGCTCTTCGCTGCACTCGGCGAGTAACCCTCCTCACGCACTGCAAGGCTTTGACGATGACCCAGTGGATTCGGTTTGAGCAGGACGGGCGCGAGCAATTCGGCGCGCTCGAGGGGCAGGACATCCAGGTGCACGAGGGGAGCCTGTTCGATTCGCCGCGCGCGACAGGCCGCTCGGTCCCGCGCGCCTCCGTGCGGCTGCTCACGCCGTGCCAGCCCACCAAGATGGTGGCGCTGTGGAACAACTACCGGGCGCTCGCGGCGAAACTGGGCCAGTCCGAGCCCAAGGAGCCGCTCTGGTTTCTCAAGGCGAACAGCGCCTTTCACCCCGGTGAAGCGCCGATCCGCGTGCCGCCGTCTTATGCCGGCAAGGTGGTCTACGAAGGCGAATTGGGGATCGTCATCGGCCGCCGGGCGGCTCGGGTCTCGGAGGAAGAGGCGAGCGCGTACATCTTTGGCTACACCTGCATCAACGACGTGACCGCCGTCGACCTTCTGAAGAAGGACGTGACCTTCGACCAGTGGTCCCGGGCCAAGAGCTTCGACACTTTCGGCGTCTTCGGGCCAGTGATTGCCACTGGGCTCGACCCTTCGACGCTCGTGATTCGTACGGTGCTTAACGGCGACGAGCGGCAGAATTATCCCGTCTCGGACATGTTCTTCCCGCCGGCACGGCTGGTCTCGCTCCTGTCGCAGGACCTCACGCTCGAGCCGGGCGATGTCATCGCCTGCGGCACTTCCGTGGGCGTGGGGTCCATGAAGCCGGGCTCCGAGGTGGCCGTCACCATTGACGGCATCGGCACGCTCGTCAACCGTTACGATTAGCAGCCGGCTTCAGGAAACCTTGCCGCCGGCCTCCTGCACGCGGCGGCGAATGTAGTCCCGGGCCTCGGCAGGCAGCTGGTCGCTGGGCAGCGTGCTGTAGACATCGCGCCCCCAGATGAGCAGCCACAGGTCCGGAAACTGCCACAGCTGCTGGACTGCGCTCCAGGCAATGGCGCTCTCACCGAGGTTGCTGCGCTGGGCGATGGAATTCTCTGTGAGAAGCCAGGTGCTCTGCGGTGGGTCTAGCGCCTTGAGGCCCAGGCGCGCGCGTTGCCAGTGCAGCAGAAACACACCCGCGCCGACAAGCGCGAACGCCCCGACCACGATCAGCAACGCGACCTCGACCCAGCGGTAGGGGCCCTGGCGCGCGAGCACGTAGAGCCCTGCGCCGATGGCGAGCTCCAGCGCGTAGCGCTTGCCGAGCCGCCGTTGCCAGTAGCGCCAGGCCGAAGCGAGGCAATGGCCCTCGGTGTAGCGAACCGTGAAGACGACCAACGCCTCGGCCACGGGCGATCTCGGAGCCCTGTCAGCCCGCCGGGTCGTCGGGCGGCGACGGGCGCTGGGCCTCGAGCATCGCAACGCGCTGGTTGAGGCGGCGCAGGTCCCGCTTCAGGCGCGTCATGGCGATGTCGCCCAGCAACGCCTTTACTACCAAGGCCACGATGGCGACGAGCAGCAGCAGAATCGGCGGGTAACCCACGCCGAGCGCGGCGCCGATTCCGTCGACCAGGAAGGGCCAGGCGCCGAAAACCAGCGAGGCCATCGCCACGGCGATCCAGAACAGGCCCTGCCGGATGTAGAGGTGGTCGCGCCGCACCAGGGCGAGGATCCCGAAGGCGAGCCCGAAGCCCACCACGAGCGCGATGAGGTGATAGGTCTTCAACGTTGCCGGGGCCCGGCCTGGCCCCACCGGGCGAGGCAAAGCAGCGTGGTATCGGCCATGTAGCGGCAGACCGTCCACCAGGAGGAGAAAACGCGGGAGATGCCGAAGGCGCGCGGGTTCATCGGGACGGGAATTTCAGCGACCCGCAGACCAGACCGCCGGATCAGCAGGAGCACGCCGAGGTCCTGGTAGTCGAGCAGGGTCGCTTCCTCGCCGGCAAGCAGCCGGCATGCCGCGACATTGTAGTAGCGAAAGCCCGAGGTGAGGTCGCCGATGTCGAAGCCGGTGAGCAGCCGGAAATAGCCCCACGCCACATGGCGCCAGAAGCTGCCGCGGCTTGGGCAGGCGGCGATGACCACGTCTGCCGTTGCCGCGCCGCTGACCAGCCGGGGCAGGTGCGCAGGCTCGTGCTGGCCGTCGGCATCCATGGTGACGACGCCGGCGTATCCATGCCGGAGCGCGAAGCGAATGCCAGTCTGGATCGCGCCCCAGGCGCCCTGCCAAAGCGGCGCGCGCAGCACGATGGCTCCAGCGGCGAGCGCCTCGCCGCGCGTTTCGTCGCGGCTACCGTCGTCGACCACCACGACATCGGCGCCGCTCAGGGCGCGAGCCCGTCGAACCACCTCCCCGATGGTGGCGGCCTCGTCGAGCGCCGGGATCACGATGAGGTACTGGCCTGCGCGCGCGCGGTTGAAGTCGCGCACGAAGTCGACCGGCAGGTTGTCGGGGTCGTCGTTGTCAGTGTGGGCGGCGACGTCGGCCATGGCCAGCACGCTGCGCACGCGCCGTGCGACCCTGCCGATCTCGTATTCGCGCTCGAACCGCTCGCGGCCCCGCTCGCCCAACGCGTGAAGCCGTTGCGGATGCGCTGCGGCGGTGGCCAGCGCGCCTCGCCAAGCCTCGACGTCCTCCGGCGGCACCAACATGGCGTTCACGCCATCGCGCGCGACGTGGGTCACGCCGCTGCCCGGCAGGCGACTGACGAGGAGCGGCTTGCCATAGCGCATGGCCTCGAGAAGGATGACGCCGAACGCTTCGGTTCTTTCGCACGAGGGCAGCGCCACCAGATGGCACGAGGCGAGCAGCCCGCAGAGCCTGTGATCGTCGATTTCGCCCAGCAGGCGAATCCGCTCTGGCGCCCCTGTGGCGGCGATGCCGTGCTCGAGCCGGCGTCGCTCCTCGCCGTCGCCGGCGATCAGGACTTCCACCGCTGGCGTAGCGCCGGCGGCCGCGATCAACGTTTCGAGGCCCTTGTAGTAGGTGAGGCGGCCGACGAACAGCACGCGAAGCCCTGGGGTGCGCCACTCGGCATCGCAGGGTGTGGGCACGGTGGGCAGGCGATCGCGATCCACGCCGAGAGGCACGACGTGGCACTTGCGGCGCCATGGGCCCAGCGGCGCGCTTGCTTCCAGATAAGCCCGGGAGGTGACGATGATCGCGTCGGCGCGTTCGAGCAGCGCACGCTCGAGAAGCCGGTAGAAGGGATAAGCCAGGCGCAGCGCGGGGCGGAACCGCGAGGCCTCGACGTCGGCGTGCCAGTACACCACCCACGGAAGTTGGCGGGCCGACCGACTGACCAGGGCCCCAAAAGCGCTGACATTGGGCACGTGCAGGCAAAGCACGCCCGGCCGATGCTGGTGGATGGCGCGCGCAAGCCGCGAGGGGAAGGCCGGGCTGAGTGGGGTGAAGAGCAGGCGCAGCCACACCGGCACGCGATCGAGCCAGGGCGGGTCGCCGCCGCCCGGCCGAAATCCCGCGTGCGCGTGAACAAGAACAGCTACCTCATCGCCCGCACGCTGCTGGGCCCCGACGAGGTCAGCGAGGTAACGCTCGATGCCGCCGTGGGCGGGCGGGTAGTACTTTCCGACGTGCAGCACGCGCACGGGCGTGCTCACCGCATCGCCTCGATTTTCTTTTGCCACTCCCGCACGGCGGGGTTGTCGAGGCCGAGGCGCAGTGCTGCCTCGATGTCCGCTTGTGCGGCTGCCTTCTGCTGCAGCCCGAAGAGGGCCATGGCGCGGCTCAAGTGCAGCCCGCCCGTCGGGGACTCGGCGATCATGATCGAGAGCAGTCGCGCGGCGGTCTCGAATTCACGCTTGGCGATGAGCGACGTGGCCATCAGGTAGCCCGCCTCCCGGTTTCGCTTGTCCTCACTCAGGATCGCCTTGGCGTGGGCGATGGCCTCGTCGTGGCGGCCCAGCTGGAAGGCGAGACGGCCCATCTGCCGAGTCATGAGCGTGCGCGCCTCGGCGGTCGGATTCATGGCCATGGCCGCTTGCAGCTGCGCGTAGGCCTCGGCTGGCTTGCCCAGCGCTGCGAGCGCATTGCCACGCTGCATGGTGACGTTGAAGCCGGTGTAGCCCTGTCGCTCAGCGTCGTCGAAATGCTTGAGGGCGGCGTTGGCGTCGCCCTCGCGAAGGCGCAGGCTGCCGACGTTGAAAATGCCCTGCCCACCGTCACCCAGGGCCGCCGAAGCGCGGAAATCCCGCTCAGCGAGCTGGTATTGCTTGGCGTCGAAGTAGATGTTCCCGCGGTTCAGGTAGGGGAACCACCGGCCGACGGCGCGCGGGTCGTCGGGCAACTTGGCGATGGCATCGGAATAGAGCCGCTCGGGGGTGGACATCGAGAAGACGCGGTCGAGCGATTGCCAGGCCAGGAAAGTGGCAAGCACGACGGAAATCCCGGCGAGTACCCGGCCGGACAACCCGTGAAGCAACAGGAACACGACGCCCGGGATGCCAATGGCCCAGAGGTAGCTGCGGTAGAGCACGAACGGGTCCTGGACCCACACGGTGGCGAACTCGGTCGGGTACAGCAGGGCCGGCAGCAGCAGGCAGACGCCCAGGAGCGCCCGGCCATCCCGGTAACGCAACAGGAGGAACGCCCCGGCCCCGATCAAGGTGACGTAGCCGATGGGGCCCAGCGCCTGAGGAAAAGACAGGACGCTCACCGGGAATGGTGGCCGCAGGTCGACTGACATCCCCCCCGACCACGGCAGCATCCAGCGCACGCCGTACTCGAAGAAGAGATAGGACTGATTCAGGACGCTCAGGGGCCATGCCAGGGCTTGGGTGTCCGGGGAAAGCTGGCTCAGCTGGCGCAGGTAGATGAGCGAATACTCGTCGAACGGCTTCCCAATGAGGTGGCCGTAGCGAAAGATCACGAGGCTGGCCACCAGCGCGCCAAGCCCCAGCGCCGCGGCGATGAGGGCGGCCAGCTGCCGAGCCGTCGGGCGACGCACGAGGATAAAAACGGGAACGGCTGCGAGCGGCGCGAAGACGGCGTATTCCTTCGACGCCACGGCAAGGAGGTAGGAGGCAATTGCAGCGGCGAACCATGCGACCCTACGGGCGACCAGCCCGCGCGTGAAGCACCAAAGCGCGACCACCACGAACAGCGTGGCCATGACGATGGAGCGCTGGATGAGGTAGGCCACCGCGTAGACCGCCACGGGGTTCAGGGCGTAGAAGGCGACGGCGATGGCCAGCGCCGGGGATTGCTCGGGAGGTGTTGCCGGGCTGGCGCCGGACTCGGGCGCGAACTCGATGCGCCGAAGCAGCTCGCGGTAGAAACCGTAGAGCGCCACCACGACCGCAAGATGCAGCAGGACGTTCACGGTGCGCTGCACCCACCAGGCATCGCCGGCGAGCGCCTTGACCCACACGAAGCTTCCGTAGGAGAGGGCGCGCTCGCGCAGCTCCAGCGACTGGTGCAGCCGAAAGAGCTCGCCGCTCGCCAACAGTTCGTCGTCGAAGAACAACGGGCTGCCGAGGCTCGGCGCGTAGATGAGCGCGACGACGGCCGCGACCAGCAGGAGCCACCGAAGAGAGCGGTCTGGAGTCATGTCGGGACGGGCGGCGGCTCCATGCACGGGGCCTCGCCGCCGCGATTATCCCACCCGCGCAGGCGTGGTGTCGCGAAGAATCGAGTGCATGCGCCTGACAAAGGTGTCGCGGCCGAAGCCCTGCGCCTGTCGCTCGCAGGCCGCCCGCAGGGAGCTCGGCCCAAGCCGCTCGAGCGCCTCGACCGCTGCCTGCACCTTCATGGCGTCCGGGGCGCCCTCGATCAGCACGCCCGTCTCGCCGTCCAACACGGTCTCGAGCAGCCCGCCTTCGGCAACGCCGACGACCGGCTTGCCCGCGGCCATGGCCTCCACCGGCGACATGCCGAAATCCTCGTCGACGGGGATGTAGAGCACCGCTCGGCAGCGACCGACGAGCTGCTGCAGCGCCTCTTCCTCGAGCCAGCCCGTGAAACGGATGTTGGCGGCCCCCGCCGCGCGCTGGCGAAGTTGCGTGGCTTCGCTTCCGCCCGAGGCCACCACGAGCTGGCGATTCGGCATGCCACGGAAAGCGTCGATCAGGAGGCCCACCCGCTTCAGGGGCTCCAGTCGGGCCACCGAAAGGTAGAAGTCGCCGTCCTCCTCCCAGCGATAACCCGACGTGTCGATCGGGGGATGCACGATGACGGACTCGCGCCCCAGATATCGCGCCAGCCGGGACTGAACATTTTGGGAATTGGCGACGACGACATCCATGCGGTTGACTGCCTCCCGGTAGCGTGGCTCGAGGTAGGCCACCAGGGCATCGAGCGCCGGGCGAAGCAGGATCGACGCCTGCGAGCGGTAGTGCTCGCGCAAGTCATAGCAGAAGCGTGGCGGCGTATGGCAGTAGAGGACGTTCCGGCGCGCGCGGGTGCGCAGGGCCGCCAGAGGCGCGTAGCTGCCGCTGAAGAGGGCCCAGTCGTAGGCCTCCAAGCGGGGCGAACGCCGGGAAAAGGCACGGATGACCTTCGCGATCTTGAGCGCCGGGATGGCCGAGTACGCGCGCAGGTCGATGAGCGGGCCATCGAGTCGGCGCACGAGCCACCCGGCTTCCGGCAGGACGAACCCCGTGCACAGGGCGGTCCCGGGGTTGGCCTGGAGAAGGGTGCGCGTCAGCTTCTCCGCACCCCCGGGAACCCCCATGAAGTCGTAGAGGACGATGCCGGTGGCGCTCATGCCCGATGCACTACGCCAGGGCGCGCCCGCATGGGGTCAATCCGTCACGGCGCCCTTGCTCGCCGTGCCCACGAGCCGCGCGTATTTCGCCAGCACGCCTCGAGAGTAGCGAGGCTTGGGCTGCTTCCACGCGCCCCGGCGACGCGCAATCTCGGTATCGTCGACATTCAGTTGAATGAGCAGCTGGTGGGCGTCGATGGTGACCGAGTCGCCCTCCTCGATCAGGGCCAGCGTTCCGCCCTCGTAGGCTTCAGGCGCCACGTGGCCCACCACCATTCCCCAAGTGCCGCCCGAGAAGCGCCCGTCGGTGATGAGACCCACGGACTCGCCCAGGCCCTTGCCGATGAGCGCGGACGTCGGCGAGAGCATCTCCCGCATGCCCGGGCCGCCCTTGGGCCCCTCGTAGCGAATGATCACGACATCTCCTGCGCGGATGCGGTCATCGAGGATGGCGGCCATGGCGTCAGGCTCGGAATCAAACACGCGTGCAGGCCCCGTGATCACGGGATTCTTGAGCCCGGTGATCTTGGCCACACAGCCTTCGGGCGCGATGTTGCCCTTGAGGATCGCGAGGTGGCCCTGCGCGTACATCGGCTTGGACCAGGGGCGGATCACGTCCTGGTCCTTGCGCGGCTCGGCGGGAACGTCAGCCAGCGTCTCGGCGACGGTCTTGCCCGTGATCGTCATGCAGTGGCCGTGCAGCAGGCCGTGGGCGAGCAGCATCTTCATGACCTGTGGCACGCCGCCAGCCTTGTGGAAATCGGTCGCGACGTAGCGGCCGCTGGGCTTCAGGTCGCAGAGCACCGGCACCTTGCGACGGATGCGCTCGAAGTCGTCGATAGCCCATGGAACGTCGGCCGCGTGCGCAATCGCCAGAAAATGCAGCACGGCGTTGGTCGAGCCGCCCACGGCCATGATCACGGAGACGGCGTTCTCGATCGCCTCGCGGGTGACGATGTCGCGCGTCCTGAGGCCTTTCATCACGGCCTGCACGAGCACGCGCGCGCTTTCTTCGGCACTCGTGACTTTCTCCGCGTCTTCGTTGGCCATCGTGGACGAGTGGGGCAGCGACATGCCCAGGGCCTCGAAGGAGGAGCTCATGGTGTTGGCGGTGTACATGCCGCCACAGGCCCCGGTGCCGGGCAGCGCACAGCGCTCGATGCACTCGAAGTCCTCGCGGGTCATCTTGCCGGCGTTGAGCGCGCCCACTGCCTCGAACACGGAGACGATCTGCAGGTCCTCGCCCTTGTGGTGCCCCGGCTTGATCGTGCCGCCGTAGACGAAGATGCCCGGCAGGTTCAAGCGGCAGAGCGCGATCATCGCCCCGGGCATGTTCTTGTCGCACCCCCCGATGGCCACCACGCCGTCCATGAACTGGCTCTG
>JAFMJY010000190.1 GCA_017853245.1 Burkholderiales bacterium | reverse complement strand
GTCGCGGTCTTCGACGGCCGCGGGGTGCGCTACGTCGTGGTCAACGTGCGCTGAAGGCCACTCGAGTCGGCTCAGCTGCCCGGCTTCTGGACCGGCAGTGCGGCGAGTTCGGGCGGCAGCCCGTCGGCGGGAAAGGTGGGGAAGCTCAACTCGAGCAATGACAGGGCCGGAACCTCGAACTTCGTCGTGCCGGCGCTGCGGTCGACCAGCATCGCGATGCCGGCGGCCTTGCCTCCGGCCTTGCGGATGATGTCGAGGCATTCGACGACGCGACCACCGCGAGTGACGACGTCCTCCACCACAAGCACGGCCTCGCCGGGCGCCATCGTGAAGCCCCGCCGCAGGACGAGCACGTTGTTCTCCTTTTCCGCGAAGATGAACCGCGCCTTCGCCTGCCGCGCGACCTCCTGGCCGATCACGAGGCCGCCCATGGCCGGAGCGAGGACGGTCTGGAACTGAATGCCGTGGGCGCGGATCTTTTGGACGAGAAGTTCGGCGAGCCGTTCAACCGCATCCATGCGCTGGCAGACTTGCGCGCACTGGAAGTAGTGGCCGCTATGCAGGCCGGAACGCAGCACGAAGTGCCCGCTGAGCAGGGCGCCGGTGCGCTGGAAAATGCCGAGAATTTCGCGCTGGGACTCGTCCTTGATCGTGAGCTGGGACATGGCGGGTAAAGGGAACGCCGGTCGCGGGGGCGGCGAAGGAATGGTCGGGGCGGTGAGATTCGAACTCACGACCTCTACGTCCCGAACGTAGCGCTCTACCAGGCTAAGCTACGCCCCGACATTCATTCCGAGCCCGCTTGCGCAGCGGGGTGGGGAGGGAGCCCCAGCGCTTGGGGTGGCGCAAGCAGAAAAGCGCCATTCTTCGCGTGACGACGCGGCGACGCGCGCGAGCGCGCCACTTCAGCCGGCGCTCGGATCTTTCCGCGCTGCGGCGAGGAACGCGCCTAAGGCAGGGTCGAGCGCCGGCAGCGGCTTCCAGCCCAGCACAAGCCGGCTTTCCGGCGCGGGGCCGACCAAGCGGCGGCAGACCACCTCGGGGGGCAGATGCCGGCTTTCCGAGGGTGTCATGAAGGTCGCGCCGATTCCTGCGCGGACCAGCCCGACGCCGTTGGCGCGCGGCCACACTTCCTCGGTGATTTTCGGCGTCACGCCGGCTTCCGCGAAGGCGGCGAGGATGCGGTCGTAGAAGCCGGGGTTGTGCTGCCGCGGGAAAAGCACGAACGGGGTGTCGGCCAGTTCCCGCAGGCGCAAGGATTGGCGGCGGGCGAGGGGATCGGCGGCGGAAAGCAGAATCCCGTTCCGCTCGCGCAACAGTAACCGCGTCTCCAAGCCCGGGGAGGGAGCGTCGGGATGGAAAAAACCGCATGCGAGGTCGCCGGCCTGCAGCGCCGTCAACTGGGCGGAAGTGGGCATCTCGGTGAGTTCGAGGCGGATCCCGGGGTGCGCGGCGTGAAACACGCGCAGGATCCCCGGGAGCACCGTCGCCATCGCCAACCCCGTGAACCCCACGCGCACCGTGCCGACCTGGCCGCCCGCGAGCGCCCGCAGGTCGCCGGGCAGAGCGGCGAGGCCCCGCAGCAGCGGCTCGCTTCGATCCAGCAGCAATTGGCCGGCCGGCGTTAACTCCACCCCGCGACGCGTCCGATTCAGCAGGCGAGCGTCGAGGTCGGCCTCCAGCTGGGCCACCGCCCGGCTCAGCGCCGGCTGGGCGATCGCCAGCGCTTCCGCCGCCCGGCGAAAATGCAGCCGGCGCGCCACCTCGCGGAAGTAGGCGAGCTGGCGCAGGGAAAAGGGGAGCTGATGCTCAACCGGCATCACCGCAGGCTAAAATGGTACTTTCGGTTATGACAAGCGGCTGGTAAGCTGCGCGTCTCTTTCATGACCACGCCCAAGTCTCTCTTCGAAAAAGTCTGGGAAGCCCACGCCGTCCGCACGCTCGCCAACGGCCAGACCCAGCTCCTGATCGGCACGCACCTCATCCACGAGGTCACCAGCCCGCAGGCCTTCGGTATGCTCCGCGACCTCGGCCTCAAGGTCGCCATGCCGCACCGCACGTTCGCGACCGTCGACCATATCGTTCCGACTGACCAGTTGGTCGAACCCTACCGCGACCCGCTCGCGCAGGCGATGATGGACGAACTGCGCCGCAACTGCGCCGAATTCGGCATCACTTTCTTCGACCGCGCCACCGGCAAGCAGGGCATCGTGCACATCGTCGGACCCGAGCAGGGCATCACCCAGCCGGGCACCACGATCGCGTGCGGCGACTCGCACACCAGCACCCACGGGGCGTTCGGCGCCGTCGCCTTCGGCATCGGCACCACCCAGATCCGCGACGTCCTCGCCACGCAGACGATGGCGCTCGGCCGCCTCAAGGTCCGCCGCATCAACGTCAACGGCCGTCTCCGCCCGGGCGTGTACGCCAAGGACGTCATTCTCCACATCATCCGCGTCCTCGGGGTCAACGGCGGCACCGGCTTCGCGTACGAGTACGGCGGCGATGTCTTCGATCGTTTCTCGATGGAGGAGCGCATGACCGTGTGCAACATGTCCATCGAGGGCGGTGCCCGCGCGGGTTACGTGAACCCCGACCAGACCACCTTCGCCTACCTCAAGGGCC
>JAFMJY010000083.1 GCA_017853245.1 Burkholderiales bacterium | reverse complement strand
TGGATGCCGATGGACCAGTACATCGGCGGCATCGAGCACGCCATCCTGCACCTGCTCTACGCGCGCTTCTGGACCAAGGCCATGCGCGACATGGGCCTGGTGAAAACCGACGAGCCCTTCAAGAGCCTGCTCACCCAGGGGATGGTGCTCAACCACATCTTCAGCCGGCGCACCGACAAGGGCGGCATCGTCTATTTCTCCCCCGAGGAGGTCGAGCTCAAGCTCGATGCCGAGGGCCACATTGCCGGCGCCACCGCCAGGTCCGATGGCAAGCCCGTGGACTATGGCGGCATCGGCACCATGTCGAAATCCAAGCGCAACGGCGTCGATCCCCAGGACTTGATCGACCGCTACGGCGCCGACACGGCGCGGCTTTACGTGATGTTTGCGAGCCCGCCCACCGACACCATTCTCTGGTCCGACACCGCCGTGGAAGGCTCGTACCGGTTCCTGCGTCGGCTCTGGAAACTCGCGCACGATCACCTCGCGGCGGGCGGCCCCGTGGCACCCAAGCCCTCGGGCGAGCTCGCGAAGCCCTTGAAGGACCTGCGCTTCAAGTTGCACAAGACCATCGACAAGGTAAGCGACGACTACGGCCGGCGCCTGCAGTTCAACACCGCGATTGCCGCGGTGATGGAGCTGCTCAACGCGCTTTCGGACACCAAGGACACCAGCGCCGAGGGCCGCGCAGTCGCGCAGGAGGTGCTGGAATCCGCAGTGTTGCTGCTGGCACCCGTCGTGCCGCACATCACCACCGCGCTGTGGGAGGAACTGAGGCCCGGGACACGGCTCCTCGACCAATCGTGGCCCGTGGCAGACCCGACCGCCCTCGTCCAGGACACGATCGAGCTGGTCGTGCAGGTGAACGGCAAGCTGCGCGGCTCGGTTCACGTGGCCGCAGCGGCTGCACGCGACGAGATCGAGCGCGCAGCCCTCGCTTCCGAGGGTGCCGTGAAGTTCATGGAAGGCAAGGCGCCCAGGAAAGTGGTCGTCGTGCCCGGCCGCCTGGTGAACATCGTTGTCTAGGCTCGCGACGGCCCTCCTGTTGTCGGTGGCGCTCGCCGGCTGCGGCTTCCAGCTGCGCGGCGACGCGGCCTCCGGCCTGCGGGCCGTGCACGTGAGCGCCGAGGGGGCATCCGGGGTCGCCGTGGAAATGCGCCGAATTCTCGCGGCCACCCCGTCGGGGCTCGCAACGCAGGCCAAGGACGCCCAGGCTCACCTGCGCGTGCTGTCGGAAACGACGGAGAAAACCATCCAGACGCTCACCGGAGCTGGCCGCGTCTACGACTACCTGCTGCGTCTTCGCGTGCGCTACCGGGTCACCGACGCTGGCGGGAACGAGCTCATCGCGCCAACCGAGCTCGAGTTGCGGCGCGTGATCACGTATTCCGAGAGCGCGCCCCTCGCCAAGGAAGCCGAGGAGCGCCTGCTTCTCGAGGACATGCGAGGCGATGCCGCTGCGCGCATCCTCCGCCGCGTGGCGGTGTTTCGCGCGGGCGCCAGGTGAAGCTCACCACCAAGAGCCTCGGCGCGCACCTGAAGAAGGGGCTCGGCCCGCTCTACACGCTCTACGGCGCGGAGACGCTGCTCGCCCTTGAGGCCGCCGACACCCTGCGCGCGGCGGCGCGCGCGTCGGGCTGCGCGGAGCGGGAAGTGTTCACCGCCGAGCCTGGCGCCGATTGGGCCAAGGTCGGCGCGGCCGCCTCGAACCTGTCGCTCTTCGCCTCCCGCCGCCTGCTGGAGGTGCACGTGCCCACGGGCAAGCCGGGCGTCGAGGGCGGCGCGGCGCTGGAGGCGCTGTGCAAGCGGCTGGCCGATGACACAGTCGTGCTGGTGATGCTGCCCGAGCTCGACTGGCGCAGCCAGAAGGCCGGCTGGTTTCATGCCCTCGAGGCGGCGGGCGTGGCCGTGGAAGCCAAGCCCGTCACCCGCGTCGAATTGCCCGCCTGGCTCGCCGACCGCATGGCTGCGCAAGGGCAGACAGCGGGAGTGGAAACCCTCGAGTGGCTCGCCGACCGGGTCGAGGGCAACCTCCTCGCCGCCCGCCAGGAGGTGGAGAAGCTCGCCCTGCTGCTGCCTGCAGGCGAGGTGTCGCTCGCCGCGCTGCGCGAGGCCGTGACCGACGTGTCGCGCTTCGAGCCGGAAGCGCTCATCGAGGCCGTGCATGCAGGCGACGCGAACCGCGTCGGGCGAGCCGTCGACAGCCTGCGCGCCGAAGCCGAGCCGCTGCCGCTGCTGCTGTGGGTGGTGGCCGAGGAGATCCGGCTCATGATGCAACTCGCGGCAGGCGAGCGCCCGCGCCGCTTTCTGGATCCCGACCGCCAGCGACGCGTGGCCCACAGCGCTCGCCGGCACGAGCGCGGCGCGCTGGGCCGCCATCTCTTGCGAGCCCATCGGATCGACCGCATGATCAAAGGCGTGGAGACGGGCGACCCCTGGGAGGCCATACTGGAGCTGTCTCTCGCACTTGCCGGCCATCCCGCCTTGCGCTCGGCCGCCTGACCATCCGCCATGAATGATTCCGCCTTTCCTGCCCTGCACCCGGTCGTCGAGTCGCTGGGTGAGGCCGCGCGCGCGGCAAGCCGCGTGCTCGCCGCGGCCGACACGGGCGCCAAGAATCGCGCGCTCGCCGAGGCCGCCGACGCGCTCGCGAGCCGCGAGAAGGCCATTCTTGCCGCCAACGCCGAGGACGTGAAGGAGGCACGCCAGGCGCGCGACGTCGGTCGCGGCGCCGACGACGCGTTCATCGACCGGCTCACGCTCACCGCCCGCACCGTCGAGGACATGGCCGCTGGCCTCACCGAGATCGCGAAGCTCCCGGACCCCGTGGGTGAGGTGACGGGCCTGCGATACCGTCCCTCGGGCATCCGCGTCGGCCAGATGCGCGTGCCGCTGGGTGTCGTGGGCATCATCTACGAGTCGCGGCCGGATGTGACGGCGGACGCCGGCGGGCTGTGCCTGAAGAGCGGCAACGCCGTGATCCTGCGCGGCGGCAGCGAAGCGCTGCGCTCCAACCTGGCCATCGCCGCCTGCCTGCAGGCCGGGCTCAAGGCCGCCGGGCTGCCGGAGGCCTGCGTGCAACTGGTGGGCTCAGCCGACCGCGCCATCGTCGGCGCGCTGCTCGGCGCCGAGCGCTGGGTCGACGTGATCGTGCCGCGCGGCGGCAAGGGCTTGGTCGAGCGCATCTCGCGCGAGGCGCGCGTGCCCGTAATCAAGCATCTGGACGGCGTCTGCCACGTCTACCTCGATGACGGCTGCGATGCCGACAAAGCGCTCGCCATCGTCGAGAACGCCAAGACCCAGCGCTACGGCACCTGCAACACCATGGAGACGCTGCTCGTCTCGCGCGAGGCGTCGCCGCGCACGCTGCCCGCCATCGGGCGGATGTTTGCCGCCAAGGGTGTGGAAATGCGAGCCGATGCCGAGGCGCGGGCGGTGCTGGGCGCAGCCGGCGTCGCCGGCGTTCTCGAGGCCACGCCGGATGACTGGCTCGCCGAATACCTCGCCCCGATCATCGCCATCCGCACCGTGGCGGGCCTGGACGAGGCCATGACCCACATCGCCCGCTACGGCTCGGCGCACACCGACGCCATCGTCACCGAGCATCACGGCCGCGCCCAGCGCTTCCTGCGCGAAGTCGACTCCGCATCCGTGATGGTGAACGCGTCGACGCGCTTTGCCGACGGCTTCGAGTACGGGCTCGGCGCCGAGATCGGCATCTCGACCAACAAGCTGCATGCGCGCGGCCCCGTGGGCCTCGAAGGCCTCACCTCGCGCAAGTGGGTCGTGCTCGGCGACGGGCACGTGCGCAGCTGACCCCGCGCTTGTCGCCTCCCCTCGGCCTCTTTGGCGGAACGTTCGACCCAGTGCACGCGGGGCACCTGCGGCTTGCCACCGAACTGCGCGAGGCCCTGGGGCTCGGGACGGTGGTGTTCCTGCCGGCCGGCCAGCCATGGCAGCGCCATGCAGGCCCGCAGGCGAGCGGCGCACAGCGCGCCGAAATGCTCCGGCTCGCGGTCGCGGGCCACCCGTCCTTTCAGGTGGACGCACGCGAAGTCGAGCGCGAGGGCCCGACCTACACGGCCGACACGCTTGCCGAGTTTCGTCGCGAGCAAGGCGCTGATACGCCGATCGTGTTCCTATGCGGCAGCGACGCCGTCGCCCACATCAACACGTGGGCGCGCTGGGAGTCGCTGCTGGGCCTCGCGCACTTCGCGATCGCCGGCCGCGCCGGTGACGACGCGGCTGCGATCGCCTCGCGGCTGCCGCCGCTCTTCCGGGAGCGCTTGCGCGAGCCTGCCGAAGCGCTCGCGGCGCCCGCCGGCGCCGTCATCGCGCTTCCCATGACGCCGCTCGCAATCTCCTCCACCGACATCCGTGCCCGCGTGGCCCGTGGCCGCTCGGCCCGCTGGCTGGCGCCCGACGCGGTGCTCGACTACATTCAACGCAACACCCTTTACGGAGCCCCCGCTTGAGCCGAATCCTCACCAGCCTTGCCAAGAAAAAGCTTTGTGTCGCCGCCCTCGAGGACATCAAGGCCCGCGACATCACGGCAATCGACGTGCGCAAGATCACGTCCATGTTCGACTGGCTCGTCATCGCCAGCGCCGACTCCGCGAGGCAGACGAAGGCGCTGGCCCGCAACGTGCGCGACAAGCTGAAGGCAGCCGGCTGCGCCATCATCGGCACCGAGGGCGAGGAGGGCGCCGAGTGGGTGCTGGTGGACTCCGGCGACGTGGTGGTTCACGTGATGCAACCGGCGGTGCGTAGCTACTACAACCTCGAGGAGCTGTGGGCTGAGGGGAAGTTCGACCGCCCCGGCAAGCTCACGAGCCCCGCCGGCGAGGCGAGCCGCGCAGCGCGGGCCAAGCCCAGCGTGAAGCCGCCCGCCGAGGGAGCGCGCCGCCGCGCGCCAGCCGCGCGCACGCCCGCGCGGCGTCGGCCGCGCGACACCACCTGACGCGTGCGCGCCACGATCGTCGCCATCGGCCACCGCCCGCCCGCCTGGGTCGAGTCCGGCCTCAACGAGTACGCGAAGCGGCTGCCCTCTCAGTTTCGCCTCGAGGTCTCGCTCCTCAAGCCCGAGGAGCGCGCCTCCGGCGTCACGGCTGAAAAGGTGCGCGAGCGCGAAGGCGAGCGCCTCATCGCCGCGATCCCCAAGGAGAGCGCCGTGCTCGCGCTGGATGAGCGCGGCACCGCCGTGTCGACCCAGGGCCTGTCGGTGATGCTGGCCGGGTGGTTGCGCGACGGCACCAACCCAGCCTTCCTCATCGGCGGGGCGGAGGGGCTGTCCCCGGCGGTCAAGGAGCGGTCAGACAAGCTGCTCTCAATCTCCGCGCTGACGCTCCCGCACGAGATGGTTCGCATTCTTCTGGTCGAGCAGCTCTACCGTGCCTGGACCATCCTCGCCAACCACCCGTATCACCGGGCATGACGTGACCGCGAGCCTCTACCTCGCCTCCGCCAGCCCGCGGCGTCGCGACCTGCTGGCCCAACTCGGCGTGTCGTTCGGCCTGCTGCTGGGGCGCGAGAGCCCCAAGGAGCCCGCGGCCGTCGACGAGTCGGTGCTCGCCGGCGAAACGCCGGACCACTACGTCCGCCGCATCACCCGCCTGAAGGCCCAAGTGGGCTGGCAGCGGCTGCTGCATCGCCCGACGCTGCCGCGCCTGCCGGTGCTCGCCGCCGACACCACGGTTGGCGTGGGCAGCGACATCCTCGGCACGCCCGGAAGCCCCGGTGAGGCACGCGAGATGCTCACGCGCCTGTCTGGCGCCACGCACCGGGTGCTCACCGGCGTCGCCGTGATCCAGGGCGACCGGCTCGCGCTGCGCGTGAGCGAGACGAGCGTCACCTTCTGCGCGCTCGACCCGGCCCGCATCGCGCGCTACGTCGACACCGGCGAGCCGCTGGACAAGGCAGGCGGCTACGGCATCCAGGGCCCCGCGGGCGCCTTCGTCACCCGCCTGGAGGGCAGCTACACGGGCGTCGTGGGCCTGCCCTTGTTCGAAACGGCGGAGCTTCTGCGAGAATTCGGTCTTACCGTTGCCTGAACGGCGCCCGGCAAGGGCGCCCGACCTCGCCTTGAACGAGCAGATCCTGATCAACGTCACGCCGCAGGAGACGCGGGTGGCGATCACCGAGCAAGGCGCAGTCCAGGAGCTGCACGTCGAGCGGGGCTCCTCGCGCGGCCTGGTCGGCAACATCTATCTCGGGCGCGTCTGCCGGGTGCTGCCCGGCATGCAGTCCGCCTTCGTCGAGATCGGGCTGGCACGCGCGGCATTCCTGCACGTGGCCGACATCTGGGCCGCCCGGAGCGCCGACGGGCAGCTGCGCCCGATCGAGAAGATCCTCACCGAGGGCCAGACGCTGCTCGTGCAGGTGGTGAAGGACCCCATCGGCTCGAAGGGCGCCCGCCTTTCCACGCAAGTGTCGATCGCTGGCCGGCTGCTGGTCTACCTGCCTCAGGACCCGCACATCGGCATCTCGCAGCGCATCGAGGACATGGCCGAGCGCGAGCAGCTGCGCGAGAAGGTGCATGCCCTGATCCCGCCCGGCGAGACCGGCGGCTTCATCGTCCGGACGGTGGCCGAGACAGCCACCGAAGCCGAGCTTCGCGCCGACATCGACTACCTGGTGACGCTGTGGAAGCAGATCCAGGCGAGCGCCGCCTCGGCAGCGCCCCAGGCCCTCCTGCACCAGGACCTGGCGCTCGCCACCCGGGTGCTGAGGGACCTCGTGACCGGCACCACGGAGCGCGTCATCATCGACTCGCGCGAGACCTACCAGCGGCTGGTGGCCTTCGCGGCCAAGTTCACCCCGAAGGCGCTGCCGGTTCTCGAGCAGTACGCCGGCGAGCGGCCGCTCTTCGACCTCTTCGCCATCGAGGAAGAGATCGAGCGGGCGCTGGCCCGGCGCGTGGACCTGAAGAGCGGCGGCTACGTGATCATCGACCAGACCGAGGCGCTTACCACCGTCGACGTGAACACCGGCGCGTTTGTCTCGGGCCGAAGCTTCGACGACACGATCTTCAAGACGAACCTCGAGGCCGCGCAGGCCATCGCCCGCCAGCTTCGCCTGCGCAACCTGGGCGGGATCATCATCGTCGACTTCATCGACATGGACAACGAGGAGCACCGGGGCGCGGTGCTCGCCGAGCTTCACAAGGCGCTCGCCCGGGACCGAACGCGCGTGACGGTGAGCGGCTTCTCGGCGCTGGGCCTGGTGGAGATGACCCGCAAGCGCACGCGCGAGTCGCTCGCGCACGTGCTGTGCGAGCCCTGCCCCGTGTGCGCCGGGCGCGGCGAGCTGAAGACCCCCCAGACGGTCTGCTACGAAATCCTGCGGGAGGTGCTGCGCGCGGAGCGCCAGTTCGGCGCGCGCGAATACCGCATCCTCGCCTCGCAGAAGGTCATCGACACCTTCCTCGACGAGGAATCCACCGCACTCACCATGCTGGGCGACTTCATCGGCAAGCCCATCTCGATGCAGGTCGAGACCGCCTACAACCAGGAGCAGTACGACGTGATTCTGGTGTAGGCCGCTAGGGGGCGAGGCGGCCCAGCGCCGCCAGGCACTGGGCCTCCAGGAAGGCGATGGGCAGCATGAGCACCAGCTGGCAGGCGATCAGCACCACCACGGGCGTCACGTCCACGCCGCCGATGGGTGGAATGGCCCGCTGGAAGGGCTTTACGAACGGGCGGGCGAGCGCCTCGAAGAAGGGCGCCACCGGGTGGAAGGGGTTCACCCACGTGAGGAGCGCCTGGACCAGCACCGCGCCCATGACGATGTAGACCGTGAGGCGGGCGAGTTTCACCACC
Source organism: Burkholderiales bacterium (assembly GCA_017853245.1). Classification (GTDB taxonomy): domain Bacteria; phylum Pseudomonadota; class Gammaproteobacteria; order Burkholderiales; family Usitatibacteraceae; genus FEB-7. The sequence continues at coordinate 3,954 of JAFMJY010000083.1, read as the reverse complement.
GCGAGGAAGAGCAGCACCGACATCGCCGCACCGCCCGCAGGTGGCGCGCCCATCACGATCGCCAGCAGCACCAGCAGCGCGGCCTCGGCGACCCAGGCCACGACGAGCGAGGCGAGGTCGAGCCCTCTCCAGCTCCCGATCAGGCGGCGCAAGGGCAGCACCGCGAAGTTGGTGAGTGCGAGGGTGAACTGCGCCAGCGGGTTGCGGGGTGGAGCGCGCAGCGCCTGCATCCAGAAACGGACGAGCGCGGCGAGGATGAACAGGTTGAAGACCGTCTCCAGCACGAAGGCCGCCGCTTGCCGGAGCATGGCTCAGTCCTCGCCGAAGGCGTCGCCCAACTCCGCCGAGCGCTCGCGGGCCGCCTTGACGGCGGCGATGAACACGGACTTGAGGCCCCCACGATCCATCTCGGCAAGCGCCCGCTCGGTGGTGCCCCCCGGGGAGGTCACCTGGGCGCGCAGCACCGCCGGGTCCTCGCCGCGCAATTGCGCAAGCGTTGCGGCGCCCACGAATGTTTGCAGCGCAAGCTTGCGTGCCGGCCCGGGCGCAAGCCCCATCTCCCGGCCGGCCGCCTCCAGCGACTCCATCAGGTAGAACACGTACGCAGGCCCACTACCGGAAATGGCCGTGACCACATCGAGGTCGGACTCGCGGTCGAGCCACACGGTGTCGCCAACGGCACCCAGCAAGGTGGCCGCGCGTTCGCGCGCTTCCGGGCCCACATCGCCCGGCGCGAAGAGGCCGGTGATGCCACACCGCACGAGCGCCGGGGTGTTGGGCATCGCGCGGACGATCGCGGCGTGCCCGCCCAGCCAACGCGCGAGGTCGGCGACGCGAATGCCGGCAGCGATGGTTACCACCAGCAGCGAGGCGGGGGGGTTGCCCAGCGCGCGGACGGCCTCGCGCATCTGTTGCGGCTTGACGGCCAGCACGGCGACGTCGGCCTCGGGCCAGGAGCCCGGCGGCGCGATCGCCCGCACGCCGTAGGCTCGGGCGAGCTGCTCCCGCACCGGCGCGCTGGGGTCGGCCACGGTGAGGTCGCCCGCGGCGAAGCCCTTCGCCACGAGGCCGCCCACGATCGCCGCACCCATGTTGCCGCCCCCGAGGAAGAAAGCCTTCATGCCGCAGCCTTTTCGCGAGTGCCGAAAATGGCCGTGCCCAGGCGCAACATCGTTGCCCCCTCGGCGAGAGCCGCCTCGAAATCCTGCGTCATGCCCATCGAGAGCGTGTCCACCGGCAGGCCCGCAGCGCGAAGCGCGTCGAACTCGGCACGCAGGCGCGCAAACTCGGCTCGCGCCTGCTCCGCGCTCCCCGAGGGGCTCGCCATGCCCATCAGGCCGCGCAGCCGGAGGCCGGGGAGCGAGGCCACTTCACGGGCGAGCGCCAGGGCCTCGCCCGGAGCGACACCGCCTTTCGTCGCCTCGGCGCTGATGTTGACCTGGACGCAGACGTTGAGCGGCGGCCGGGTGGCCGGGCGAAATCGCGAGAGCAGCTGTGCGATGCGGCTGCGATCCACGCCGTGGCACCAGTCGAAGTGCTCCGCCACCTCGCGCGCCTTGTTGCCCTGCAGCGCCCCGATGAAATGCCAGGTGATGGGCAGCCCGGCGAGCTCGCCCATCTTGGCAAGCGCCTCCTGGACGTAGTTCTCGCCAAAATCACGCTGCCCCGCCAGAAACGCTTCGCGCACGTCGGCAGCGCTCTTGGTCTTGCTTACCGCCACGACCGTGACGGCGTGCGCAGGGCTTCGGGGAACCCGCGCGATGCGCTCGTGGATTGCTTGCAGCCGCTCGGCCGTTGGAGACATAATCGATTCGCCTGATGCCGGTCGCATTCTAACTCCCGCGCGCCGCGCGCCCCCCTCCCCCGACGCACCCCCGCGAGGCCCCGATGGACATCGCCGAGCTGCTTGCCTTCTCCGTCAAGAACCAGGCATCCGACCTGCACCTGTCGGCCGGCCTGCCGCCGATGATCCGTGTGCACGGCGACGTGCGCCGCATCAACGTGCCGCCGCTCGAGCACAAGGACGTGCACGCCATGGTGTACGACATCATGAGCGACGCGCAGCGAAAGACCTACGAAGAGGTGCTGGAATGCGACTTCTCCTTCGAGATCCCGAACCTCGCGCGCTTTCGCGTGAACGCCTTCGTGCAGCAGCGCGGAGCGGGCGCGGTGTTCCGGACCATTCCCTCGAAGGTGCTGTCCCTTGCGGAGCTCAACGCGCCGAAGATCTTCACCGAGATCACCCGCTACCCCCGCGGCCTGGTGCTCGTCACCGGCCCCACCGGCTCCGGGAAGTCGACCACCCTCGCCGCCATGGTGAACGAGATCAACGAAAACGAGCACGGCCACATCCTCACGATCGAGGACCCGATCGAGTTCGTGCACGAGCCGAAGAAGTGCCTGGTCAACCAGCGGGAAGTGGGCCCGCACACCCTCTCGTTCGCCAACGCGCTGCGTGGCGCCCTGCGGGAGGACCCGGACATCATCCTCGTGGGCGAGATGCGCGACCTGGAGACCATCCGGCTCGCCATGACCGCCGCGGAGACGGGCCACCTGGTGTTCGGCACGGTGCACACCTCATCGGCAGCCAAGACGGTCGACCGAATCATCGACGTCTTCCCGGCGGCGGAAAAGGAGATGATCCGCGCCATGCTCTCCGAGTCGCTCCGGGCGGTGATCTCGCAAACCCTGTGCAAGCTGAAGGATGGCAGCGGCCGGGTGGCCGCCCACGAGATCATGGTCGCCACCCCTGCCATCCGCAACCTGATCCGCGAGGCGAAGGTGGCGCAGATGTACTCGTCCATCCAGACCGGCCAGGCGGTCGGCATGCAGACGCTGGACCAGAACCTGCTCGACCTCGTGCGGCGCGGGACGATCGCGCCCTCGGAGGCCCGCACCAAGGCGAGCAACAAGGACTTGTTCAACAACTAACCGGGCGAGGGCCGCACCATGGACAGCGAGCAGGCATTCCGCATGGTCAGTGAGCTGCTGGGCGCGCTGGTGGCGCGCAAGGGCTCCGACCTCTTCCTCACCGCCGGCTTCCCGCCGGCGATGAAGGTCGACGGCAAGGTCACGCCCGTCTCGCAGCAGAAGCTCACCCCGGAGCACACGCGCCAGCTCGCCCGCTCGCTCATGAGCGAGCGCCAGCTGGTGGAGTTCGAGCGCCACTTTGAGTGCAACTTTGCCATCGTCATCCCCGACGCCGGGCGCTTCCGGGTCAGCGCGTTCATCCAGCAGGGCCGCGTGGGCCTCGTGATGCGAACCATCACCACCCGCATCCCCACCCTCGAGGAGCTGGGCCTGCCACCGGTGATGAAGGAAGTGGCCATGAGCAAGCGCGGGCTCGTGCTGCTGGCGGGGGGCGCGGGCAGCGGCAAGTCGACCTCGCTTGCCGCCCTCATCGGCCACCGCAACCGTCACAGCCACGGCCACATCATCACGATCGAGGACCCCATCGAGTTCGTGCACGAGCATGCCAATTGCATCGTGACCCAGCGGGAAGTGGGCGTGGACACCGAGAGCTGGTTCGCGGCCCTGCGCAATACGCTCCGGCAGGCGCCGGACGTCATCCTGATCGGCGAAATTCGTGACCGCGAGACGATGGAATACGGCATCGCGTTTGCGGAGACGGGCCACCTGTGCTTCGCCACGCTGCATGCCAACTCCACCAACCAGGCGCTCGACCGGATCATCAATTTCTTTCCCGAGGACCGGCGCCAGCAGCTGCTCATGGACCTCTCCCTGAACCTGCGGGGCATCCTGTCCCAGCGCCTCATCGGCCGCAAGGGCGCGCCCGGTCGCGTGGCGGCGATGGAAGTGATGCTCAACTCGCCACTCATGTCGGACCTCATCTTCAAGGGCGAGGTGCACGAGATGAAGGCCCTCATCGGCCGCTCCCGCGAGCTCGGCATGCAGACCTTCGACCAGGCCCTCTTCGACCTGCTCGAGGCCGAC
>JAFMJY010000082.1 GCA_017853245.1 Burkholderiales bacterium | reverse complement strand
CTGCCGCTTCGGCAATGGCCGGGCTGTCCTTGGCGTGCAACGCCTGCGCCGCCCTTGCCTCGCGCGCGAGGTCGATTGCCTGCGCGGTCGAGACCGAGTGCCCGAAGAAGAGCCGCGCGAGGTCCGGCAAATGGTGAGCCTCGTCGAAGATCACGGTATTGGCCGAGGGCAGCAGGTCCGTCACGCCTTCCTCGCGCAGGGCCACGTCCGCAAAGAAGAGATGGTGGTTCACCACCACGATATCGGCTTCGTTGGCGGCCTTGCGGGCCTTCAGGACAAAGCAGTCGTCGTGAAAGGCACATTTGGAGCCAAGGCAGTTCTCGCGCGACGAGGTGGCACGCGCCCAGGCGCCCGAGAGCTCTGGCACGTCCGCGCACTCGGCCTTGTCGCCAGTGGCGCTACGCGCCGCGAAGCGCCTGATCGCGACGATGTGCGACGCCTCCTCGCGCGACGCGAAGGTGCCGCTCTCGCCCGCTTCCCCGAGGTGATGCTGGCAGACGTAATTGGCGCGCCCCTTGAGAAGCGCGATGCGAACGGGCAACCCGATGACATCGCGAACCTGCGGCAGGTCGCGGTGGAAGAGCTGGTCCTGCAGCGTCTTGGTGCCCGTGGAGACAATCACTCGCCCGCCCGCAACGAGCGCCGGAACGAGGTACGCAAACGTCTTGCCCGTGCCGGTGCCCGCCTCGGCAACCAGCACGCTGGCGGACTCAATGGCCTCGCGCACCGCCTGCGCCATTTCCTGCTGCTGGGCACGCACGCGCCATCCCGGAATGGCGCGCGCGAAAGAGCCGCCGGCGCCGAAGTGCAGCGCCAGGTCCCCGCTCATGGGAACGCAGCCGAGGCCGGGCGCGGCAGCTTGTCCAACGTCCTAGGCGACCCCGTGCTTGCTCAGCCAAGCGAGCAGCCGCTTCCAACCATCCTCGGCCGCCTCCTTGCGATACGAGGGGCGGTAGTCGGCGTGAAAGGCGTGCGGCATGTCGGGGTACAGCACGATCTCGGAAGGCTTGCCGGCGGCCTTGATCGCTTCGCGCATGGCCTCCACCGTATCCTTGGGAATGCCGGTGTCGGCTGCCCCGTAGAGGCCCAGCACGGGTGCCTTGAGTTCCTTCGCAACCTCAACCGGGTGCCGCGGCGTGAGGTCGCTCGGCTTGCCGACCAAACGCCCGTACCAGGCCACGCCCGCCTTCACACGCGGGTTGTGCGCCGAGTAGAGCCACGTGATTCGCCCGCCCCAGCAGAAACCGGTAACCGCGAGCTTTGCCGGGTTGCCGCCGTTCTTCGCGCACCAATCCGCCGCCGCGTCGAGGTCAGCCATGACCTGCGCGTCAGGGACCTTGCCGACGATGGCAAGGATTTCGTCGAACTTCGTGAGCTTCGACACGTCACCCTGTCGCGCGTACATCTCGGGTGCCACCGCGAGGTAGCCCGCCTTCGCGAGGCGCCGGCACACATCCTTGATGTGTTCGTGCACGCCGAAGATCTCCTGGATCACCAGAACGGTCGGCAGGTTCTTACCGTTGGCCGGCATGGCGCGATAAGCCGGGATGGTGCCCCCGGTTACCGGAATGGCCACTTCACCCGCCGTGAGGCCGGCGGTGTCCGTGGTGATGGTGTTGTTCGCGCTGACGGGCAGCACCGCAGCGGCAAACCCCGTGGCCAGCGTGGTAACGAGAAACTCGCGTCGATCGGCCTTGCGAATCGGTTGCGTCATGTCAGCCTCCTCAAGAAAAAAGGGCGCCCCGGGGGCGCCCTTGTTGGCGTTCGGCGAGGCTCACTCGCCGTAGAGCTTTTGCTTCATCTCGCGGCGCTCCTGCGCCTCGATGGAAAGCGTGGCGGTCGGCCGCGCGAGCAGGCGCTGAAGCCCGATGGGCTCGCCGGTTTCCTCGCAGTAGCCGTAGGAGCCGTCCTCGATGCGCTCGAGCGCCCCGTCGATTTTCTTCAGCAACTTGCGCTCGCGGTCGCGGGTGCGAAGCTCGAGCGCGTGCTCCTCTTCCTGGGTTGCGCGGTCAGCCGGGTCCGGGGCGAAAGAGAGCTCGCGGAGGTGCTCCGTCGTGACGTCCGCGTTCTCCCGGAGCTGCCGCTGCAGCTCCAGAAGCCGGTCCCGGAAGAAACGCCTCTGCGCCGCGTTCATGTAGTCCGCCTTCGGCATCTTGAGAATCTCGGCTTCGGTCAGCGGTTTCGTCTTGGTTGCCATGTCGCCTCGCTAGGAACGGCCCGCGTCTTGCGCGCGGGTCCGGGGTAATCGAAAAAGCGCGTAAGTGTAGACGAGCGCGGGTACGGGGGCAATCAAAAACGACGCCGGTTCCGGCGGGCTTTTCGCCCCCCCAAAACCGCGCGCATCACGTTGTTTCCAATGGTTTTTTTAAAGGGCCACCCCGAGCCCTCTGATACACTCGACCCATGCTTTCAGCAGGCTTCGCCCGGCCTTGGAACGCCGCGGCCGTGGTGGTCGCCGCCGTGCTTGTCGCGCCACTCGCGGCCCTCGTCGCCAACGTCTTCGTCCCCGGCGGGGACGCATGGCGGCACCTGGCCGAAACCGTCCTTCCGGACTACATCGCCAACTCTGTCGCGTTGGTTGTCCTGGTGGGTGCCGGAACCGGCGTGGTGGGCGTAGCCACCGCCTGGCTCGTGGCCCGCTTCGACTTCCCGGGCCGCGCTGCGCTGGAGTGGGCGCTGTTGTTGCCGCTGGCCATGCCGGCCTACGTCATGGCCTACGTTTACACGGACTTGCTGCAGTTCGCGGGGCCGATACAGAGTGGGCTTCGCTCCCTGTTTGGCTGGGCCGCCGGCGATTACTGGTTTCCCGACATTCGCTCGCTCGGCGGTGCCGCCCTGTTGATGGTGGCCGTCCTCTATCCGTATGTGTATCTCCTGACGCGCGCGACCTTTGCGTCCCAGTCGCCCTCGCTCACGGAAGCCGGACGGACGTTGGGGCTGTCGCCGGGCCAGACATTTTTTCGGGTGAGCCTGCCGCTTGCGCGCCCGGCCATCGCAGCCGGGATCGCCCTCGCGTGCATGGAGACGCTGGCCGATTACGGCACGGTGGCGTACTTCGGCGTGCCGACGTTCACCACCGGCATCCTGAGAACGTGGATGTCGCTCGGCGAGCCGGTGAGCGCGGCCAAGCTCTCGGTGATGCTGCTTGCGTTCGCCGGGGTGCTGCTGGTCGCCGAGCGAGCGGCGCGCCGGCAAGCGCGTTTCCACGAGGCGGCGCTCGCGCGTCGGCGGCCGCGCGTGCAGCTCTTCGGCGCCCGAGCCTGGCTTGCCGGCCTGGCTTGCGCGCTGCCGGTCGCTCTCGGGTTCCTCGTGCCCGCGGGGCTCCTCGCCTCCCTTTCGCTCGACGTGGGCGACGCGCAATTCGGCATGCGTTTCGCGGCTCTCGCCGCCAACAGCCTCACCCTGGCGGCCATCACCGCTGCGCTGGCCGTGCTGGTGGCGCTCACGCTCGCGTACGGCGCCCGCCTCTCCCGCAGCCGATTCGCGGCTGGCGTAAACCGCCTGGCCATGCTGGGTTACGCCGTGCCGGGGGCGGTCATTGCGGTCGGCGTGCTCATCCCTGCGGCACGCGTGGACCATGCCATCGCGAGCCTCCTGCAGCGGCTCACGGGGGAGGACCCCGGGTTGCTCCTCACCGGAAGCATCGTGGCGCTTGTCTACGCCTACCTCATTCGTTTCCTGGCCGTTGCGCTGCAATCGGTCGACGCGGGGCTCGCGAAGATCACGCCGGCGATGGAGGAGGCGTCGCGATCGCTCGGCCAGGGGCCCGGTTTGACGTTGTGGCGGGTGCACGTGCCCCTGCTTCGGCCGAGCCTGGTCACGGCAGCGCTGCTGGTGTTCGTCGACGTGATGAAGGAACTGCCCGCCACACTCGTGATGCGGCCGTTCAACTTCGACACGCTGGCGGTGCAGGCCTTCAACCTCGCCGCCGACGAACGCCTTGCCGAGGCCTCGACCGCGTCGCTCGCCATCGTGGCAGTGGGGCTGGGCCCGTTGATCATCGCCTCGCGCCGCCTCGTTCGCGGCGAGGCGGTCACCTAGCGCCAGCCAGCCCGGTCGTAGATCTGCTGCGCGGCCGCTTGATTGCGGCCCAATAGCGTCACATTGACGCTATCCCGGCGAAACTCTCCGAGCCCCGCCAGTTCCGGGTTGCCGCGCACGGGCCCGGACACCGGGTACTCGTTGTTCCCGTTGGCAAAGTACGCCTGAGCCTCGTCACCCGCCAGATACTCGAGGAACTTCACGGCCGACTCACGGTTGGGCGCGTGCTTGAGCACGCCTGCGCCCGAGACATTGATGTGCGCGCCGCGGTCCCCCTGATTGGGGAAGATCACGCCCAGTTTCTCGGCGACCCTGCGCTCATCCGGCTTCGCCGACTTGAGCAGCCGAACGTAGTAGTAGGTGTTGGCGAGCGCGATCTGGCACTCCCCGGCCGCCACGGCTTTCAGCTGGTCCGTGTCACCGCCCTTGGGCGGGCGCGCAAAATTGGCCACGACCCCCTTCGCCCATTGCTCGGCCTTCTCGGGCCCGGAGGCCGCGATCATCGAGCCCATCAGCGAGAGGTTGTACATGTTGCCGCTCGATCGGATGCAAACCTTGCCTTTCCAGCGCGGGTCGGCAAGGTCCTCGTAGCGCTGGATCAGCGAGGGGTCCACGGCACCCTTGCGGTAGAGGATCGGCCGGGCCCGGATGGAGAACGAAAACCACAGGCCCTCGGGGTGCCGCAGCGCCGCTGGGATTCGCTCGGTAAGCAACGGCGATTTCACCGGCTGGAAGAGGCCCAGTTGCTCGGCGCGCCAGAGCCGCCCGGCGTCGACGGTAACGAGCACGTCCGCGGGACTGCGCGCTCCCTCATTCCTGAGTCGCTCGATCAACGCGTCCTCGCCTGCCTCGATGCGATTGATGCGGATGCCGGTCTTCCGGGTAAAGCTCTCGTAGAGCGCCTCATCCGTCTGGTAGTGACGCGACGAATAGAGGTTCAGGGTCTTTTCCGAGGCGACCGCAGGGGAAAGGGCGAATAGCAGGGAGGTGGTGAGGAGGGTGCAGGCTTGGCGCATCGGGGGGGGTATCGCCGGTTGACGTTGGCTGGATTGTAAATGAGAATGCTTCGCATTGGCAGGCCAAGCGCCTGCACAACGCCAAACTTCCCTTACGGCTCAACCCCTTAGCCCACCCTTCTGCATGCCCAACGCCCTCGACATTGCCGGCCTTCGATTCGCCTATCCCGGGACGCCGCCGGTGCTCGCCGACTTCGGCTTGTCTCTGGCTCCCGGGGAGATCGGCTGCCTGTTGGGGCCAAGCGGGTGCGGCAAGACCTCGGTGCTGCGTTGCGTGGCCGGGCTGGAGGCGATCGCGGAAGGCGAAATCCGTATCGGCGGTGAGCGCGTCAGCGCCCCCGGCCTAAACCTGCCCACCGAGAGGCGGCGCGTCGGCGTGGTGTTCCAGGACTACGCGCTGTTCCCGCACCTCGACTGCGTCGACAACGTGGCCTTCGGGCTGCACAGCCTCCCGCGGCCGGCTCGCCGCCAGCGCGCGGCGGAACTGCTCGCCGCCGTGGGCCTGCCAGGCATGGGCAGCAAGTTTCCGCACGAGCTATCCGGCGGCCAGCGCCAGCGCGTCGCGCTCGCCAGGGCCCTCGCTCCGGAACCCAGGCTCCTGCTGCTCGACGAGCCGTTCTCGAACCTCGATGGGGCGCTCCGCGAGCGCCTTTCGCACGAGGTGCGAGCGCTCCTCAAGCAGTCGGGTACGACGGCGCTCCTGGTGACCCACGACCAGAACGAGGCCTTTGCAATGGCGGACATGGTGGGCGTGATGCGCGAGGGCCGGATCGAGCAATGGGACACGCCTTACATGCTCTATCACCGGCCGCGGTCGCGTTTCGTCGCGGACTTCGTCGGTGACGGGGTTCTGCTCGACGGCCTGGCGACCCCCGAGGACGCCATCGACACGCCGTTGGGTCCGATCCCCCATTGCCCTGGCTGCGAGCTCACCCCGGGGATGCCGGTTTCGCTTCTCCTGCGCCCCGACGACGTCCAGCACGACGACGATGCGCCCCTGCAAGCCGAGGTGGTGAGCAAGGCCTTTCGCGGCGCCGACTTCCTGTACACGCTCAAGCTAAACGACGGGCGCACGGTCCTGTCGCTGGTGCCGTCTCACCACAACCACGCCATCGGCGAACGGATCGGCATCCGACTCGACGTGGATCATGTGGTGGCCTTTCCGGCCGCCGCCGAGCGCCGCTGACCCGAGCCTCTACTTTGCCTGCAGCCGAAAGAGGTAATCGGCGAGCGCAACGATGCGCGTCTCGACATAACGCTCCAGGTCGTAGGGAACCTCCAGGTAGTCGCCACGCCCCTTCTCGAGGTAATCGCGGCCCCAGATCGGCATGTCGCGCGGGCCATGCGCGGCGATCTCGCGACGGCCATCGATGGTCTCGAGAACCTGCAGAAGCGGGAACACGCCCGCATTGCGCTTCTGGATCGTGGTGAGGTCGAGGCCGCGTTTCGTTTGCACGAAGCCCGCGTACGGCCCGTCGCCCCTGCCCTTCATGCCGTGGCAGACCGCGCAGTTGCTCTCGTACTCGCGCTTGCCGAAGTCGAACTTGTCAGCCGCCGTGGCGGCCTGAGTGAACAGGGCGCTGGCGGCGACCGCCAGGGCCATCAGCGAGTGGCGTGGAGAGTGCATGGGGGCTCCCGATGGGTTGAGAAAGATCAGCGTTGCTGGATACGGCTCAGGTAGTCGACAAGCGCGAGAACCCGGACACGAACATAGAACTCCCGGCCCCAGGGCAGCTCGATCGTGCCCTCCGAGGCGATGCGCTCAAGAAACGTGGTGCCCCACACCGGCATGTCCCGACGCCCGTGAAGGAGGATTTCCTCGCGCCCGTCGATCACCTGGTACACCCGCTCCAGCGGAAAGACGCCGTTGTTCGCCTTGGCAAGCGTCGTGAGATCCGCCCCGCCTCGGGTGTCGACCTTGCCCGCGAGCGGGCCGTCGCCCTTGCCGCCCATGCCGTGGCAGACCGCACAGTTCGATTGATAGAGGAAGCGGCCGAAGTCGGCCGACGACGACGGCATCTGCGCCGAGGCGCTCCCGTGCAACACGGGAGGGGCGATGGCGAGCAAGAGGGCAAGGATTCGGATAGGCAGCATCGAAAAAGTCCGATCAGGGCGAAGCCGCAGTTGGCATTGCCGCCATTGGGCGCCTCCCCCGGCCGGGCGTCTCTACGCCGTTGGGCGCAAGGGCGGACCTATACTCCCGACGACCAAGGAGGACGCACATGCAGATCTCGGGTCGGACGTTTCTGGTGGCCGGCGGCGCTTCGGGGCTCGGCGAAGCGACGGCGCGACGGTTAGTCGGCGCAGGCGGTGCTGTCGTGATCGCCGACGTGAGCGAGCATGGGGCGAGCCTCGCCGCGGAGCTGGGCGAGCGGGCTCGGTTTCAGCGCGTGGACGTCACTCGACAGGACGAAGTGGCCACTGCAATCGCGCTTGCCGTCTCCACATTCGGGGGTCTGCACGGCGCCATCAGCTGCGCCGGCATCGTCCCGGGTGAGCGCGTGGTGGGCAAATCGGGGCCGCACACGCTTGCCACGTTTGAACGCACCATCGCCGTCAATCTGGTGGGCACGTTCAATGTGCTGCGGCTTGCGGCGGCGCAAATGGCGTCGCAGGCGCCGGAGCCGACTGGCGAGCGTGGCGTGGTGATCAACACGTCTTCCATCGCGGCCGAGGAAGGCCAGATCGGGCAGGTGGCCTATGCAGCCTCGAAGGCCGGCGTGAACGGGCTCACGCTGCCCGCCGCGCGCGAGCTCGCTCGCCACGGGATACGCGTCGTCGCCATCGCCCCGGGAATCTTCGACACCCCCATGGTGCAAGGGCTCTCGGAGGAGATTCGCGCCTCCCTCGGCGCCCAGGTTCCCTTCCCGTCTCGGCTGGGCCAGCCCGAGGAATACGCTGCCCTCGCCGCCCACATCATCGAGAACCCCATGCTCAATGGGTCGGTGATCCGGCTCGATGGCGCCATCCGCATGGGCGCCAAGTAGCAAGCGGCTAGGGAATGGCGCGAAGTGCGATAATTCGCCCGCTCGCGCAGCGCGACCGGCAGCTGCGCGCCATCCCGCTCACTCAAGGAGGTCTCCATGGCTGCACGCGAAGTGGTCATCGTCTCAGGCGCTCGCACGGCAATCGGCGATTACGGCGCGTCGCTCAAGGACATCCCCGCCACTCAACTGGGCGCCATCGCGATCAAGGAAGCGCTGGCCCGCGGCAAGGTGGACCCCGCCACGGTGGGCCACGTGGTGCTCGGCAACGTGGTGCACGGCGAGGCCCGCGACATGTACATCTCCCGCGTGGCGGCCATCGATGCGGGCCTGCCCGTGGGCACACCGTGCCTCACCGTCAACCGACTGTGCGGCTCGGGCCTGCAGGCGATTGTCTCGGCCGCTCAGCACATTCTGCTGGGCGACGTGGATGTGGCCATCGGCGCGGGCGCCGAGAGCATGAGCCGCGCGGCCTATTTCATTCCCGGGGCTCGCTGGGGACAGCGCATGGGTGACGGGCAAATCGTCGATGCCATGGTGGGCGCCCTCACGGACCCGTTCGGCACCGGCCACATGGGTATCACCGCCGAGAACCTGGCCGCCAAGCACGGCTTCACGCGCGAGGAGCAGGATGCCTTCGCACTGGAATCGCATCGTCGTGCCACCGCCGCCATGGCTGCTGGCCATTTCAAGAGCCAGATCGTGCCGGTCGAACTCAAGAGCAAGAAGGGCCCGGTGGTCTTCGACACCGATGAGCACGTGCGCAAGGACGCCAAGCCCGAGGATTTCGCCAAGCTCCGCCCGGCCTTCAAGAAGGATGGCTCGGTAACGGCGGGCAACGCTTCCGGCATCAACGACGCCGGCGCAGCCATCGTGATGATGGAAGCTGCCGCTGCAGCGAAGGCTGGCGTGAAGCCGTTGGCCCGGCTGGTGGCCTACGCGCACGCGGGAGTGGAGCCGCACATCATGGGCGAGGGCCCGATCCCGGCCGTGCAGCGCGTGTTCCAGAAGTCAGGGCTCAAGCCCTCCGACATGGATGTGGTCGAATCCAACGAGGCGTTTGCGGTGCAGGCCATGACGGTCACCAAGGGCCTCGGCCTCGACCCGGCGAAGGTCAACCCGAACGGCGGCGCAGTGGCCCTCGGCCACCCCATCGGCGCCACCGGCGCCATCCTTACCGTCAAGTGCGTGTACGAGCTGCATCGCACGGGCGGGCGCTACGGCCTCGTCACCATGTGCATCGGTGGCGGCCAGGGCATCGCGGCGATCATCGAGCGCCTTTGACGCCGGCTCCCCGATGAGCGATCCGGTCGTCATCGTCGGGGCGAAGCGCGCACCCATAGGCGCCCTCCTCGGGCGCCTTTCCTCCGTCTCCGCAACCGACCTCGGCGCAACGGCCTTGCGCGCCGCAGTCGCCGAGTCGGGTGTGGCTCCAAGCGATATTGACGAGGCTTATCTCGGCTGCGTGCTCCCGGCGGGCCTCGGCCAGGCGCCGGCGCGACAGGCGGCGCTCGCGGCAGGTTTGTCGCTTGCAACCCCCTGCACCACCGTCAGCAAGGTCTGCGGTTCCGGGATGAAGGCCGTGATGCTCGGTGCCCAGTCGATTGCGTGCGGCGATGCGAGCATCGTCGCGGCTGGCGGCATGGAATCGATGAGCAACGCCCCGCACCTCCTGCCCAGGTCGCGCGCCGGGTACTGCTACGGCCACCAGCGCCTCCTGGACCACATGGCGCTCGACGGGCTCGAAAGCCCGTGGGACGGCAAGGCCATGGGGCATTTCGCCGACCAGACTGCGGCAGCGCTCGGCTTCACGCGCGAAGCGATGGAGGCGTACTCCGTCGAGTCGGTGCGACGCGCCGTGGAGGCCTCCCGCGAGGGCCGCTTTGCCGACGAGATCGCACCCGTGACGGTGCGTGGGCGGTCTGGCGATGAGCAGGTGGCTAGCGACGAAACGCCCTTCGTGATTGACGTGTCGCGCTTTCCCAAGCAGCGGCCTGCCTTTAATGCCGACGGCCGTGTGACGGCGGGCACGTCGTCGTCGATTTCCGATGGTGCCGCTGCCCTCGTGCTGATGGCGGAATCGCAAGCGCGGCGGCGCGGCACTGCCATCCTCGGGCGCATCGTCGCCATGGCCTCGCACGCGCGGGAGCCGGCGTGGTTCACGACGGCGCCGGAAGGCGCCATTCAGCGTGTGCTCGAGCGCGCGGGCTGGTCCATTGGCGAGGTTGACTTGTTCGAGATCAACGAGGCCTTCGCCGTGGTCGCGATGGCGGCCATGCGATCGCTCGGCATCCCGCGCGACAAGCTCAACGTGCACGGTGGCGCCGTGGCCCTCGGCCACCCCATCGGCGCCACAGGCGCGCGCATCATCGTCACGCTGCTGCACGCGCTTCGCCAGCGCGGCCAGCGACGCGGGGTCGCTTCGTTGTGCATCGGCGGTGGCGAAGCAACCGCCATCGCTGTCGAACTCGCCTGACACTCCTTCTCTTTCGCTGAACCGCTCCCACCATGCCTACCACCCTTGTCACCGAGCGCCAGGGACCCCTGTCGCTCATCACGCTCAACCGCCCGGAGCGGCACAACGCCTTCGACGAAACCATGATCGCGGAGCTCACCGAAGCCCTCGAGGAAGCGCGTGCCGACGACACGGTGCGAATCGTCGTGCTTTCCGCAGCCGGCAAGTCATTCTCCGCTGGCGCCGACCTCAACTGGATGAGACGCGCGGCGGCGGCTACGCCGGAAGCCAACCAGCGCGATGCAGACCTGCTCGCGCGGATGTTGCGCACGCTCACGGAGATGCCCAAGCCGACGGTCGCCCGCGTCCAGGGCGCCGCCTTCGGCGGCGGCGTGGGCCTCGTTGCCTGCTGTGACATTGCCGTGGCGCTGCACACGGCCACGTTTGCAATCTCCGAGGTGAAGCTGGGCCTCGTCCCGGCCGTGATTTCGCCGCATGTCATCGCCGCGATGGGCGCACGCTGGGCGCGCCGCTACTTCCTCACGGGAGAGCGCTTCGAGGCCGGGGACGCCTGGCGGATGGGGCTCGTCCACGAGATCGTCCTGAGCGAGGAGCAACTCGATGAGCGCATCGGCGCCATCATCGGCGCGTTGCTCGAGTGCGGCCCGGTCGCCCAAGGGGAAGCCAAGGAGCTCATCGGCGCCGTTGCCGGCCAGCCCATCACCCCGGCGCTGGTGGCGGACACCACCCAGCGCATCGCTCGCGTACGCGCCGGCCCTGAGGCCCGTGAGGGTATTTCGGCTTTCCTGGAGAAGCGCAGAGCCGCCTGGTTGCCGCCGCCGCCAGAGGACGACGCGGGCGACGAGCCCCCGCAGGGCGCCTGAGGGCGAACCTCTCGCGAGCGGCGCCGTCCAAACCCCGCGGATCGTCTAGAATCCGCGCCGACCGTTCAAGGAGAAACGTATGTTCCACGCGATTTCGGTGCCCTTCGGGGCCAAGATGCTGTTCAACAAGGTCAAGCTCAAGCCCGGCGTGAGCTTCGACGACGTCGAGCTCGCCCTCGGCGAAATGTGCAACACCGTGAAGAACACTTACGGCGGCGACAAGGGTGGCTTTCTCGCCGGCCAGGTGTTCAAGTTCTCGGGCTTTGCTTCCGAGGAAGGCTCGCTCCACACGCCTGGCGCGCAGGAAGACCACCTCGTCATCGTCACCTACTGGCGCTCTTTCGAGGAGCACGAGCGCTCGCACGCCGACCACGTGTTCAAGGAGAAATTCGCGAGCCTCGCGAAGATGTGCACCGACACCGAGGAGCTGGGCTACGAGCTGCTCTGGCAGGGCGAGCC
>JAFMJY010000189.1 GCA_017853245.1 Burkholderiales bacterium | reverse complement strand
TGGACGACATCCGCAACTTCACCACGCCGGAGATGTTCGCCGAGCTCTCGATGCAGGTGAATGAGCGCGGCGCCGCGTCCCAGCGCACGGAAGTGGTGAGCCTCGAGGCTGAACTCGTGGAAGCCGTGGTCGAAGGCGATTACGCCATCGCGAGCGTGCGCTTCTACGGCCTCATCCGCGAGGACGACGCACGCAACCCCGAGCCGTTCGACGAGGTCTGGCACGTTCGCCAGGATCTGCGCAAGCGCAACGCGCCCTGGCTCATCATGGGCATCCAGCAGCGCGACTGAGGCTCCGTGCCGCTCGACATTCCGGCGCATCAGCTCCAGATGACGGTGCTGATGACGCCGGACACGGCCAATTTCTCCGGCAAGGTGCACGGCGGGTCGCTGCTCAAGTACCTGGACCAGGTGGCGTACGCCTGCGCGAGCCGCTACGCCGGGCGCTATGTGGTGACCATGAGCGTCGACCAGGTGCTCTTCAAGCAGCCCATCAAGGTGGGCGAGCTGGTCACCTTCCTCGCGTCGGTCAACCACACCGGCCGCACCTCGATGGAGGTGGGCATCAAGGTAGTGGCCGAAGACATCCAGCAGCAAGTGGTGCGGCACGTGAATAGTTGCTACTTCACCATGGTGGCCGTCGACGAAGCGGGCGTGCCGACGCCCGTGGTTCCGTTCGTGCCCGAAACGCCGCTGGAATTGCGCCGTCATGCGGCGGCTGAAATGCGGCGCAGCATGCGCCGCGAGATTCAGGAGAAGTTTTCCGCTGCAGCGCACGCGCAAGCGGGCGGCAAGGCCTAATCCCGCGGCTCTCCGGCGGGTTTTCGTTTCTCCTCCAGGGTGGGTTGCGCCTCAATGGCCGCGCCGACAAGGCGGGGCGCCGTGCGCCCCTTCATCCACCTATCGAAGGAGAAATTCATGAAACTGCCGACTCGTAGCACGCTGGTGCTGGCCGCCCTGCTGTCCCTTTCCACGGGCGCCCTCGCCAGCAAGGCCGAAGCCGTCCCGGCCGCCAAGGAGGGCGCGACCGAGCGCCAGCAGGACAAGATGAAGCGCTGCAACGCCGATGCCGCCCGCAAGGAGTTGAAAGGCGACGAGCGCCGAGCCTTCATGTCGACCTGCCTCAAGGGCTGAGTGCCGTCCTGCCCCGGGCGCGAGCGCAGGCGCGCTCCCCCGGGGCGTCTGCGTCGGCCGCGCCGCGCCCTGCCTGTAAGATAGGGGGGTTTCGTTAGACCCATGGCAATGTCTGAAGCCCCCGTGAAGCCCGTGACGTTCCGAGCCCGGCCAACCCCAAAGGGCCGAGGTGTCGATGCCGAGCGCCGCCGGGAAGTCGCCGAGGCGCTGGGATCCAGCCCGCTCGAGCGCGAGTACCTCATCGAAAACCTGCACAAGTTGCAGGACCGGTTCGGCTCCCTGTCGGCCCCGAGGCTTGCCGCGCTTGCCGAGGCGATGAAGCTTTCGCAGGCGGAGGTCTACGAGGTCGCCACCTTCTACCATCACTTCGACGTGCTTCGCGAGGGCGAGAGCGCGCCGCCCAAGCTGACGGTGCGCGTGTGCGACACGGTCTCCTGCCAGATGGCGGGTGCGGGGCCCCTGCTCGAGCGATTGAAGACGGCGCTGGGCTCGGGTGTGCGCGTGATTCCGGCGCCCTGCATCGGCCGCTGCGCCGAGGCGCCGGCGGTTTGCGTCGGCCAACATGCCTTTGGCGAAGCCACCGTGGAGAAGGTGGCCACCGTCGTGAGGGAAGGCGCCGTGCGTGCGCCGCGCCCGTCGGTGGTGACCTACGCCGACTATCGCAAGGCTGGCGGCTATTCGCTATGGGCCGATTGCGTGGCGGGCAAGCGCGACCTGGAGTCCGTGATCAAGCCGCTCGAGGACGCGGGCCTGCGCGGGCTGGGCGGCGCGGGCTTTCCAGCGGGCCGCAAGTGGCGCATCGTGCGTGCCGAGCCGGGCCCGCGCTACATGGCGATCAACATCGACGAGGGCGAGCCGGGCACGTTCAAGGATCGCCACTACCTCGAGCGCGACCCGCATCGTTTCCTGGAAGGCATGCTGATCGCCGCGTGGGCCGTCGGCATCGACAAGGCCTGGATTTATTTGCGTGACGAGTACCACGGCTGCCGCGAGATGCTCGAGCGCGAGGTGGCTGCGCTGAAGGCCGACCCACCGGGGCCACTGCCGGAGATCCATCTGCGGCGAGGCGCCGGCGCCTACATTTGCGGCGAAGAGTCGGCGATGATCGAGTCCATCGAGGGCAGGCGCGGCATGCCGCGCCTGCGCCCGCCGTACGTGGCGCAGGTGGGCCTCTTCGGGCGGCCGACGCTCGAGCACAATTTCGAGACGCTTTTTTGGGTGCGCGAGATCCTTGAGAAGGGCGCCGATTGGTTTGCCTCGCAGGGGCGAAACGGCCGCAAGGGCCTGCGCTCCTTCTCCGTCTCGGGCCGCGTGAACCGCCCCGGCGTGCACGTCGCGCCAGCAGGCATCACGGTGAAGGAATTGATCGCCGAGTACTGCGGCGGCATGCAGGAGGGGCATGAGCTCTATGCCTACCTTCCGGGCGGCGCTTCGGGCGGCATCCTGCCAGCCTCGATGGGCGACATTCCGCTGGATTTCGACACGCTGCAGCCGCACGGCTGCTTCATCGGCTCGGCGGCGGTGATCGTGC
>JAFMJY010000081.1 GCA_017853245.1 Burkholderiales bacterium | reverse complement strand
TGATACATCGGCGCAAGCGCCTTTGCCATCGCCTCGGGCGACAGTGCCAGGAAGCGGGAAAAGGCCTGCCACGCCTGCAAAAGATTCCCCTCGAACGGGAAGTCGTTGAGGTCACGCCGGTCCGGGAACGCGTTGTTGAGCGCCAGGCGTAGTGCTTGTACTGGGCTTGCCTCGTCGAGCACGTCGCGCATGGTGAAGTCCCTGGGTTGGGGTGGTGTCCAACGGGCGATTATCCCGTGACGTCACCCATCAGGACAATCGTTCAGGCGAAACGGCAGCCCTTTCTGCGCCGCCCGGCGACCAGCAGCCGGTCGATCCACTGGGCGGAAAGCGTTTCCTGCGCTGCGTTCTGGCCCAGGCGCGCTCGCAGGCCGGGGAAGCTCACGCGGTCGAGCGACTGGTCCTGGTTGAAGCAGGAGAAAACGTAGGTCGTCTTGCCCGTTTGCGGGTCCACCTGCGGCTGAAGGCACTGCGCGCAGATCTCTTTCATCATGCATTGCATGGGCGAGTTGATCGAGCCCACGGCCACGTGAGAAGCCTTGACGTAGGGGGCGAGCACGCGGTGGCGGGCGGCCGCAACGGCGCCCATCATCCCGTCAGACCCGATGGCGATGATGCGGTCGGCGTCCTGCAGGCGAACGGTGGGCGGGCCGAGCTTGCCCTCAGCGTGCGCCTTCATCGCTTCGACGATGTTGCCCACGAACGACTTGTCCTGCGCACGGCCGGCATCGAACCCCGGTGACTCGTCGCAGCACCAGACGACTTCGTCCGCGGCCATCTCGATCTGTGCGACCTTGTAGCGGTCGATGAGCTTCTTGTAGCCAGCGAAGTAGAGCACCGTCGAGCCCGCAGCACGAAGCGCGGCGCCGATGGAGAAGAGCACGGCGTTGCCGAGGCCGCCACCGACCAGTGCGACCGTCTCGCCACCCGGTGTTTCCGTGGGCTCGCCTGTGGGCCCCATGAGGATTACCGCCTCTCCGGGAGAGAGCAGAGCGCACAGGTCGCTCGAGCCACCCATTTCGAGGACGATGGTGGAAACGAGACCCTTGTCTCGATCGACCCACGCACCCGTGAGCGCAAGGCCTTCCATTGCCAGGCGAGTGTCGTCGATGACGGGCGCGGCGGCCTCGAAGTTTTGCAGCCGATAGAACTGGCCCGGCTTGAATTGCCGCGCGGCGAGGGGCGCGTGCAGCACCACCTCGACGATGGTCGGGGTGAGGCGCTCCACCTTGTGCACCCGCGCGCGCAGTTGGGCATTGAGATCGCGAAGAAATCCAGCCGACTCGGACGCAGCGCGCGCAGGCCGGCGTTCGAGAACGCGGCTCACCACCGGGTAGCCGCGTTTCGCCGATCCCATGGCCTTTACGACGTTGCCCGAGAAGGACGGGTGCAGGTCGCCGAAGAAGCTCACGTAACGCTCTTCGCTATCCCGCGAAAGCAGCACGTGTGTTTCCGCGGGCTTCGCGGACCTCTCGGGCTTCACCGGATGGCCTTCGTCGTCGACCGCCTGGAAGTGGCGCCCATCGAGGACAAAATGCCCGGCATCCTCCCGAGCGAGCACCGTGTTGGGCGAGGTGCCTGCTGCGATGAAAATGGTGCGGGCGGGCACGGTGTGCTCCGTCTCTTCCCCGGTCTCGGACTTCGTGCGCATCACGAGCGCCTGTGCGTGGCCGTTGGCGTCCACGTCGATACGAACCGGCGTGAGGCACTCGGCAAACTGAATGCCTTCCTCGAGGGCCTTCTCGACTTCCTCGTGGTTCAGCGTGTAGCTCGGGCTATCCAGCAGGCGCTTGCGGTAGGCGAGGGTGGAGCCGCCCCAGCTTTGCAACAGCTCCAGCACGCGCGGCTCGCGACTTTCCCTGGCGGCAGCCTCTCGCTCAGCGCGAATAGCGCGGGCGTGGGCGATGAATTCGTCCGCGACCTCACGCTCGCTGTTGCGCCACGAGGCCCGAACCGCGGCTTCACCCTTTTCCGCAACGAGCGTCTCGTAGCGGTTCAGGAACTTTTCCACCTGGCCCGGGTAGTAGGCGAGGCTTTCCGTCGCAGTATCGATGCCAGTGAGGCCGCCACCGATCACCACGATGGGCAGGCGCACCTGAAGGTTGGCGATCGAGTCGGCACGCGCAGCGCCGGTGAGCTGCAGGCCCATCAGGAAGTCGGACGCCGTGCGCACGCCATGGGCCAGGCCGTTGGGAATGTCCAGCACCGTGGGCTTGCCGGCGCCCGCCGCCAGTGCGATGTGGTCGAACCCCATGGAGAAGGCCATCTCCGCCGTGAGCGTGCCGCCAAAGCGCACGCCGCCAATGAGGGAGAAGCTGCTGCGACGCTCCACCAGCAGCCGCGCGATCTTCAGGAAATTCTTGTCCCAGCGAACGGTAATGCCGTATTCGGCCACGCCGCCGAAGCCCGCCATGACGCGGGCATCGAGGGGTTCCTGCAGTGTCTTGATGTCGTGGATCGGCTCGAAGGGCGTTCGGTTGCCGAATACATCCGCGCCGGAAATGCGTGAGTCGAGCGGCTCGATCTTCAGGCCATCAATCCCGACTACCGTGTGCCCGTCGTTCATCAGGTGATGCGCGAGGGTGAAGCCGGCGGGGCCCATGCCCACGACCAGCACGCGCTTGCCCGTGGCTGGCTTCGGCAGCCAGCGGCGGAAGCTGAGCGGGTTCCAGCGCGTGAGCAGCGAGTAGATCTCGAAGCCCCACGGGAGAGCGAGCACGTCCTTCAATGTGCGCGTCTCGGCTTCCGGGATATTGACCGGGTCCTGCCGCTGGTAGATGCATGACTTCATGCAGTCGTTGCAGATGCGGTGGCCGGTGGCGCAGACGGTCGGGTTGTCCACGACGATGGTGGCAAGCGCCCCCACGGGCACGCCCTCGCTCTTCAACTTCTGGAATTCGGAGATGCGCTCCTCGAGCGGGCAGCCGGCGAGCGGCACGCCGAAGGGACTCTTCTTGAAGGCGACCTTGTTTTCCGCGTCGCGCTTTTCCTGCAGGCCCTTCGAGCAGGAATCCTTGCCCTGCTCGTGGCACCAGATGCAGTAATTCGTCTGGTCCAAGGCGCCGCGCAGGCCCATGCCAGCATCCGTCAGCGCAAAGCCCTCGCGGCGACGGATGTGGTGCAAGGTATGAACGGCGTAACCCTTGGATCGGTCTGTCGAGACGGGCACCAGGTGCTCAGGATCCAGCCGCTGCGGTGGCTTGAAGAGGACGCTGCCCTTGTGTCGGGCGCGCCCCTCGGGCGTGTGGGCCGCCCACGCCGCATATTGCTCGGCAACTTCCAGGGCTCGAGCGTTTGCAGCCTCGTCGGCGAGCCACCCGGTTACCGCTTGGGCAAAGGCCAATTCCTCGAAGGAGCCGCCGAGCATCGTGGCGAGTTCCCGCCCCAGAGCCAGGCCATCGAGCTGGGCAGCGGCATCGGCCTTGATCTTGAGCATCGCGCGGCGCTGGACGAACTTGCGCTTGACGCGGAAGAGGGGATCGAGCGCGGTGTGTTCGGCCACCAACGCGTCGATTTCCTTTTCGATGCCGAAGAGCTTCGCGATGAAATCCTCCAGCACCGGCGCGAGCGCGAGCAGCAGCTCGGCCTCGGGCTTGGCGCCAAGCGACTCGGGGTTCGCGCGGGCAGCGGCCAGGCGATCGGCCAACGCGGCATCCTCGTGGCGAAGGGCCTCGAGGAAGTGTGCGTCCAGCTTGGCGAGGCCCCCGGAATCGTAGAGATCCTCGAAGCGGAGGCTGAAGGCGAGCGAAAGGGGTGGGGAACGAAGTGTCACGGCCCCGATATTTTAGCCGACGGCCTGCGTCGGCCTGCGTCTTGTGGCCCTAGCGGTAGCCTCCGTCCGCCATGATCACCTGGCCCATGAGGTAGGGCATGGTGAGCACGTGTGCCGCGCAGCGGGCCATTTCCTCCGGCTCTGCCCAGCGACGCATCCAGATCTTGGCGGACTCCTTCTCGCGAACATCCGGCGGCAGGGTGGCATTGAGATCCGTGTTGATCCACCCGGGAGCGAGCGCGTTGACGCATACCTGCATTCCAGACAGGTGCTCGGCGGCCGTGCGCACCAGCATATTGGCGGCGGCCTTCGACGAGTCATAGTGCGCGGACACGGGATCCTGGCTGTTGATGCCGTTCGTCGAGGTGATGAGCAGGATGCGCCCGCGGAAGTCGCCGCGGAGCGGGTTGTCCTTCATCGACTTCGCGGCGTACTTGGTGACCAGGAAAGCGCCCGTCGTGTTGGTGTTATGGACGGAATCCCATTCCTCCTGGGTCTGGTCCATGAAGTCGGTGTTGGGTGACACGCCCGCGCTGTGGATGAGGTAGTCCACCCGGACGCCGGCCGCGCGCACTTGGTCGAAGAACGACGCAACGGATGCCTCGGTGCCCACTTCGCAGGGGAAGGCCGACGCCTTGACTCCACTCGCCGCGCCTGCGGAAACAATGCGATCCAGGGCTTTCTGCGTCTTGTCGGGCCGGCGGCTGGCGGAAACGACGACGTTGCCGCCGCAGCCGGCGATCAGCTCGGCGCAAGTCAGGCCAATGCCGCTGGCGCCTCCAGTGACGACGGTGGTGGTGCCGCTGAAGTCAAACCGAACGATTCCCATGCTTGTCTCCGGGCGCCTGCTGGACGGGCGGCGCTGCATGAGTGGGCTCCTCGCCCGGGCTGATGTCAAGGGCGCGACTCACTTATGATGCGCCATGGACTTTCGGATCATCGATCGCCTTCGCGCTGATCGTTCCGCCGAGCGCGCCGAGGTGGTGGCGGGGCTGCGCGCGAGCCCGGCGATCGTGGCGCCTAAGTACTTTTACGACTCTCTGGGTTGCGCGTTGTACGGAGCCATCTGCCAGTTGCCCGAGTACTACCCGACGCGAACGGAGGTTGCGCTCTTCGACCAGAAGCGCCTGGAGATCGCGACGGAAGTGGGCGCGGGCCGCCAGCTGGTGGACCTGGGCGCGGGAGATTGCTGCAAGGCGCGGGGCTGGCTGCCCTTCCTCGAGCCTTCGCGCTACATCGCGGTGGACATTGCGGCGGCCGAGATTGCCGGCGCGCTTCAGCGCCTGGCGCCCGACTTTCCGACGATCGAGATGGTCGGCGTCGTGGCGGACTTCAATCAGGGCCTTGACCTGGGTGATGCGCTCACCGACGCCCCGGTGACGTTCTTTTATCCGGGCTCGAGCATCGGAAACTTTTCACCGGCCGAGGCGGTGCGCCTGCTCGCCTCCATCCGCAGCCACTGCGTCGCCCGTCCCGGAAGCTCCCTGCTCATTGGCGTCGATGGCAAGAAGGACCCGGGAACGCTGGTCGCCGCCTACGACGATGCGCTCGGCGTTACCGCGGCATTCAATCGCAACGTACTCCGTCACCTGAGCACGCGCTTCGGCTTCGACTTCGTGATTGAAGGCTTTTCCCACTTCGCCTGTTATGACGAAGGGCTGGGGCGGATCGAGATGCATTTGGAAAGCCTTCGGGAGCAGGCCGTCATGCTGGACGGCGTGCCGCGCCGATTCGCGAAGGGCGAGCGCATCCACACGGAGAATTCATACAAGTACGCGCCCACGGAATTCGAGGCGCTGCTCGCGGAGGCAGGTTTCCGTGATCTCCGGCGGTGGGATGCGCCGGATTTTCCCTATCACGTCTTTTGCGCGGCGTGATGCCGCGCCTCGCCGCTCAGGCGACGCGAACGCCGGCTGCTCCCTCGACGATCTCGCCCACTACGCAGGCGTGGTCAAAGCGCTCGGCGCGGAAGATTGACAGGACGTCGTCAACGGCATCGGGGCTGCACGCCACCAGAAGGCCTCCGCTGGTCTGTGGGTCCGTGAGAAGGGCTTGGACCGCCGGATCGAGCCCCGGGGCGAGCGTCACCTTGTTGCCGTAGCCCGCGAAATTGCGGCCTGACGCACCGGTGACGAGGCCCTCGGCAGCCAGCGCATGCGCGCCCGGCAGCAGCGGAATGGCCGACCAGTTGACGCGCGCCGCCACGTTCGAGCCCTTGCAGATCTCGAGCAGGTGGCCGAGCAGGCCAAATCCCGTCACATCCGTCAGGGCGTGCACGCCGGGCAGGCGCCCGAGCGCCGGCCCCGGCGTATTGAGTTTGGTCGTGCTGGCGATCATCTCGCGGTAGCCCGCATCATCGAGCTTGCCTTTCTTGAGCGCCGCGCTGTAGACGCCGACGCCGAGCGGCTTGCCCAGCACCAACTTGTCGCCGGGCTTGGCGCCGGCGTTGCGCTTCAGGTTGCGCGGGTCGACGAGCCCGATGGCCACCAATCCGTAGATCGGCTCGACCGAGTCGATGGTGTGCCCGCCTGCGATGGGAATGCGCGCGCGCTCGCAAACCGACTCGCCGCCCTCGAGAATGCGGCGGATCACGTCGACGGGCAGCTTGTCCACGGGCATCCCGACCAGGGCGAGCGCGAAGAGCGGCTGCCCCCCCATGGCGTAGACGTCCGAGATCGCATTCGTTGCGGCGATGGCGCCGAAGTCGAACGGGTCGTCGACGATGGGCATGAAGAAATCCGTGGTGGCGACGATCGCCTGCGTCTCGTTGATCTGGTAGACGGCCGCGTCGTCAGCCGTTTCGATGCCCACGAGCAGCTCCTTGGGGACGATCGGAGGCGCCGCCTTGGACAGGATTTTTTCGAGGACGCCGGGCGCGATCTTGCAGCCGCATCCGCCGCCGTGGCTGAACTGGGTGAGGCGAAGGGTCATGTCCATGTGGGTGGGGACTGTGAGGCAAGGCGAATGCTGTAGTTTAAGCCGCCGCGCGCCGCGTCAACTCGATCACCAGGCGCCGAAGGGCCGTGCGCTCGCGCGCGGGGGTGAAGAGGTGAGCGATGCGCTTGCAAGCGCGACGCAGTTCCCGCATGGCGTCCGGCTCGCGGGCGAGGCGCTCGAGGGCTGTCGCCAGAGCCTTCGCATCCCCGACCGGGAAATACCCCGGGTATTCGTGGCCCAGCATGCCGAGGTTTCCGGACATGAAGCTCGCGAGCACGGGTGTGCCGGAGGTGATGGCCTCGACGATCACGTTGGCCCCGCCCTCCATGACTGACGGGTGAGCCAGCAGGTGCGCGCGGCGGATGGCCAGCCGCGTGAGGCCGTGGGCCCGGCCCCCCACCCATCTATAGCGGGCATCGCGTGCCATCATCGCCTTGGCCTCCTTGCCGAGCTGGGCGTCCAGAGCCTCGCCAATGTGCGTGATGCGAATCGGCAGGGACGGATCGAGGCGCTCGATGGCGCGCCACAAGGTTCCGGGATCCTTTTCGCTGCGCAGGTGGCCCACCACTGCCACGTCGAAATGCGTGGCGGACTTTCGGACGGGCTCGAGAATCGGCGCCGATTGATAGATCACCACGCACTTGGCGGCCCAGGCCTCGGGGAGCTGACGTCGAGCGTCGAACTGCAGGGCAATGATGCGGTCGGCGGCGTCGAGCGCCTGATGCGCAGCGGGGCTGCCCGGCAAATCGCGGTAGAGGTCGGTGCCCGACAGCGCCACCACGATGGGAAGGTGGGGATGGGCGCGGCGCGCCGCCAGGACGCTTTCAGCGCTGCGGTGCGCGTGCAGGGCGATGAGGATTTCGGCGGGCTCGCCGCCCCAGTGGCTCTGTACAATCGGCCGAGAGACGGTTTCGATCAGTTTTGCCCAGCGCTGAGCTGTGCGCCAATTGCCGTTATTGGCCGCGCGTGTGCCCGGGGTAACTATGCGAACAACCGGCAGGAGAGATTTTCGATCGCCCATGCTCACTGACGTCGACGCGCTGGCTAATGCCCTGCGGGAGAGCCGCGAGTATACGTTCTCGCTCGTGAATCATCTGGCGGATTCGCAGTGGGAAGTGCCGCGCTGGGAGATCGTGAATCCGTTGCGCTGGGAAGTCGGGCACATCGGGTTTTTTCAGGAACTCTTCTGCGTGCGCTGGAGGCCCGATGACCCCCGGGGCGAGCGCATGGCTTCGTGCCTGCCGGGGGCCGATGCCCTCTACGATTCGCGAACCGTCGCCCACGAGCGGCGTTGGGATCTTGCGCTCCCCGGCCGCGATGCGATTCAGGCCTACCTGGGCGCGACTCTCGAGCGCACGCTCGAGGTGGTTCGTGCGGGAGATGCGCAAGCGCGGGAGCGCTGCCGGCTCGCGCTCCTGCACGAGGATATGCACGGCGAGGCTATCCTCATGTCGCTGCAGTCGGTGGGCTTGCCGGCCCCAGCCCGCACCTGGGCAACGCGCTCGTCGGTGCTCCCGCCCTGCGTCGACATCGGCTACGAGGGAGGGCTTCTGATGCAAGGTTCCCCCCGCGACGCATCACGCTACGTATTCGACAACGAAAAGTGGGCGCATCCGGTGCGTGTGGCGCCATTCACGATCGCATCCCGCCCCGTCACCTGTGGCGAGTTTGCTGCCTTCGTGGATGCCGGCGGCTACCAGCAGGAGGCGTATTGGGCGGGCGAGGGCGCGCGTTGGCGAGCGCAGGCGAGGCCGGAGGCCCCGCGTTACTGGCGTCGCGACGGCTCATCGTGGTGGCGGCGCTGGTTCGGCGAGTGGCAGCCCGTGCCGCTCGACGACACCATGGTGCACGTGAACCGCCACGAGGCAGAGGCGTACTGCCGTTGGGCGGGGCGGCGGTTGCCGTCAGAGAGCGAGTGGGAGTTCGCCGCGACGGCTGGCGGGGTGAGTGACTTCCCCTGGGGCGACGTGATGCCTCCCGAACCCGCCAGCCTCGATTACCGGCAGGCATCGCCGCACGCCGGTGTCGCGCCGCATGGGCCGGCGGGGGCGCCGCACGGGTTGATCGGGGGCGTCTGGGAGTGGACTGCGACGCCGTTCGGGCCTTACCCCGGATTCGAGCCGGACGCCTACGAGGAGTACTCGCAGCCGTACTTCGGCACCCACGGCACGTTGCGAGGCGGGTCCTTCGTCACCCGCTCCCGGCTTGCCCACGGCCGCTGGCGCAACTTTTACGCGCCGAATCGCAACGATTGCTTCGCCGGCTTTCGGACGTGCGCCGTTTCGCGCTGACCCCTGTGCGATAATTCCAACCGGCGGGCCTCCCCGCATTGAAAGCCGGCGAACCTGGTCAGGTCGGGAACGAAGCAGCCACAGTCGGATTCTTCAAGTGCCGGGGTTCCGGCTCGCCTCTTCTTCCAACCGCCCAGCCCGCCGCCGCGCTCCTCGCCATGACCTACCAGGTCCTCGCACGCAAATGGCGGCCTCGCGCGTTCGACCAGCTGGTCGGGCAGTCGCACGTGGTCACCGCGCTCGCCAACGCCCTGGATTCGGGCCGCTTGCACCACGCCTACCTGTTCACGGGAACGCGCGGGGTGGGCAAGACAACGCTCGCTCGCATCCTCGCCAAGGCAATCAACTGCGAGACTGGGGTGACCTCCCGGCCCTGTGGGCAATGCCGCGCATGCACGGAAATCGACTCGGGCCGCTTTGTCGACCTGCTCGAAGTGGACGCGGCAACGAACACCAAGGTCGACGAGATGCGCGAGCTTCTCGACACTGCGCAGTACATGCCGGTGTCGGGGCGCTTCAAGGTCTACATCATCGACGAAGTGCACATGCTCTCGCGCCACGCGTTCAATTCGATGCTGAAGACGCTCGAGGAGCCGCCGGAGCATGTGAAATTCATCCTCGCCACCACCGATCCCCAGCGCCTGCCCGTCACGGTCCTGTCGCGTTGCCTTCAGTTCAACCTGAAGGCGCTGTCACCGCCGATGATCGCCGGCCACCTGAAAACGGTGCTCGCGGCCGAGAAGGTGCCCTTCGAGGATCCGGCTCTGGCGCATCTGGCTCGTGCTGCCGGGGGCAGCGTGCGCGACAGCCTTTCCCTCACCGACCAGGCGATCGCCTTTGGCCATGGCAAGATTGTCGCGTCGCAAGTCGCGGAGATGCTTGGCGCGGCGGGCAATGAGCTCGTCTGGGCGTTGCTTGAGCGCATCGGGCGGGGCGACGGCGCCGGCGCCATCGCCGAAGCGGACCGCATCGTCGGGCGGGGGCTCTCCTGCGACCAGGCGCTGCAGGATCTCGCCGCCATCTTGCATCGCATCGCAATGTGTCACCACGGGGTCTCCCCCGCCGACGATGACCCCGACGCAGGCCGCCTGGAGCCCCTCGTGTCGGTGATCGACGAGGCCCGCGCCCAGGTGCTCTATCAGGTGGCGGTGCTTGGGCGCCGGGACCTGCCGCTCGCACCCGATGAACCGGCGGGATTCGGCATGGCGGTGATGCGCATGTTGTCGTTCACCGCGGCGGGTCAGAGCCGGCCAGCGGTTGCCGCTACGCCTGCGCCCGACCGCGTCGCGCCCGCGGGTCGTGTTGCCGTTGCGTATGCCGCGGCACCCGAGCGAGCCCCCGCGCCCGTGGTCGCCGATGCGACGCCGATGCCAGCTGCAGCGCCCGGTGCCTCCGCGTTTGATGGCGACTGGCCCGCGCTGGTGGAGCGATTGGGCCTCTCCGGCATGGCAGGGCTTCTCGCGCGGCACGCGGAGCTGAGTGCCTATGAGGGCAATCACCTCGTGCTGGTGCTCGCCGAAGCCAACAAGGCCTATGCCGACAAGTCTTACGTCGACAAGCTGAAGGCGGCGCTTGTGCCTGGCCTGGGCGCCGGCTGGCGCGTGACGGTGAAGGTGGGCGGGGCGGCCGGCACCAGCATTGCCGCGAAGCAGGGCTTCGAAGAGCAGAAGCGACATGACTCCGCCGTGGCCGCCATCGAACAGGATCCCTTCGTTCGCGACCTGGTCGAGGGAATGGGCGCGAAGCTCATGCCGCAATCGATCCAGCCCACCGATTCCTCGAAACCCGACTGACACCACCCGAAGGGAGCAGCTCGCATGATGAAGGGCGGCCTTGGGGGCCTCATGAAGCAGGCCCAGCAAATGCAGGAAAACATGCGCAAGATGCAGGAGAGCCTCGGCAGCGTCGAGGTGGAGGGTCAGTCCGGCTCGGGAATGGTGCGCGTGGTGATGACCTGCAAGCACGAAGTGCGACGCGTCACCCTCGATCCCTCGCTCCTCGGCGAGGAGAAAGACATGCTCGAGGACTTGGTAGCCGCGGCCTTCAACGACGCGGCCCGCAAGGTCGATGCCACGGTGCAGGAAAAGATGTCGGGCTTTACCGCCGGCCTCAACCTGCCACCGGGGATGAAGCTGCCGTTCTGAATCCGGCTCCGATCCCGTGGCCGCCCAGTCGCCGGAATCCCTCGACGCGCTGATCCAGGCATTGCGCTGCCTGCCGGGCGTGGGGCCGAAATCGGCCACGCGCATGGCCTACCACCTCTTGCAGCGCGACCATCCGGGCGCCGAGAAGCTCTCGATGTCGCTCACCCGGGCGCTCGAGAAGATCCGCCACTGCAGCCGCTGCAACACGTTCACGGAGCAGGAAGTATGTGGGCTGTGCGCCTCCGCGCGTCGCGACCCGTCCGTTCTGTGCGTGGTCGAGACGCCGGCAGATATGCTGATGATGGAGCAGACGCAGAGCTATGGCGGCCTCTACTTCGTGCTGATGGGGCGCCTGTCCCCGCTGGACGGCATCGGCCCGCGGGAAATTCACCTGGATCGCCTGCTCAGGCGCGTCTCCGACGGGGCGGTGAAGGAAGTGATCCTCGCCACCAATTTCACCGTTGAAGGCGAGGCCACGGCGCACACCATCGCCGAGATGCTCGCGGGGAAGGGCGTGCGCGTCTCCCGCATCGCACGCGGCCTGCCGGTGGGCGGCGAAATCGAGCACGTGGATGCCGGCACGCTCGCGCAGGCGCTGGTGGAAAGACGCCCGGCCTGACCCAAGCGGCCCGGAAACCGCTATAATTCAGTCGCTTTAATGTCAAAGTATCGGGCGCGGGGTGGAGCAGTCTGGCAGCTCGTCGGGCTCATAACCCGAAGGTCGCAGGT